>CAMAYN010000165.1 GCA_945862285.1 Akkermansia muciniphila | reverse complement strand
CGGCATCTGAGGTTTCGATGGCGGCGAGGCAGTCGGTGAGATTTTCTTGGGCAAGGGATTTGATGAAATCGAAGATGGCGGCGCGGACGGCGCGGAGGAATGCGGCTTTGGCACGGGTGAAGGCGACGGGAGCAAGTGCACTGGTGGGTTGTTTCTCGGTTGGTAGGTAGTCGGGGTTGCGCAGGGCTTCCCATTCGTCAATGAGGCTGGAATCGACGCTGCGGAGAATGTCGCCGAAGAAGTGTTCGGCCTCGATGAGGTCGGCATTTTTCATGCTCGGCGGCACGGTTTGGGAGAGCACTTTGTACACCTCGGAAATGTGGCGAAGGAGCACGGCCTCGCTGCGTTCGATGCCATAGGTTTTGACGTAGTCTTCAAAGGATTGCCAATTTTCAAACATTTCGCGGGCGATGCATTTGGGGCGGACGCTGGCTTCTTTCATCCACGGGCGATCGATGACGTAGGCGTTGTAGGTATCGTAGATGAAATCTTTTCCGGGCTTGGGCCATTCGACTTCTTCCAGCAGTTCCATGCGTTTATCGAATTCGATGCCTTCGTTTTTCCATTCGGCGATGAGTTGGGTTTTTCGGGCATCGAGTTGTTTGCGGAGGATGACATCGGGATTTTCTAAAATGGCCTCGATGAGGGAAATGACGTTGAGGCAGTGATCGGGGGCGGCGGCATCGAGCTGCGGTATGGCATCGATGAGCCAAAGTCCGAGCGCTTGGTTCATGGAGAAATCCTCTTGTAGGCCGATGTTGAGGGCGACTTTTACACCGTTTTTGCGTTCGGCGGGTGGGATGATGCGGAGGATTTTCCCTTCGAGCAGGCCGCGGAAGAGTTGGAAAGCGCGTTTGCGCAGGGCTTTCTTTTTTTGTGGGGTCTCGTGGCAGAGACGGATGATTTTTTGCATCGCACGGCAGCCGTCTTCGAAAGATCGGGAGAGGACGTTGAGTAATGTGGAGTGATGGATTTGGAAGCGCGATGAGAGTTTTTCTGGTGGGGAATCGATCAAGCGGCGGAAGGCTTTCTCATCCCATGGGACGAAGCCTTTTTCGGGTGGTTTGCGTTTGACGAAGCTTTTTTTGCCGGATTTTTCAGCCTTTTGCGCGAGGCGGAGGTTTTCGATGATGTGCTCGGGTGCTTGGCAAATGACAGTGCCTTGGGTATCGAAGCCACGGCGGCCAGCGCGACCGGCGATTTGTTTAAAGTCGCGCACGGCGAGAGTTTTTGAGTTGGTGCCGTCGTATTTGAAGAGTTGGGTGAACATTACGGTGCGGATCGGGACGTTGACGCCTACGCCGAGGGTGTCTGTGCCGCAGATGACTTTGAGGAGACTTTTTTGGGCGAGTTTTTCTACGAGGACGCGATACTTTGGTAGCAAGCCGGCGTGATGGATACCGATGCCGTGGCGGAGCATTTTGGCGATGTCTTTCCCGTAAGGGCTGCGAAAATTGGCGTTTTCGAGTTCGGTGGCGATTTGTTGCTTTTCCTCGCGGCTACAGAAATTGGTGCTTAGTAAATTTTGTGCTGTGGTAGCGCAAGAAAGTTGGGTGAAGTGGACGAGGTAGATGGGGGCTTGCTTTTGCTCGACGAGTTCGGAGATTTTTTCTTCCAAGGGAGTCTCGCTGTATTCGTAGGCGAGCGGCACGGGGCGGTGATCCGAGCGGATGAGCACGGTGGGCGTCTGTGTGAGCGACGTGAGCGCCTCTTCAAAAAATGTGGTATCGCCGAGGGTGGCGGACATCAGCAGGAAGCGCGATTGCGGCAGGGTGAGTAAGGGAATTTGCCAGGCGCCGCCACGTTCTTGATCGGAGTAATAGTGAAATTCATCCATGATGACATCGTCCACGCGGGCAAGATGGCCCTCACGCAGGGCGAGGTTGGCGAGGATTTCTGCGGTGCAGCAAATGACGGGCGCGGAGGCATTTACGGTGGCATCGCCGGTGATCATCCCGACTTTTTCTGGGCCGAAGATTTTACAGAGCGAGAGAAATTTTTCATTCGCTAGGGCTTTGATCGGCACGGTGTAATAGGAGCGACGGCCTAGACAGATCGCGCGGAACTGCCAAGCGAGGGCGACGAGAGTTTTACCCGAGCCTGTCGGAGTGTTGAGGATGACATGATTGCCGCTATAAAGCTCCAGAATGGCCTGTTCTTGGTGGTCATACGGTTCGAGTCCACTGGCGGTGATCCAGTCGAGAAACGCGCTTAAAATTTCATCGCTCGATGGCGAATCGGGTAGGATTGCGGCGGTAAGGGGCTGCATAAACAGCATCGTGCACGGAAAATCATCGAAGGGAAGTTTTGATTTTCGATGAGCTTCTCCATAGCGGAAACTGAAATAATTTCCTGAAATGTGCGTGCTATGAGAACTGCTAGAGTAGTAAAAAACCTATCGATCTCTGGTGCAAACACGTACATATCGTAAAAGAATGTTTGCCATCTAGCTCAACCTGAATAGATTTTCTCTACCATGATCGTTACTCCAAAAATTCGCGGATTTATATGCACCACAGCACATCCTGATGGCTGCGCGAAACACGTTGCCGAACAAATTGCCGTCGTCAAAGGACGTGGAGCGATTGCGAATGGGCCGAAGAAAGTTCTCGTGATTGGATCATCGACTGGTTACGGGCTGTCATCACGAATCGCCGCGGCCTTTGGTTGTGGAGCTGCAACGATGGGGGTGTTTTTTGAAAAACCGGGGGAGGCGGAGCGCTGCGGCACGGCGGGGTGGTATAATTCGGCAGCCTTTGAGCGTGAAGCACTAGCTGATGAGCTCTATGCTCGATCTTTTAATGGCGATGCTTTTTCGTCAGAAATGAAGCAGCAAGTGATCGCGGCAATTAAGGCCGATCTGGGGCAAGTGGATTGCATCATTTATAGTTTGGCCTCGCCGCGCCGTACGCATCCTATTTCGGGTGAGGTTTTTAAATCTGTGTTAAAACCGATTGGTCAGTCGTTTACGAATAAAAATCTTAATACCAGCACGGGCGTGGTGGATGAGGTGACATTGCCTGCCGCGGAAGGTGACGACATCGCTCAAACCGTGGCTGTGATGGGTGGGGAAGATTGGCAAATGTGGATCGATGCGCTGCTCGCAGAAAATCTGATTGCGCCGAATGCCACGACTTTAGCGTATTCCTACATCGGGCCGGAAGTGACATGGCCGATTTATAAAAATGGCACAATCGGCAAAGCCAAAGAAGATTTAGAGCGTTGCCAGCGGGAATTGGATGCCAAACTAGCTCACATCGGTGGCAAAGCGTGGGTTTCTGTCAATAAGGCACTTGTGACGCAAGCAAGCTCGGCCATCCCCGTGGTGCCGCTTTACATTTCGTTATTGTACAAAGTCATGAAGCCGCTAGGATCGCATGAAGATACGATCGAACAAATGGATCGGCTTTTCCGTGAGCGTCTATGCTCAGGCACGCCACAGGCCGATGATGTGGGTCGGATTCGCATTGATGATTGGGAAATGTCGGCTGATGTGCAATCTGCCGTCGCCCAGGCATGGGAAGTGGTGAATACAGAAAACTTAAAGGAACTCGCCGATTTTGAAGGATACCAATCGAGTTTCTTACGGTTATTTGGCTTCGGACTTGCTGGGGTTGATTATTCTGCCGACACGAACACTGGTATCGGTGTGCCTTCGTTGCTCTAAGGCTCAGCGTTTCCTTTTACCAAGCCTGCATGGAGGAGGGTTTTCCAGCCTCCGTGCAACGCGTGAACTTCTTTGGCAAGCTGATAGTTTTTGATTCTTTCAGCAATTTCTATGCTAGTGTTGCAACCGATGGCGTTGCAGTACACGACGACTGGTTTTCCTTCAATGAGTCGTGGTGCAATCTCTGCCAGAGAAACATCGAACTTTTCATGACTGAGCCAGTAAGAACCCCGAATGCCATTTTTACGCCAATCATCTTGCGAGCGAGCGTCGACCCAGATCACCTCCGAGATCCCGATTTCTTGAATGGTTGCGAGGCAAATTTCTCCTGATTTCAGTTTGGCGGGATCACAGATCGGTTCCTTTTCCACAGGGATGGTAGAAAATTGTTTTGCCATCAACGCGGCGATGGCAGCAACGCCGAGAATCCCGAAAAACTGGAGGAAGATTTGCCGCATGAATCAAAACTACGGCTGATTTGTGGTTGGGGCGTTGGGGGTGATTGTCGCCGTCGGAACAGGTGCGCTTGAAGGGACTTTGGCACGAATTAAGGCAAACCCCATTTGAATTTTTTGTTTTTCATTGGTGCTATCTGTCTCAATGCGGATTACCGCTATGCCAGGTGTTTTCTCATCGGGCTTTGCTGGCGTTACGGTAATTTCGTATTCTTTGCCATCGGTAATAGGCTTATAGCTGACGAGGAAATCAGCGTTAGATGTGGTGACGTTCGTGATCTTGATGGGCTGGGTATCATTCATGGTCACTTTGATGACTTTCGGTGTTTTCGCTTCGTCGAGGGCCCATTCCACGGTATTTTGATCAAGTTTTACGAGAACGGGAATATGAATTCGAACAGTTAGCGTCAAATTTGGCGATTCACCTGCATCGGCCTTGACACGCATGACGACTTGCTTATCAACCGTGCCAGAAAAATTCCCCATGGAGAAAACGGCACGCAATGTCCCTTTCTCACCGGGTTGGTAGATGCGTTTGCCTCCATCCGATAGCTGCGCTGCAATACATGTACAGTTTGTTTCATGCGAAAGAATTTCCTCTACTTTCGTGCCCGTATTTTCGAAATGAAAATCACAGGTTAATTCCGTAGCGTCGGCACTAGCGTGTAGCTCCTTGAGTTTGCTGTCGAAAGTCAGTTCCGCTTTGGCGAAACAGAGGAAAATAAAAAAAACACTGGTAATACGCTGCATAGGTGGATGTTACAAAGATTAAAATTACAGTTGAATTTGGGATCGAACAAATAGAGGAAAAAAATGAAATAGAGAAAAATTTACCAATCTTTGCGATGTAACTCGATTCGTTGCGTTCCTTTAAGATCGCACAAATACTCCGCAGCGGTGAATTTTAGCCCTGGAATTCTAAGGTCTGGAGCGATTTCACAGAGGGGTTCTATGACGAATCTACGTAAGTGCATACGAGGGTGGGGCAGTTCTAATTTTTTTTCCGACAACAATTGATCGCCAAAACACAGGATATCAACGTCGATGGTGCGGGGTGAGTTGATGGCGAAGCGGGTTCGGTC
This sequence comes from Akkermansia muciniphila, assembly GCA_945862285.1. GTDB lineage: Bacteria > Verrucomicrobiota > Verrucomicrobiia > Verrucomicrobiales > Akkermansiaceae > UBA956. The sequence continues at coordinate 2,620 of CAMAYN010000165.1, read as the reverse complement.
TAGCTGGTTTTCAATCAGTTGTGTTTGGGCGAGAAGATCTTCAGCTGTGCCAGCATAATCAATGGCGATGACGGCGTTGAGGAAATCGGGCGAGCCATCAAGACAATCGATCGGGCTGGTTTGATAAACAGATGACTGGCGTAGTATGTGATCTGTGGAAAGATTGCGCAGTTTGTGACGCGCCTGCTGTAAGTAAAATAACTTGTCACCTATATTGGAACCTAGAGCAATGTAGGTGAGCATGAAATAAGTGAAGAACGAGGACTTAGCGTTGGGGAATGGAATAATAAATGGCCTCTAAAGCCATGACTGTGTAGGCTGTGGTGAGAATGGGATTACTTTCCATCCAACGGCCATTGCTGTTTTTCCATGATCCGTCGGCATTTTGGGTGGTCAAGAGTTTTTCACAAAGTTCCTTACGCCAGTCGATTTCTTTGCCATCGGCGAGTTTGAGTTTGTTTTCGCCAGTAGCAGCTAAGGCTTTTGCCATCGCGTTGTAATAATAATACATACCCTGCTGGCCAAGTCCGGGGTTCTCTTCGAGCGTGTAATTGCTTCCAAGCCATTCTTTGACGGCTTTGACGCGTTGGTCATCGGGACTCAACTTCGCATAGAGCATCGAAAGGAGACCAACGTATGACATCGAGCCATAGGAACGAAGCGGAACTTTCCCATTGGGCAGCGGCGTTACGTCTTCTACCTTAGTCTCGTTGGGGCCGTAGAAAAATCCACCTTTATTTTGTGGGTCGTTGGAGGCATTCCCGCCCTTGTTGGTTTCTTCTAGGTTTTGGCAACGGGAAAGGAAATCCACAGCAGCCCCCCAGTCAAGATCTGGCTGATCTCCATGCTTTCCGTCTTCGATAATTTTTTTCGATAGGGTGAGGGCTTCGATGGCAAGATAGGTATTGGACATGTCAGATCGATCATTTTTCGACCCGTAGCCGATGCCGCCATCGTTCGCGCCATCTGTGACGCCTTTCTCACCCGTATCCCATTGGTTGTTGATGAGATGTTTGCGTGCTTTTACAATAGCAGCTTCATATCCTTCGTTCTGAGCAGCAACTAATGCCGTAAGTGACGTTGCTGTGTTGTAAACCGAGAGGCCACGGTTGTAGATACCGCCATCTTCTTTTTGTTGTGCTCTTAGCCAATCGAAGCCTTTGTTAATGTACGGAGCTTTCTCTTTGTTCTGAGCAAGGTTCGGGTCGCGAACAGTGGCGGTAAGCGCAAGAGCAGTAAAAGCGGGAATTTGTGGATCATCCCAATAACCTTCTGCCTTTTGTTGCGTGGCCAGCCAGGCATTGCCGCGGGCGATGGCTTGTTTCATTTCCTCTTGCAAGGAAAGGTAGGGCGACGGTGTTTCGGCTACTACGACCGACGCAGAGAGAAGGGCAAATGCCACTGTAAATAATTGGTTCTTCATGGTTTCTTAGTATCGATTTTAGGAATTTCTTTTGGTTCTATGATAAAGGTAGCTTTCGATCCGACTGCTGGTAAACGCTTCGTATTCGCGATCCATACTTCGTCATTTTGATTTTCTTTTCCAGCAAATAACATTAATGAGCCGCGAGATACGAAAATACAAGCGATCTCGCCGCTGGTTTCCGCGTAAAATTTTCCATCGCTCATGAACGAGCCTCCAAAAATCCAATCTTCTTCTGGCATGGTCGTTTCCGTGACTGTATTTACGATGAGATCGCGAATCGGTAGTTTGAAAGTTTTTTCCTGTTTGACAAATTCAAGAGAGAGTTGAATGCGAGCAGCGTTGCGTATTTCTTGAGCAACTTGAGGAAATTTTCCGCTGGAGACGCCTTTTTCTTTCTCGATAAAATACAACTCCTCCGATGCCGTGTAGCGGAGCATTTTCATGGCAAGATGAATATGCAAAGGCGATGCGGTTGTAGCCAGCAGGGATTCGTGAATTTTTCCGTTTTCATGGACGAGAGCAAATTCGAGCAATTCATCGAGAGTATTAATCGTGCAAGGAACACGAATTTGTCGATTTTTGGGATCGAATGTAACTTCGCCGATTTTCATCATCCCGTCGGGCAGGCGCACAATCGCAGGCTCTTCATTTTTTTGTGTAGAAGATACTTCGGTATTATTCGAATCATTTTTCGATAATTCAGCCTCCTCAGCGATGAGAGGTGACAGAAATGCAAAAAAAATGGGAAATAAATATCGCATGTCTCGATAGATAACGAAAGGAATGCAAAAATCTTAGCATCGAAAGAAAAAATGACAAGATTTCAAATTTAGGGAGCTTGAGAAATTCGTTCCGCAAAATTCGCCCATTGGCGCCGTGTAATGGAATTTTGGAAAAAAGTGCTTACATCTTTCACTGTAGCATCCAGTTTTGGCGGAGGCGACTGACCATGATGCAATGACATTTCTCCCCGTAGCAGCTTATAGATTGCAGATTGTAGCTGAAACTGGAGCAAAGTAGAATCTTGAGAACTGGGTGGTGTCGTGATGGTTTTTGATTTTGGCGTTTGTGATTTTTGATTGCTAAACCAAAGTGCGATGGGCTTGGCCATTGCGATGTTGGATTGGTTGGGCGTGATGTTTGATTGAAATTGAATCAAGCCTGATGAGCAGTCGCTAAGGTATTTTGCTGTAT
>CAMAYN010000164.1 GCA_945862285.1 Akkermansia muciniphila | reverse complement strand
AAACCGTGCACGAGGACAAAGTTCTGCCAGGCACCACTGTCGCCGTGCGCTCAAGCAAACGAGTCTCTACGGGATTTACGGCCAATCAGGTGGTGTCCGTGAGTTCCACGAGTGTGCAACTGATTGAAAAAGCTTCTCGTGAGATTACTTCGCTACTCGAACAAAATGTCTTCGTCACCTCGCATGCTCCTCGGTATTATTACACGCGGCTTGGTGAATTGAAGCTAGAAATGCTCGCCGAAGCAGCGAAAGATGCCCGCAATCGCGCGGAAAACATTCTCCGCTCCGCAGGAAATACCAACATTGGTTCTCTCGTGGATTCCTCCATGGGGATCATCAATATCAACCCTGCCAACTCAACGGAGACCTCCACCGAAGGCAACAACGACACATCTTCCTACGAAAAAGACATCATCACCATCGTTCGTGCGGAGTATCAGGTAAAATAATCGATAATTTCTGCGATCGAATCGAGAACGATCACGGCATGGTCGTTCTCAAAAGTTCCGTAGAACTTTCCGCGAACAGTGCAGGCGCATTCACCGGCAACAAGATGCTTTGCCCAGCCGAAAAGATCGCTCCATCTGTGCTGCGCAACCCTCCCTTGACGATGTGGAGTAGGCAAAATCGATCCGCTCGCGTTCCGCCAATGGATTCATTCTGTTCAAGATTGATTCGCTCCACTTGGAAAAATTCGCATGAGGCTATGATGGAATCTGCCGGATGATTGGCACTGGGTTCAACGTCATTGAAGTCGATGCTCGCCATCGATTGCTCAATGTGAAGCTCGCGCGCTTTGCCATCTAGCCCCATACGATTCCAGTCAAACACGCGGTATGTCGTATCAGAATTTTGCTGAATTTCGAAAATCAACAAACCACCACCGATGGCATGAAGACGCCCCGAAGGAATAAAAATCGAATCCCCCGCTGAAACAGGAATTTCATGAACATGATCCGCCACAGTGCCATCAGCAATGGCTTTCGCAAATGCCTCGCGGTTCGAGTGCGCCTTCAAGCCAACATAAAGTTTCGCGCCAGGAAGAGCATCGGCAATGTACCACATTTCCGTCTTAGGCTCGCCACGTAATTCCTCCGCTTTGTGAGCAGGTGGATGAACTTGTATGGATAGGTCTTCACGCGCATCGAGAATTTTGACAAGAATGGGAAATCGCTCACTGTCTGGCAGACCGACTCCGAAAATCATTTCTCGATGATTTGCCCACAACTCGTTCAGACTCTTCCCTGCAAATTCTCCTGCGGTGACAAAAGACTGAGCATCCTCACGATCCACAACTTCCCACGATTCGCCAAAAGGATCGGCATCGGGCAAAGGGCGTTGGTAAACGGTTTCGAGTTGCCTTCCTCCCCACACGCGTTTCATGGGAAGGGGATGAAATAATAGGGCCTGAATACTCATGAGGGCTGTATCATTGTGGGAGTTGTCGCAGTGTTCAAGGTTTTTTCTTCGGCGGCTTGATCCGATGCTATGGGCAAACCTAATTCGAGAGCTAGCACCGCCAATGCCAAATCTTCTTGTTCTTCACGTTGCTTTTGTTGTTCAGAAAAATCGGCAGGCAAAAGTGTATCATGCGCTGCCCAGGAACGCCCATCGGCCTTGGCGAGTTCGCTTTTGATTTGATCGTGAATTTTCTCTAACGAAATCGTATTCCCGCCAATTTCCGTCGCCACATTTCCAGCCCGCAAACAGGCATCGGCCAGGCTATTTTTCATCCGTAATTCATCGAGATCCTTGCGCAATTCCTGCATTTTTTCATTCGACGCCTTGATCGCTGTATCCCGAACGACAACCAACTCTTTGTAATGACTCTCGGATTCTTGCCACTGCGTCTGCGCCTGCTCTAAATCCTGCCGCACACGCTGGAGACGCAACGCCGTCTCGGCAGCCTCTCGATGACGTCCCGATTGTAAAAAATTCGCCGCACTGGTTTTTAACAATTCTTCCTCGCCCTGCAAACGTTTCGTAATGCTTAGTAACTTTTCGCTCGCCCCGGCCCGCGCTACTAAGGCCTGATGCAACAATGCCATCTGCTTACGCAAATTCTCTTGTTGCTGCGCCAAAAGCATTTCCGGATCATCATCCCGCACACCGGAAATGAATTGCCGAATGTAGGCCCGCAAAACATTAATGATACGCTGCAACATAGATAATAAATGCCGTGGCGACTTTAATCAAACCAATCGCCTCAAGTCAAGCGAGGCGACGCAAACGAGCAACATTTGATGGATTAATGAAATCTACATCTGCACTACGGCAGAGCCGCAAACAAAGAGATCACTTTAAAAAGATCAATGTGTTCCAAAGTGACTTCGCTAAGCTCGGTTGCATTCTGGAGTTCCGAATAGATTTGTAGATACTGCTCTGAAATTTCAGGCGGGATGTTGGAGATTTTTCGCACGACCATATTCCACGTGAGTAACATGCGCTCTTCATCTTCCACACCGCACACCAATTTTGTGATCGTATGCCGCGGATCCGCATCAATTTTTGCGTAGAGTTCACGAACGGCTTGTTCGCGCCCTTCAAGAACTTGGAGGATTTTATCATCATGCACGATGAGCAAGCCAGTGACATCGCGTAAACTATTGGCCTTGAGCGACTTCGATTCTATATCATCGAAATCCGCATCTGTGAACGGAACGACAGGTTTACTCAAATAGGCTAAACGAAAAATCGGATATGCTTCCTTTTGAAGAATCGTTTCCCACAATAAAAGCGCGCCTGAAATTGTATCGTCCATGCCGAAGAAAATCGCGAAAGATCGTCTGTGGCAACTTCAAAATCGCTCACTAGTCTGACATTGGCAGAAATTAAACCTAGGGGAACGATGGAGGAAAAGATTTCTTACCCATTCGCATCGAATTGAAGTTGCACATATCGCTAAGTGTGGTTATTTCCGCGAAGCACATGAGCAATCCTTTTCGCGAAGATTTAGTTTCCCGTAACCGACCCGAAGCGTGTTCGATCGTTATTTTCGGTGCCACTGGTGATTTGACGCACCGGAAATTGATCCCGGCACTTTATAACCTCGCCGCCGATGGCGAGCTGCCGCCGCAAACAAAAATCATCGGCTTTGCTCGCCGCGAAAAATCGGATGAGGAATTTCGCGCAGGGCTGGAAGAACTCAATCGTAAGGTTTCGCGCACCGGGCATAATGAAGAGATTTGGAACAGCATCGTGCAGAATATTCATTATCACACCAGCGAATTTACAGACGCAGACGGATACAAACGCCTCGCTGAGCGCTTGGATGCCATCGATGCTGAACGCGGCGGCAAGGGCAATCGCCTATTTTACATCGCCAGTGCGCCAGAGTTTTTTGACGAAATTCTCATTAGCCTCAAACAAGCAGGATTAAATCAAGCCGCCGATGGTTGCTGGGCGCGGGTGATTGTAGAGAAACCATTTGGCACCGATTTGGCGACTGCTCAGCATCTCAACCGCGTGGTCAATGATACATTTCAGGAGAGCGATACCTACCGCATCGACCACTACCTTGGCAAGGAAACGGCACAAAATTTGATGGTTTTGCGCTTTGCCAATGCCATTTTCGAGCCGCTCTGGAATAGTCGTTACATCGAGCAAATCCAAATCACTTGCGCCGAAAACCTCGGCATGGAAGGCGGGCGCGGTGGTTATTATGATAAATCGGGTGCTCTGCGCGATATGGTACAAAATCATCTTTTACAGTTGCTCAGCCTCGTCGCCATGGAACCGCCTACGGATTTGAGTGCGGACGGCGTGCGCGATGAAAAAGTCAAAGTCATTCGTTCCCTGCGGAAATGGGATACGGTGGAAAAAGTCACAGAGAACGTAGTGCGTGCCCAATACACGAAAGGAAGCGTCAGTGGCAAAGTTGTACCAGGATACCGCGAAGAAGATCGTGTGAATCCCGAATCACAAACGGAAAGTTATGTGGCGTTGCGTTTAATGATCGATACCTGGCGCTGGAATGGCGTGCCATTTTACATTCGCGTGGGCAAGCAGTTGCCGAAAAAAGGCACAGAGATATCCGTCCATTTCAAATCGCCACCGGGTGTGCTATTTAATGCCCTTCCAGGCGGTGTACCGGGTTGCAACGTGCTGGCGATCCGAATTCAGCCCGATGAAGGAATTTCCCTGCGTATGCTATCGAAAATCCCCGGCACGAGTTTACGTTTGGAACCAGTGAAAATGGATTTCCAATACAGCACCAGCTTTGGCAAGGCAAGCCCCGAGGCCTACGAACGTTTGCTGCTCGATGCCATGGCGGGCGATGCGACGCTTTTCGCCCGTCGCGATGAAGTGGAAGAGGCATGGCGATTCATCGACCATATCGAGAACGCTTGGCATCAATCCCCTACGCCGCCGCCGATGGCTGAATACGTAGCTGGCACATGGGGTCCTAGTGCTGCAGATGAATTGCTGGATGCCGATGGCAATCAATGGCGTAGAATTTAATTTCCCCCATCACGCCATGCAACCAATGTCTCCTGCAGAAATCGATGAACTAAACCTCGCGCTTGGCCAAGAGGTACCAGTCGATCAGATCGACAAAGCTCTGCGCCACCTCTGGTCTGCCGATGAATCGCGGACAAACGCCTGTCTGATCAATTTTGCGATCTACTCGGAACAATCTGGATCACTCCAAAAAAATTCTACCATCGTAGGGAAACTCATGCATGAGCATGCTTGCCGTGCGCTGCTGATTGAAATGGATCGCAGTATTACCGAAGCATCGATCCGCTCGTGGATCATGGCGCATTGTTACCTAAGTGGCGGGCGCAAAAGTGTGTGTTGCGAACAAATCGCCTTCCGCCTAACGGGTGTTTCCCGTGGACGTCTGCGCAACACCGTTTTTGCCCATTTGGCTAGTGATTTACCCTTCATCTTTTGGTGGCAAGGAAATCTCTCGCCGATGTTTGAAGACCACCTCCACGCGGTGGTGGATCGATTTATCTTCGATAGCGACGAGTGGACAGATCCGGTAAATGGCTTTGCCTCCATTTCCCGCGCCAGCCATCAAAAGACCTCGAAGATGATCATTCAAGATTTGGCATGGACGCGGAGTTTTTCCTATCGAACAGCACTAGCGAGTTTGTTCGATGACCCCATGGCCATGCCGGCCTTCGCTGCTGTTAACGACGTTGAAATCATCTATCATCCCCGCCATCGCATGGCAGCACTTCAACTCCTCTCTTGGCTGCAAGTGCAAAGCTCATGGAATACTGGATTAGAACTCCAACGCAGCGCGTCACGTAGCGAAAACGGGAATGAGATATTTCATTTTCACAACGCCACAGGTCAAGCCATCACTGCCAAACTCACTGCCGATGCCAATTCCGCGCCCCTGGGTGGACTTCACTTGCGCGGCGATGATGTGTGTTTTTCGGTGACGAGAAATGCGGGGCATTGTCATCTGCAATTGCACAGCCAAATCGGTGAGCACCTCGTGGAAACCTTGCAACCAATTGCCTGCGATGAAAGCTGCTCGCTGATCGGCGAACAACTCGCTCGCGGCGGAAAAAATTCGCTCTACCGGAAAATCCTTCCGGCTTTCATGGAATTGCTGTGATTCTGCGTGTTGGTATGATTTATTGGAAAACCATTGGCCTACTCACGCTGTCGAATGTCTTCATGACCTTCGCATGGTATGCGCATCTGCGCGACATGAAGGATAAGCCATGGATCATAGCCGCATTCGCGAGTTGGGGGATTGCGCTATTTGAATATTTGGTCCAAGTGCCAGCCAATCGGATTGGTCATCAAGCGATGTCGATCTCGCAGTTAAAAATCATTCAGGAAGTTATTTCGCTATCAGTGTTTGTCCCTTTTGCAATTTTTTTTATGAAGGAAAAAATCACTTGGAATTACGCCGCAGCGGGGCTTTGTCTGGCAGGGGCCGTATTTTTTATGTTTCGAAAATAATATGATGAATGCACGAGAATCAGGATATCGCATGCCCGCCGAATGGTGCGAGCAAGTCGCCATTTGGTTAAGCTGGCCCGTGGCAGATGAACGACACTGGGCAGGAAAAAAACAGGCTTTGATTGCCGAGAAATTCTCCGAGATCGCCGCCGCTATTTCTCACTTCCAAACCGTGCGCATCAATGCACCTTCGATCAATCAAGAAAAAGTGCGGGCTTTATTTCTGGAGAAAAAGGGTAACGATCGGCACTTGGAAATGTTCGACCATCCCCACAATGACGTTTGGTGCCGTGACCACGGGCCTATTTTTGTCAAACAGGAAACAACGGGAGAAGTCGCCGTAACTGATTGGGGATTTAATGCATGGGGAGGAAAGTTTCCGCCTTGGGAACTCGACGATGCCATCCCTTCCCGTATCGCCGAGGCATTACAAATGAAAAAATTCACTGGCGGCATGATCCTCGAAGGTGGTGCCATCGAGATCAATAGCACCGGACAACTTCTCACCACCGAGGCGGTACTTTTGAACCCCAACCGTAACCCACACCTCGGACGCGCCGAGATCGAGACCATGCTGCGCGATGGACTGGGAGTTACCGATATTTTATGGCTCAGAAGCGGCATCGAGGGCGACGATACCGATGGTCACATTGATGACCTCGCCCGCTTCGTGCGCGATGACGTCGTTCTCGCTTGCATCGATCATGACACGCGCTCTGCCAATCACGAAGTCTTAACGCGGAATTGGCACGATTTGAAAAACATGCGCACCTCCGCCGGCAAGGGCTTTGATTTACTCGAAATGCACATGCCGGAAGCCTGTGAAGTCCCTGGTTGGCGTCTGCCTGTTTTACCGGCATCATACGTGAACTATTTACTCGTCAACCACGGCGTACTGGTGCCGCAGTTCCGTCAAAAACGCAATGATCATCGCGCCTTGGACATCATTCGGGAAATTTTCCCCGACCGCGAAGTTGTCGGCATCGATTGTCTCGACTTGGTCGAAGAAGGCGGCACACTGCACTGCATCACCCAGCAACAGCCCGCTTGAGTGGCAAATCCTCGGCGGAATGAAATTCTATTTTTGGCACTTTGGGCAATAATAACTCGACCGTTGCGCTTGAACCAACTTGACGATGGCAGTGCCACAAACGCGACACTCTTGATCCGCGCGTTCATAGACAAAAAGCTCTTGCCGAAAATACCCCGGTTGGCCGTTTTCACGCACGAAGTCACGCAGGGTGGTGCCACCTTGTTCGATGGAATGGAGTAGCACTTTTTTCACAGCGGCGACGAGTTTTTCCAATCGTTTACGGCTCAATTGTGATGCCAGAGTGATCGGGCTGATCCCCGCATGGAATAAGGATTCCGAGGCATAGATGTTGCCAACACCCACAACGATCGCATTGTCCATCAGCACAGTTTTGATCGGACGTTTGATGTTTTGTAGTGCAGAAAAAAGTCCCTTACCGCAGAAATCATCCGTGAGTGGCTCTGGCCCGAGGTTTTCAAAAAACGTGTGCGATAGCGGATCACTTGTCACCGCATGGGTCACGATGCCGAAGCGTCTGGGATCATGATAGCGCAATTGCTGACCAGATGACAAAGTTAGGGCAAAGTGATCATGCTTACGAAAGGAATCAACGGGATGACCGATGCGTAAACTTCCCGACATCCCAAGATGGACAATCAGATGATGATCATTTTCCAATTGAATAATTATGTATTTCGCTCGGCGTTGCACGGATCTGATTTTTTTCTTTGTAATATCGTAGATCGATGGCGGTATCGGCAATCGAAGATCGCTGCGTTGAACAATCACCTCACTTACAGTATTTCCAACGATATGGGGAGAAATACCGCGGCATGTTGTTTCAACTTCAGGTAGTTCAGGCATGA
>CAMAYN010000163.1 GCA_945862285.1 Akkermansia muciniphila | reverse complement strand
GATGTTTCTCCAATTCCTTCTGAGCGGCCGCGCGTTGGTCGTCGGTCTGCGCCTGTTTCAACGCTGCCTCCGCCGCTTTGATGCCTCTCTCCGCACCACCCTTGGGGAACTGTGCATCTTTCATTGCCTTCTGGGCCGCCGCAATTCTCCCCAACTGCTTCTGTACATTGGCGAGCACGGCCTGCGCCTCCTTCTCAGTTTTGCTAGCCTCAAGGTAAGCCGCCTTCTTCTGCTCCGTGTTTTTCGGTAAAGCGGCCGTGATTTGCTCACGCAGCGTGTTGAGCATGCTGCCATAGCGTTCTTGCTGCGCACTGGCTGTTGTGGCAAGTATTTGAATGGACGCGATGATTGCAATGAAAACGGTCTTCGTAGTTTTATGTTGTTTCATATCGAATTTCTTTCGTTTTTGATTTTATTTTTATGCCCAATTGGAATGGGTTGTTCTTTCCCCATCGACAGGCAGTTCAGAGTTTGAGTTTATTTCGACATTGGGAATTGTCGTGTGACGAAAAGTCCGGATGGTGTCAGATCGTCTTTGCCCCACGGTCCCTTAGGTGAGCTGCTAGGCTGCACCGCCGACGCAGTTTCCTCCTTGTCGAAGAGCGACCAGTTGGCCCAACTGATTTTGTTTGCATTGAGGAACTGCATCCACTTTTCGGACTCGGCTTCGTTGAAGCCGCCGTTGCCGGACGCGTCGCAAGCGCCCCATTCAGTCACCACGAGCGCCAGCCCCTTGTTGATGGCATAGCTGGCCTTATCGCGCAGGCCCTGCTTGTGGCTGCCGGCGTAGAAATGCAGCGTGTAGGCGATGTTGCTTCCTTTGATCGGGTCATCGGCTGCTATGTTCACGTCCTGCGACCATTTGGGCGTTCCAACAATGATCACGTTCTGCGCCCCAGTAGAGCGGATCGCCTTGATCACGTTCTCCGCATAATTCTTGATCACGGGCCACGGTGTTTTCACGGGTTCATTGTAGATTTCGAACATCACGTTGGGGACATTCTTGTAGGTAGTCGCCATCTCGGTGAAAAACCCTATGGCCTGCTGCGGGTGTTTTTCGGCATTGTGATCGTGCCAGTCAATGATGACGTAGATCCCTTGGGCGATCGCCGCATCGACGACGGTTTTGACCTTGGCCTTTTCCGTGTCCGGCTGAGTTAGATAACCACCGCTTTCGACCCCCATCGCCGCGCGGACAATAGTACAACCCCACTGATTGGCGAGAGACTCAACGGTCGCAGCCGTGTACCAGTTGCCGGCCCACTGACTCCAGAACAGGCTCATGCCCTTGAGTTGTACCGGTTGCCCTGATGCGGAGCAGAGCTTGCCTCCGGCAATCTTTAGCAGGCCATGCTTCGCAACCGGTTGTGCCTGGCGAGCGCCCGCTGTTACTGGCGTGGCAGAGGGTTTCCAATTCTTCAAAAAATCAATGTCACTTTCGGACAGCACCTGCTGCATGAAGGTGACGCGTTTCCCGCTGCGGTCGACTGTCACCTCACCCGTATTGGCGTTGTACTTGATCAGTTCACCTTCAAAGGTGCTTTTACCATCGGCGCTGATCCAGGTACGGGCGTGGATGCCGAGAACGGTGAACGAGAAGATGGCGAAGATACGGAAAAGGAATTTCATTGGTATGGGCAGCGGAGCTGAAATGGTAATAGCGATTCGAGAGGATCTAAAAAACGCATCAACCTATGAAAGAAGAGCTAAACAAAACGCATTACTGGAGAGTCGAAGGTTGATTGGAGGTGGGATATTGGGGGGGAGGATTAGCGAAATCGCAACCGTAGCATCGGTGTTATGGCATTTCTACAGCCTTGAGGCGACCGAAGAGTTTGTTGCCAGCGGCTGCGGCTGAGCCAATGGTCGCCGTGATCTTATTGAGGGGGGCCACCGAGATCGTATCGACCACGAAGGTCACGTCATTGTCTGGTATGGCATTGGTGGCATCTGGCACCTCGTTGCTGGTAGCAGTCCAGGCGTCAAGGAGTCCCAGGTCGCTGCTATGCTCCACCAAAAGCGTCGCGTTGCCACGGGCGGCATCTGGCAGACAGTTGAAGTCCATAATCAAATCGCCGCCACTCTGGGAGACGGTTGGCAGAGTCACTGCGGTGCTCGGACTGACCGCGCCAAGTAAGAAGGCCATGCCGTTACTCACTCCGTCGCTGTTGGCGTCTGCATCGAAGGCCGCGCCACCAGCCCAGAATTGATACTGGGTCTGGATGGTGGTGATGGACGTCGAACCAGTGTGGCTCGCGCCATCGTCCACCGTGAAGGTCAGATTGCTCCCCGCCACGGTGGGCGTGACGCTTACGCCGCTGAGCACGCCGGCTGTGAAGCTGGCCGAGGTGCCAGTGAAGCCGCCGGTGCCACCGAAGTTGACGGTGCCGGTGAAGCCGGTGGCAGTGGCGTTTGAGGCATCCCTCGCAGTGATGGTGATGTTGTTGATCGGCGTGCCAACCGTCTGAGGTGAGGAAATTCCTGAAATCGTGAAAGAGTTCACCGGACCAGGGCCGCTCGCAGGCCTTGCTACGAATCCGAATGCCAGAACGCTACCATCGGTATCGTTATTCCACGAAATGTTTTGTGATCCTGCGGTCTCGGCGAGCCCGCTTGCCCCGCCGATCACGCCAGTGACGGGTGCGTTCCCTAGAATCGCATATGGTGCGATGTCTGTGGTGTCATAAACAGCCCCAGTTCTGGTCAGGGTGGCGTTGCCATTTCTAAAAGCGGTTCCAAGCACAAAGGTATTGGCCGCGGTCGTGGTGATCGTGTCGCCACCAGCGGCGTTCACAACGCCAAGTGTCAGATCGACATTTGCAAGCTCCCAAATCACTAAGCCCACGGAAGACGCGTTTCCTGAGACAGAAATCGTGACCGCAGTATCTTGAGCATTTGTCCTGTAGTAGGCCATGGCTCCGCGGCCTGAGCTGATGCGCCCCGTTGGCGCATTTCCGTTGAACGTGAAAGTGGCTCCTGCTCCTGTGCTGTTGGCATCGATGTATGCGCCGACAACGAGAACGTTGCCCCCGGTAACCGATGTATTAAGGGCGGCGGTCGATGGCGAACTGGTCGTATTACCACCAGCGGCAGTGGCCGTTTTAACGATGGATGGTGTAATTTGCGCCATGGAAACGGCAGTCAGCGCCAGCAGCGAGGTTAAGGCTGCGGCAAGGGTTGATTTCATTGTGGATCGGCGAATGTTAGTCATTGTCTTGGAGCGATTGTGGTAGTCGAGGATGGAGAACAAGGATTGTATGATCATGATTTTTTTGGTGTTAGGTTGAAAGAGAGCTAGGAGCGCTAATGAAGAAGGGATATGAGCAGATCTGGCAAATCGTGATGAATTGGGATGTGTTCATAGTCCATGATTTCAGGGTGATGATTTTGCGCTACGAAAGGAAGAGCCGAGGGAATATCGACAACTCAGAGCAATGCCGAAGATTCTGGGGCGTTTTTTGATAGCAACTTCGAGGCGACATCCCTTAGAATTTGGGCATGGAGGTCGATCGAGTGGCTCGGCATGTGAATCAGAATACGGATGACCCTTGGGGAGCGAGATTCAGATTGATGATTGCCACGCGAAGCGGAACACTTGCCACGGAGCATGCCGAAAGGAATGTAATGAATAAATTGGATGATTTCATTGATTTTTTTATTGATGCAGAAATGCCGAACTTTCATTTCATCGGTGAAATAAAGTTCTTCATTTGGGTGTAACGTAAAAAATAAAGCAAACCCGCCAAAAAAATATCGCAATTCAAGCAGCGGGCATAACCCCCGTTGTTTATTGGAATTTTTTCTGATTACAACGGGGCATTTCGATTAGTAGCCTCGACAGGTGGGAATCCCATGAGCCCCCGACCAATGCGAGCGCTTAGGTAGAAGCGCCCTTTACTTGGCGTTCATCCGCTTGATGCCCTCGCGGTAAAGGCAACGAGCCATGACACAATCCCACCATGATGGTTGCCCCTGCTTCCAAAGATGCTGGCCCAGCGGATGAGTGACCTTACCAGCCTCGAACAACGCAGTAGCGGCTGCCATTTCCAACTGGGCGGCCTTGACTTCGCCCGTTTCGTGCAAAGATACCGCCATGATGACATGCAGGCTGGCCTCGCGTGCTGCGGTGAGAACACCAGTATCTTTACGTGATATCTCCGCCCAACTTATGCAGTCACGATAGTCACCGCTGCGAAATTGATATAGAGCGAGAGAAAATGCGCCCCAAGGGATCGCATACTCGAATTTTGGTTCGCCCCGTTTCATTACAGCCTCCAAACCGGCTACGATCGGAGTCAAACGATTACGCAACGTAGGGGGAACCGGAAGGATACAGGTCGCCTTGATCAATCGTTGAGCAGTATCCACGTTTAATCTAGCAAGACCTTCCGTACGGCGCAGGATTTCTTCGCGATAGACTTCATAGCCCTTGATGTCACCGGCTTCGATCATGGCTGGTCCCGGCAACAATAGGTCAACACCTGATGGCTCCCCGTTTTCTCCGATGGAATAGTAGAGTCCCGCTCGGATTAGCAGGGAGAAGCATCGCGAAGCCTCGTCCCAATTTCCTGCCGCTGCGTGCCGAGAACCGAGATCGCGGATGAGTTTCGCGGCGTGTTTCAGCGACGGAACTGTTCCCGGCTGATACGACTTGAGTAGGCGCTCCGCCTCATCGCCTTCTCCCATGCTTGTTAGAATCGCGGCGAGTGAAAGTGCCTCCCGCGAGTTCGTTTCTGCAAGTAGCCTTTTCTGCTCAGCCAAGGCGGCTTCCACAAGGATGCGCTGGTGGGCTTCTTCCTTCCTTGCCGCCTCTGCCGCGCCGGCTTCGTCTTGCGCCACTTGGCGCAGGCGTGTCTGCTCTGAAAGCGCGATCCGTTCGCGATGGGACGCGATCCGCTCAGCCTGATAGAGGATGCCCGTCACCACAGCGGCGACGATAAGGGTCAGGACGGCGAACCCAGAAGAAATACAAGCCGCCCGATGGCGGCGCAGGAAACATCTCGCCACATAAAGCCGAGAGGGGCGGCGGGCACGAACTGGTTGGTGGGACAGGAAACGCTCGATATCGTCCATCAGCGCACCTACGGTTTGGTAACGCCGTTTGCGCTCTTTCTCCATCGCCTTGGCTACGATCCAGTCCAGGCTGCCCCGCAAATCCATCTGGGTTTGTCGCTCGTAGGATGGTTTTCCCTCAAGACTGCGGGTCACGGCAAGTGAGGGTTTTTCCGGGTTCTCCAAGAGGATGGTGCGGCGCATGGCGGCCTGTCCTCTTTGGGTAAGTGAGAGCGGATCGAAGGGCGGGCGGCCTGCCAAAAGCTCGTAAAGCAATGCTCCCAATCCATAGATATCCGCACGGGTGTCCACATCCACTCCAGTGAGATCCACTTGCTCTGGACTCATGTAGGCGGGTGTGCCGAGGATGTCGTCGCACGCGGTGAGGGTGTTGCGCCCGTACTGGGAGTTTCGTGCGGCTTTTGCCAAACCGAAGTCAATCACCTTCGGAGCAGGGCGACCGTCGATTTCGGACACCAGGATATTGGATGGCTTGATGTCGCGGTGGATGATCCCTTTCTGGTGGGCGTGCTGTATGGCCGAGCACACCTGAAGAAAAAGCCCGAGCCGCTCACGAAGACCAAGCCCGCGGGATTCACAATAGGCAGTAATTCGTTCCGGCCCGACGAGATCCATCACAAAATACGACCTCCCCCGGGGAGTGGAACCGGCGTCCGTGACCCGGGCGATGTTCGGGTGATCCATGAGCGCTAGGGATTTTCGCTCCATCGAGAAGCGAGCAATGACAGCCGCGGTGTCCATCCCGCGACGGATAATCTTGAGCGCCATCCGCCGCGTCCCATCGCCGCTGGTCGTGGCTTCATACACTTCCCCGTAGCTCCCGTCGCCCAGTTTTCTCCCTAGAAGGTAGGCTCCGATGCGACTGCCTTCCGCTTCGACTTCCGTGATAGCGGGGTCGGGATCTGGAGTGTTTGCGCAGATCCCTGTAGCAATACTAGCCAGCTCGGCTCGAGCGTCCCCAGCATCATGCAAGATACCTGCTGCGCGCCTGGAGGAATCCACCAAGTCCTCCATTTCCCTGATCTTCACGGCATCGCCCGCAAACACCTGCCGCAGGAATGCCTCACGGGTTTCGCTGTTCTCGATCCCGAGTGCCGTATCCAGCACGGCCTGCTCGATCTCTTCGCTTTCGGCGATGGGAATGAACCATGAATCACTCATGTCAACTCGTCCCTGATGATTTGGTAAAGCTTCGCCCTTGCGAAAGACCATTGGCGTTCCACCGCACGCAGGCCGCAGCCGAGGATATCGGCAACCTCGGCGTTCCCCATGCCCCCGAAAAACTTCCATTCAACGATTTTCCCCGCCGCCGGGTGTCTAGCTTCGAGCAATTCCAAAGCTTCATGAATCAGCAGGATTTGAGAGTCAGATTCCACCGATTCGATGCTTTCCAAGTGAATCGTATCGTCCCTGCGTCCGCTTCGTTTGGCTGCCCCCTTGCGTCTGGCCTCCTCGATCAGGATCTGGCGCATGGCCAGAGCGGCTGTGGCAAGAAAGTGATTGCGATCCTGCCATTCTCGACCGCCTCCCGCAGAAAGACGCAACCAAGCCTCGTGTACGAGTGCCGTTGGCTGCAAAGTTTGGATATCGGCACACTTCGCCATGCGAGTTCGTGCCATTCGGCGCAACTCCTCATAAACAAAGGGTAATATATTTTCAGTGCTAATTGTAGGCGAACTTTAAATGGAATAACCAATGAATACTAGGGTATTTGCCAAATGCATCTTCCGTAGTAAAGAGAATATGCAATATACCTCTCGCCATGGCAAATGCATTTTTGTTTCGTTCTACCTCTGTTGTTGAGGTGGCATAATGTTCTGTGGTTAGACCAAAGAAGAACGTATTCTGTGATGGAACATTGGCCTTGAAACGAAAGCGCAGAGACGCGCATCGGATCCGCAATGAAACTGACGCAGGGCGTAAATTTTTGGGTGGAAATCGACACGTGAAGTCCATTCAATGACCGGATAAGTATCGTTATTCGTTCGCTTTCGGTGCGTCACGATTCATTTCACGCTGGGCCTTTTTCATTTCGGCTTCGATTTTTTCAAGGCGCTTCATCATCGTATCCATGCTCTCAAAACGCCCTTTCAGTTGGGTGTTTTGTTCTGCCATACTGCGCATCATTTTTTCTTGTTCACGTTGCGCCGCAGCATCGGATGCCGAAGGTTTTTCGTTCGTCTTCTGCAAATTTTTCATTAACGATTCCATAGCGGCAATGCGTTTCATCAAGAGTTCATTTTGTTCCATCATGCTTTGCATGCGTCTTTCTTGCTCGCGAAGTTTGGGCGAATCAAATGGAGTCGGTGCTTGATCGGGGCGATTGTTTGGCTTGGAAATCGGAGGTTTCGGCAGGTCTGGTTTAATGACAACCTCGCGGCGTTGCCCTTTGCGTAGCGTGTCTAAACGAAGAGGATCTCCGGATTTTGCGGATTCCATTACAGCCTCGCGCAGCGTATCGATCGAACTGACGGGGCGTCCCTTCGCTGATAGAATGATGTCATTTTTTTGAATTCCGGCTTTGGCAGCAGGAGCGTTTTCCACACACTCGCTGACAACTACTCCCGTGTTTTCTGGAATGTCGAGATGGTTACGCAGAGCATCATCAATCGGGTTGACCATCAGGCCAATGCGCCATGGTTTAACGTCGGATTCAATCATTCGTGGCCGCATTCTTTTTGTGCCCTCCTCGGTTTGATCCATGTTCCGGAAGTCCAGCTCGACGACCTTTTTGGGTTCGAAGCGTTGTGGCTCATTTTGCGCGACAATCGGCA
>CAMAYN010000162.1 GCA_945862285.1 Akkermansia muciniphila | reverse complement strand
CTCATTTTCCATACTTGACCAAGAGAGCACTTTTCCCCAAAGTCACTTCCGCCAACGTTATCCAATTACGATTGGCACATATCAACAACTAGCATAGCACACACCGTGGAAATCGACCAAATACGCAAAATCATCGAACTCATGCAGGAGCATGATCTTTCCTATTTTGATCTCACGACCGCCGATGGCGTTCACCTTCGCCTTAAAAAAGGCACCGACATCGAAGCCATCCGTAGTGCGCTCGCTTCCGCCATGCCTGTTGCCGCAGCTCCATCCATCGCCCCCGCCGTCGCAGCGAGTTCGACACCCGCCACCGCGCCTGCAGCAACACCGAGTGGTAGCGAAATCACTTCGCCCATGGTTGGCACGTTCTATACCAAACCTGCTCCTGATGCCGCCTCTTTCGTAAAAGTCGGCGACCCCGTCAGCGCTGGCCAGACCATCTGCATCATCGAGGCCATGAAGGTCATGAACGAAATCCAAGCAGAAAAATCCGGCATCATTACCGCCGTAGTCGCCACAGATGGCAATCCCGTACAATTCGGCGATGTCCTCTTCCGCATTTCCTAAAATATATCTGCCGTTATGTTCAAACGCGTTCTCGTCGCCAATCGTGGCGAAATTGCCCTTCGCATCATCCGCGCTTGTCGTGAGCTAGATATCGAATCCGTTGCTGTTTATTCTGAAGCAGATGTGGATTCCATGCACGTGCAACTCGCCGATCATGCCGTCTGCATTGGAAAAGCAGCCTCGAAAGACAGCTACCTCAAGCCGGATCGCATCATCGCCGCTTGTGAAATCACCGGCGCAGAAGCCATCCATCCAGGCTATGGCTTCCTTTCTGAAAACGCCCGCTTTGCAGAAATTTGCACTTCCTCTGGCATCAAATTCATCGGCCCCTCCGCCAAAGTGATTTCTATGATGGGCGATAAGGCCACCGCACGCGCCAACGCCATCGCCAATGGTGTGCCCATTACCCCCGGTTCGGAAATCATCACCGACCCCGAGGAAGCACTTGCCAAAGCCCGCGAAATCGGCTTCCCCGTCATGATCAAAGCCACTGCTGGTGGCGGCGGACGTGGCATGCGCCCCTGCTTTAAAGAAGAGGACTTCCGTGCCCTCTTTGCAGCCGCATCCAATGAAGCAATGGCCTGCTTTGGCAACGGCGAATGTTACTTGGAAAAACTTGTGATCAACCCGCATCATATCGAGTTTCAAATTATCGCCGATACGCATGGAAATTTCATTCACCTGAATGAGCGCGATTGCTCCATGCAACGCCGCAACCAAAAAATCATTGAAGAATGCCCCTCTCCTCTACTCACCCCAGAGCTACGCAAACGAATGGGTGATGCCAGCGTGCGACTCATCAAAGCCATCGGATACGAAAACGCCGGCACCATCGAATACCTCGTCGATGAAAAAGCAGAAAATTTCTATTTCATGGAAATGAACACTCGCATCCAAGTAGAACATCCCGTCACCGAGGAAGTCATGGGTTGCGAGCTGATCAAAGAACAAATTCGCGTTGCCGCAGGTATGCCGCTGTCAAGTCACGTGCTCGATGCGCAACCACGTGGGCATTCCATCGAATGCCGTATCAATGCCGAGGATCCCTACAAAAACTTCGCCCCCAGCCCAGGCCGCATCGACCTCTGGTATGCCCCCGGCGGCAAAGGCGTGCGCGTTGATACTCACGTCTATTCTGGCTACTCCGTTCCGCCACATTACGATAGCATGATTGCCAAACTCATCGTCACTGGTGCCACGCGCGAGATTGCCATCGCACGGATGAAACGCGCCCTTTCTGAGTTCATGATTCGTGGCATCAAGACCACGATTCCTTTCCAACAGGAAATCTTGAACCATCCGGACTTTGTCAACGGCACCTATGACATCGGCTGGGTAGGACGTTACCTTGAAGAAAAGAAGCAGTAATTGGTGTCAAAAGGCATTGTCGATCTTTTCAGCGCGTCATCGAGTTTTGTGAAAACAACTTCCAATTTCATTGATGCTTACGCAGAAATTTTCACCGCAACAGCAAAAAATTTGACCGCGAGTCCATAATTTTTCACCGCGAAACCCCGAATTTGACCGCGAATCGAAAAAACTTCACCGCTACTCCATCATATTTGACCGCGAAAAAGTCAATTTCGACCGCGAGACCCTCAACTTCCACCGAGAAATGAAAAATTTTCACCGCGAACTCATCAATTTTGACCGCGAGATGAAAAATTTTCACCGTTTCCCCATCATTTTTCGCCGCGAGTCCTTAACTTATCACCGCGAAGCCTATTTTCCCGAAAAAGCATCGATTGACTCATGATTGACACTTGCATCTCTCCATCGCCCACGCTAGGAAACGCGCATGTCACATGTTTTAATCATCGGCGCCGGCGGCGTAGGTAGCGTGGTCGCGCACAAATGTGCGCAAGTCCCCAGCGTATTTTCTCAAATCACTCTCGCTTCTCGCACGAAATCCAAATGCGATGCCATTGCCGCTTCCGTGAAAGATCGCACTGGCGTGGAAATCGCTACCGCTGCGATCAATGCCGATGACGTAGTCGCCACCACGGCCTACTTGCAAGCTCTGAAGCCGGACCTCGTCCTCAATGTGGCTCTCCCCTATCAAGACCTTCCGCTCATGGACGCTTGTCTTGCTGCAGGGATTGATTACCTCGATACCGCAAACTACGAGCCACCCGATGTGGCAAAATTTGAGTATTCGTGGCAATGGGCCTACCAAGAAAAATTCACCAAGGCCGGAATCAGTGCCTTGCTTGGCTCTGGCTTCGATCCTGGCGTGACGAATGTTTATACCGCATGGGCTCTCAAGCATCACTTTGATGAAATCCACACCTTGGACATCATCGATGTGAATGGCGGCAGTCACGGCCACGCCTTCGCGACCAATTTTAATCCAGAAATTAACATCCGCGAAGTCACCGCCGCATGCCGACATTGGGAAAATGGTGATTTTGTAGAGACTGCACCAATGTCCCTCCATCAAGCCTTTACCTGTCCGCAAGGAGTGGGTACCTTCGAAATCTATCGCATGTACCACGAGGAACTGGAATCGCTCGTAAAACACATCCCCACGATCCGCCGGGCACAATTTTGGATGAGCTTCTCTCCGAACTACCTAAAACACCTTGAGGTTTTGCAAAATGTTGGCATGACTCGCATTGATCCCGTGTCATACAACGGTGTCGAAATCATCCCATTACAATTCCTCAAAGCCGTGCTCCCCAACCCTGGCGACCTTGGTGTTACCACGAAAGGGAAAACCTGCATCGGCAACGTCATCACAGGCATCAAAGACGGCAAGGCAAAAGCCATTTACATCTACAACATCTGCGACCACGAAGAATGCTTCCGAGAGGTAGGCAGTCAGGCGATTTCCTACACCACGGGTGTTCCAGCAATGATTGGCGCGAAACAGATGCTCGCTGGCGATTGGAAAAAACCAGGCGTATGGAACATTGAGCAACACGATCCCGATGCCTTCATGGCCGACCTCAATGAACATGGCCTGCCATGGCAATTCATCGAACTAAGCCCGGAACAAGCCGCATCATTTATCGTGGCATAGGATTTCCATCGCGTATCTTCCACGCGGAACGCTACAAGCTCCGATGTGATTTCTTTTACAAGATCTCCATTTTCCTGCTCGATTGAGCGTATCGTATGGTGCTGCCAACCGAGCCATATCGTGGAGAGGATCAGTGCACTAACGGGGAAAATGAAAGGCAGAGTGTTCATAGCAGCTTGGGTATTGACGACGATGATAAGAGCTTGTGACAAGACTTCCAGTTAAAAAGTCTAGGAACATTGTTATCTCATCGCTGCACATCTACGCTGCTATTGATTCAGTTCATCCTATTATATTTCATTGCGACACGGGATGTAGATCCATCCATGTCTGTAGAATTTCTACTGCTGCAGCTTGATCAATGATCGATTTTTGCTGTTTCGCATTACGGCCCGCTTCTCGCAGTTTTTCTGCTGCGGTCATAGTACTGAAGCTTTCGTCGATGAAATACAATGGAACAAGTGGATAGGTTTTTTCCAACAATGCGGCAAATCGACGTACCTTATCCGCGGCTGTGCCTTCTGTGCCATCAAGTCGCCGCGGCAAGCCAATTACGATCGCACGGGCTGATCGCAGACGCAGAATTTCGCCAATGCGGGTAATCACATTCGTCGATGATTGATGGATAGTTTCCACGGGATGCGCCATGATTCCGAGCGGATCGGAAGCTGCAACACCGATGCGGGCATCGCCATAATCGATCGCTATTATCGGATGTTGGATTGCGTCTTGCATCAATTTCTACAGGGTGTTTGGCATTTGATTTGCGGCGAACAGTTTTTTCCACCAATAAAAGAATTTTTTCGTTATGAAATAAAAAAAATACGCCACGAAGAGTCCGCATAAATTCGCAACCACATCGTAAAAATCCCCGTCGTCACCAATGTTGTGTATCAAATCGGGGACAATCTCGGACAGAACCGCCATGATCGCCAAAGGTAGCAGAATCAGATAGCGACGAGCCAGCAATAACGCCGTTAGACCAATGGCAAAAAATGATGTGAAGTGTGTGAGATTGTACGTGCGTAAATTCCACTTGTGATCAAGCGTGCGAACGAAGGTTCTAATCGACGTTACATGCCTTTCCATGAACGAAGGAGAAGACATCACAGCTTGTGGCTGTGGCTCCGCATGACGAATCTTCGGGGCTACGGGAAGCGCGGACTCTTGTGGCATCGCTGCCTCTTGCGCTGGAGGCGGAGGTGTAGGAGGAAGTGTGCGAATACGCGGTTGTCGCTTGGCGTTATCTGGGGATGATAGTGAATCGATTGCTTTTGATTCTTTTGGTATAATGTTTGGTCTTTCTTGTGCCGGCTCAATCAGCGTGGGTGAAGGAAAAAGAATCGGGCCTAACCAAAACTGCTCAATAATTGGACGTTCTAATGACCGAGGTTGCGGAAAAACAAAGGTCGCAAACGCCGCACAGATGGCTGCTCCTAGAGCCGCGCTACGTACAACTTTCCATCGTCCTTTGAGATAGGGATGCACACAACATCCCACAAAAAACACCCACGAGGATAGTAGTATCAGCCCGGCTTCATTTGTCCATTCTCGCAGTCGGACAATTTCGACTTGGAGATTGTTCACTTTCAAAACACCGCTTACTCCAAAGCCTTCTAAGCTAATACGAGCATTTTTAAAATTCGCGGGTAGTTCAATTATGGCGTGTTCTCTATGCCACAGCTTGGTTCCTATGGCATCAACCGGGCTATGATCGAGCGGTGCCGTAAAGCGCCCAGCATCATCGTGACTAGTAACGGAGATGCGGGGTAATGACCACATAATCCGCAAATCACGGTAGCAATTTTCCCATGCGGCATCACACTTCACAGACAGATAGCGTGCCGTTGATAAATCACCTAACGGAATATGTATCGATTGAACCGGACTACGTTTTTCTTTCGTGATAACCACACCTTCCTTTGAGAATTTGATCCATGGCTCGGATTTTTGACCGATCCATGCTTCCGGATTTTGGCAAGCATCCGCACGAATTAAATTCGGGCTTACACGCACGTATCGCCACTGCCAAAAGATGATGCTACAGATCAACAAAACCAAAAAAGACGTCAAACTGGTATGGTTTCTAATGAATTGGCAGGTGAACTTGATCATTCGATTCCACGCTTTTTCTTCTCCGCTGCGACCCATCCGCGATCTTCTGCTGAAAGACTTTTCTCTTTGGTTTGCAACTGTCCCCCATCGGGTTCGATGAGGCTCAATTCTCCTTTATCGTACTTGATCAGCTTAGCGAGAATCTGGCGATTGTTTTGATCTTTCCAGATGCGATACCCTTGTTTCTGTAGCGATTTAAGCCAGTCTTGATATTCGTTATTACCAATACCGACACTATATTTGAGTTGCCCCCATAGCGTCGCACTCGTTCCTGGTTTATAGCCCCGATACCTCGCAATTTGGTTGCCGCGAGGTGAGAGTAATAAGATTGTTGGAGATCCTTTAACTTTATATTTCGATTTCATGGCTAGCACATGGCTCGCAGCTGCGACCTCCGCATCCATTTTTAGATCCGTAGATGCGAGAGCGCTCTGATCAACTCTGAATCGAATAACGTTTTGATTGGCCCACTCGCCAAAATCATTTTTCCCAAGCAGTTCATTACTGAGAGTTTTGCAAAGTGGACTTCTCTTGCTATCTGTAAACCAAATCATTAAGCACTTGCCCTCGCGCATCGCCGATTTCAGAGCCGCAGCTTCGGTCTTTTGCCAAATCTCGCGCTTTGGAGCATCGATACGCTTTTTTACATTAGAAACATCCCCGAATAAATTATCGGGATCAGTCCATGCTAGGTCCTTTTGCTTAAACTCGTCCAACGCAACGCGAATCTCAGGAGCGAGCGTCCCTTCGCCTTCTATGACTGTTGCATTAGACGCCGACTTAGGTTTCAGTTCATCGGGGAATTCTGGTAGTTGAACAGCGGAATTCTGTCTAGATAGCAAACCGCAACTGGTGAGCATCGCGATTAAGATACAGAAGGATGTCCACTTGGTCATGGAAAAGACTAATTGAGAAAAGTGCTAAAATGCAACAACTATTGATCTTTCCACACGCATACGCCACGAGCGAACAAAACAAAAACGGAATTTACTGACCAAAGTAAGATCAACCATTGCGAATTTGGAGCTATCGGACAGCTGATTGCGTTGGCTGCATCTGGCATTTCAGTTCCCAAAATAAGGTGATCCTTACAATGAACGTCGCACCAAGTTTCACATCCGTTTTTCCGCATTCTCACTTCCACACTTTCGCTCGGTCATGGTTTTGTAATGATCTTCTTACAACTCTCACACAACTCCCTAATCATCACGCACTTTGCTTATAGAGCATCACATTCTTCATAACCCTTGGCGTTCCCCCCTTTGTCGTTACCCCTTGTTTTGTATTCTATATGTTAAATATGAGATATAATCTATCGTCATTTTTCCCGCTCCTATTTTTTTGATGTGGGACAACAATTTTTTTGCCTGAAGATGATTTTTTGTCTCTCTATTGTGCTTTGATGTAAAATCGTATGTCTGAATGCGTGACTGTTGAACAATCATTGGCAATCTGGCTTGTCAGAAAGGCAATCGCGTAAATCTTGGTGTCACCGTTAACGGATGGTATGCAAAAAAGAGCCCCGCTCATGTTTCCATGAACGGGGCATATACCTGGCGACGACCTACTCTCACAAGACCTATCGTCTCACTACCATTGGCGCTGAAGCGTTTCACTTCCGGGTTCGGAATGGGACCGGGTGGTTCCACTTCGCTGTGGTCACCAGAGAGAGGCTCTTCTCGAAAAGAGCCTGTGCTCTGGTGGCTTTTTCGGATCAGTCCGATCTGTCTGATCAGACAGATCCGTCGAATCCATTCTTTCGCTCTTTGACATCTGCATGGTGAACAATATTTTTTTCCTTCTGATGTTAGTCCTTGGCGAAAAATAGCTCGATTCCGAAGAAATCAAGCCGATCGGACGATTAGTACTGCTACGCTCATGCATTACTGCATTTACACGATCAGCCTATCAACGTGGTAGTCTTCCACGGTCCTTCAGGGAAAATTCATCTTAGGAGGGGCTTGGCGCTTAGATGCTTTCAGCGCTTATCCCTTCCGCACGTAGCTACCCTGCTATGCCGTTGACACGACAACAGGTGCACCAGAGGTGCGTCAAACTCGGTCCTCTCGTACTAGAGTTTGAACCCTTCAATTTTCCTGCGCCCACAGAGGATAGAGGACCGAACTGTCTCGCGACGTTCTGAACCCAGCTCGCGTGCCGCTTTAACCGGCGAACAGCCGGACCCTTGGGACCTTCTCCAGCCCCAGGATGCGACGAGCCGACATCGAGGTGCCAAACTT
>CAMAYN010000161.1 GCA_945862285.1 Akkermansia muciniphila | reverse complement strand
GCATCAAGATCGGTGGCGTAGTAGATGTCCGAGTAACTCTGGTTGAGCTTGGCGGCGGCGGGCAGGTTGCTCGTGGTCTCGGCCAAGACACTGGCGGGCGCGCCGGTATCGGCAGCAAGGCGGGCGAGGGATTTTTTCGCATCGTCTTTGGCCAGGGTGTGGGGTTTGGTATCCGCACCGAGCTGAGCCTGGCCATCCCGACGGATGCTGGCAATGTGGGTGCGGGCGAGTGCGACTTCGCTAGCGAAGGCGGGTAGTGTGGTCCATTGGGCTTCGTAGTCACTGCAAACATCGTCAGTGGCCAAAGCCATTTTGAGGTAATTTGTTTGTTTCGTATTCATAGTGATTTCTTATGGAAGGCGAAATATACGATACAGAAAACGCGATTCTCGGCAAGGAGAAAATCTGGGATTTTTCATATTCCGCATGGAGTTGTTGATCGATTCGTCGGTGCGGGTGAGGTGATTATCAGTACAGATGAAGGTTTCATCGGTACGAGTGCAGCGTTCATCGGTACGAGTGCAGCGTTCATCGGTACGAGTGCAGCGTCAATCGGTACGAGTGCAGCGTCAATCGGTACGGGTGCAGCGTCAATCGGTACGGGTGCAGTGGCAATCGGTACGGGTGCAGCGTTCATCGGTACGAGTGCAGTGGCAATCGGTACGAGTGCAGCGGCAATCGGTACGGGTGCAGCGTTCATCGGTACGAGTGCAGCGTCAATCGGTACGGGAGCAGTGGCAATCGGTACGAGTGCAGCGGCAATCGGTACGGGTGCAGTGCCAATCGGTACGAGTGCAGCGCCAATCGGTACGAGTGCAGCGGCAACCGGTACGGGTGTGTTTGCCACCTTGTAAAATTACCTTTCTGGGTTGGCAATTTTGGAATTTTCATGTCTGACGAGATGGCTCTCTGCCTAAATGCATCATGTTTTGTGGTTTGCTGTTTCGGAAAAGAAGGGGAAATTCTGTGCTGGAGGATCGCTAAAACCAAGAAAACTGGCGGACGCTCGTTTGCCCAGACAGGCGTGACGCACGGTATTTCCGTTCACGCATCCTGCCGTGCGGCAAAATCAATGATTGCGCAAAATCGATGGGGGACGTAGCGTCGGCCGCCGTGTCAACTCTTCTCTCTGCTAGTGAAATTGCTTTAAGTTATGGATATCAAACCTTGTTGGATGGGGTGACGATGGCGATTGCTGCGGGGGAGAAAGTGGGGCTCGTGGGGCGGAATGGCTGTGGGAAGTCGAGTTTGCTGAAAATTCTCACCGGACAGCAGGCGGCGGATCGCGGGGATATTTCGATTCGTCGCGGCTTGCGGATTGGGCATTTGCCACAGGAATTTGAGATGGCGGCGGATGAAACGGTGCTAGGGCACATTGAAGGCGGGGCGGCGGATGTGATTCGTGCCATTGAGCGCTATGAAACGGGGGATGGCAGCGAGGCAGAGTTGGCGGAGTTACTGCATCTCATCGACCATGCCGATGGCTGGAATTTACATGCGCGGATTCGTTCCTTGGCGACTTCGTTGAGTTGTCCGCCCTTGGAGGCATTGGTGGGGCCGCTTTCGGGTGGGGAAAAGCGGCGGGTTTCTTTGTGTCGCGCGTTGGCATCGCAGCCCGATCTTTTATTGCTGGATGAACCGACGAACCATCTTGATTCGGCATCCACGGCATGGTTGGAGGATTTTTTGCGTGGCTTTTCTGGCGCAGTGGTGTTTGTGACGCATGATCGGTATTTTTTGGATGAAATCGCTACGCGAGTGGTGGAAATCGATCAAGGAAAGGCCTTTTCTCATCCGGGAAATTATACGGCGTATTTAGAATCGAAGTCGGTGCGGCAGAGTATCGCCGAGCAATCGGAACGCCGCCGGCAGCGGTTTTTGCGCGAGGAATTGCAGTGGGTGCGGGCGGGGGTGAAGGCGCGGACGACGAAGTCACGGCATCGTTTGGATCAATTTTATGCCATTGCCGGCATCGAAGCCCCACCAGAAGAGCGTGAGATGGATTTGCTGATTCCTCCTGCGACGGAGATTGGTAACATCGCCGTGGAGTTGGAGAAGGTGACGGTGACTGTCGGCGAAGGAAAGCGGGTGCTGTTTCGGGATTTAAATTTATCGATTCGCCCTGGTGAATGCACGGGGATTGTCGGGCGAAATGGGGTGGGGAAGACGACTTTGTTGCAAGTTTGCCTTGGCATGCGTGAGCCAGATGCGGGAACGGCGACGATTGGTAAAAAAGTGCGGGTGAATTTCATTGATCAAACTCGGATGGCGCTGGATGGCACGGGGTCCTTGTTGGATGAAGTGGCGGATGGCAGAGAGAAAGTGGAGTTCGGTGGGCAAACGATGAGTGCTCGGGCGTATTTGCGGCGCTTTTTGTTTGATGATCGACGCATCAATGAGCGAGTGGACTTGCTTTCTGGAGGAGAAAAGGCGCGGTTGATGTTGGCGAAGGTATTAAAAAATGGCGGGAATTTGCTGGTTTTAGACGAACCGACGAATGATCTGGATTTGCCTTCATTACGGATGTTAGAGGAGGCGATTGCGGACTTTGACGGCGCGGTTTTAGTAGTTTCCCATGATCGGTATTTTCTGGATCGGATTTGTGATCAAATTGTCGCCTTTGAGGATGGGACTGTCACTGTTCAGCCGGGGAATTATTCGTATTATTTAGAAAAAAAACGCGAACGAGAACAACGTGAACGAGTGGTGGTACAGGCAAACAAAACGTCCGCGAAGCGTGCCAATACGGCAGCAGCGGATAAGCCACGCAAGTTGAGTCTGGCGGAGGTCAAGGAGCTAGAAGGCATGGAAGAAAGCATTTTGGCGGCGGAAGAAAAAGTCGCCGAATGGGAAAATTTGCTGAATGATCCCGTTTTCCAAAGCACGCGATTTCACGAAGTCAATTCGGTCATGCAGCAACTTGAGGAAGCCAAAGAGTCTGCCGCGGCACTCTATGCGCGCTGGGAAGAGCTTGAGAATTTATCTTCTTTAGCGAAGAAAAACTGATGGAATGATATATGCCCAAAGCACTGATTGCCGTTGATAAATTTAAAGGATCGCTTTCCGCGCTCGAGGCTTGCGAATGTATTGCGAAGGGTCTTGGCGATGAATGGGATTGTGAGATGTGTCCCATCGCCGATGGTGGTGAAGGCTTTACGGAGGCGATGATCGAAGCTGCGGCGGGCGAGTGGATCGAGTGTTGCTGCGATGACGCACTAGGACGCGAAGTCACAGCAAAGTATGGTGTGATACAATCGCGTGGGAAAAAAGTTGCCGTGATGGAGATGGCGGCGGCTTGTGGCATGTGGCGCATCGGCAGTGATGAGCGCGATGTGATGCGGTCGAGCACATTTGGCGTAGGCCAGATGATCATTGATGCTGCGCAGGTCGCCGGCGTGGATGAAATCCTGATCGGAATCGGCGGCAGTGCTACCAATGATGGCGGTGCGGGAATGGCGGAAGCACTGGGTGTGAAATTTTTCGATGAAAATACCCGCGTAATACGAGGTTGCCCGCAAGATTTGCAGAGGCTTGCGCGCATTGCGATGGATGGAGTGATTGCATTGCCGCCGATTCTCGTTGCTTGCGATGTAGAAAACCCGCTTTGTGGGCCGAATGGCGCGAGTTCTGTTTACGGCCCACAGAAAGGGGCATCGGCAAAACAAGTGGGCGAACTGGATGAAATCTTACGAAAAATGGCGGATTTTTCTGGAAAGGCCGATCGCGCGACCAGCCCAGGAGCAGGTGCTGCGGGTGGCTTAGGATTTGGTTTGATGGCATTTGCGGGGGCGGAATTGCGCTCTGGTTTTTCCCTAGTAGCCGATGCGCTTGATTTATCCACAAGAATTCGATCTGCGGATGTGATTATCACTGGGGAAGGATCCCTGGATGCTCAGTCGCTGAACGGCAAAGGGCCACTGGGTGTTGCGCAACTCGCCAAGAAGATGGGAAAAAAATGCGTCGGTTTTGCGGGGCGAATCGAATGTCGCGAATTGCTGACGCCGTATTTTGATGATTTGGCAGATATGATTTCCTTGGGGCATGGGGTTGAGAAATCGATGCTGAACGCGAAGCAATATCTGGAAGAGATTGTTTCGCGATGGAAACAGGGTTGAGGATCGTCGCAAACTCCGAGCCGATCAAGGCTGATAAACCGTGACTGGACCGATGCCAGGCGATTGCACGCTGCGCAATTTTTTCACGGCACGTGCGATACAATCTGCTGCGCGTTCGATTTCGTCCATCGTGGTGTAGCGCGAAAGACTGAAGCGCAAACTACTTTTTGCCACCAGATCGGGAATGCCCATCGCTTTTTGGACATGTGATCCATGCTGTTTGCCCGACATACAGGCCGATCCCGCAGAGCAATACACGCCCATATCGTCCAGCAAAATCAACAACCCAGCCGCCTCGCAGCCCTCAAACGACAAATGTGTGGTGTTCGGCAAGCGCGCCAAAATATCTCCATTTCGTGTGACTCCAGAGACCGCCGCCATCACCCGCGACTCGAGAGTATCGCGCATCGGCGCTAAAGCAGACTCAGAGAAATGCCGCATGGCCAATTCCGCCGCTACGCCCATACCCACAATCGCCGCGACATTTTCTGTGCCGCTTCGTCGGCCCTGTTCTTGACCACCGCCGTGAAGGAGTGGCGAAAAGGCACTGCCACGTCGCAAAAACAGTGCACCCACACCTTTTGGCCCATGGAATTTATGGGCGGAGAGTGCGAGCATCGTTATTGGTATTTCTTTAACATCGATAGGGATTTTTCCCGCGGCCTGAATCGCATCACAAAAAAACGGCAAACCGCGCTCACTCGCATGATCTGCAGCCCTGGCAATCGGAAATATCACGCCTGTTTCATTATTCGCCCACATCAGAGCGGCAAATGCAGCATTTTTCAGCGATGATAAATATTGTTCCTCGTCCAAACGACCATTCCCGAAAACGCCGCAATGAACCACGCGACGTTTTAATGCCGCCGCAGTGCGCAACACTGCGCTATGCTCCACGGCACTTGTCACAATCGAACCATCACCGCACAATTCATCGAGAGAGTGCAAAGCTGCATTCACGGACTCCGTGCCACCACTGGTAAAAATCACTTCATCCTCCCGTGCGCCGATCAATGCGGCGACTCGCGCCCGCGCTTCATCAATCGCGGTTCGAGCGCGTCGCCCGGCATAGTAGGGTGAAGAAGCATTATGAAAATGCCGTAACATCCATGGTTCCATGGCCGCCCATACCTCGGGAGCTAGAGGACTCGTCGCATTGGCATCAAGATACATCGCGCCGCAACGTAGCGCATTTTTCCACGACAAGGCAGCAAAAATTTCATCGAACAACCAACTGTCTCGGCAGGAATCCCAGTTTACGGGAAGGGATTTGATCGCCCATCGACTTATCAACTTGCAATAAACCAATGGACTGTGTGACTTTTTCGCTAGTTGAATAAATCATGAATTGGGATTGGAGCGAACAATGGTTACAAGACGCCGCAGGCTGGAGGGTGGTGAAAGATGCCAAGCGATACCTCGCCGCAGATAAAATTGCGGATGCGACCATCATCGACGATCTTTGCACGGGCACAGTCTTTGCAGGAAAAGCGCACAAGGTTCGCTTGAACCGGAAATCCCATGCCGTGGCTGAGGTTTTTTGCACCTGTTTGGAAAATCGGAAAAATGGCACATTTTGCGAACATGCAGCTGCTGTCGTTCTAGCATGGGCGCAAAAAAAATCGACTACGCCCCAGTCACAGAATTCGTCTCCAACAACTAAGCCACCGCAGACAACCACAGCTCAACCCGTCGCCAACCGAGTTACCACCGAAACCATTCCCGCTTTCCGGATCGAACTCCCACCACAATGGATCGAACTTGCACAGAAAGGGCGCTGGTCAGTCAAAATCGAACATGTGGCCACTACGAATCCATCAGAAGAAGACAAGCGTTTATTTGTGTGGTTGCGAGGGCAGGGGATCAGCGACATCTCGAAGCCATTATTTCTCACTTTAAATAATCAAACAGTCGCTTCATTGCTGCGTGCGCTATGGCAACACTCGCGAGTGAAGGCCAATGGTCAGCTCATCGCTTGGCGTGAGTTGCCAATCATTACTTACAATTCAAACGTTTCAAACAATCGCTTACATCTTTCGCTTGAAGGCAATCAAGAATGGCGCGCCTTGAAAGGAACCCCATTTTTTCTAAAAAATGGGGAAATTGCTTATGTTGAAGATCAGGAACTCTATACTTTCCTTTTTATACTTTTTACGGAAGAATCATTTGAAGTTACTCTTAGTCAATTATTCCATACGTATCAAATTCGAGATTATCTTGCTGCATGCGACGAGAGTTCGTTTCTTCATCAATGGCAAAATGTGATCATTCAGGCAGAAGTTTACGCAGTGGTATTTGGCTCGATGGAACGCCCGCAAATTCGTATGCAAGCAAAACTAGGAAGCCAAAAAGCTCCTCCGCATGGCGATTTGATCCACTGCGATGAGTTGCAAGCGGAAGTATGTGACTGGGGCAATTACGAAAAATGCCTCTCTTGGCTGGAGAAGGAAGGCTGGCAGAGGGTAGGGGAGACTGATACCTGGAAGGCGCCCGATGAAGCTTGTGCCATTCATTTCTGGGATAAAGGAATGGCTTTATTCCAAAAACTTGTTGATAACCTTGATTTTGCTCCTGGATTGCAAGAATTGATCGGTCAATTCAATCGTGTCGAAGCACTTTTACAAACTTCGCAACTTACCAATGGCGCTACTTCACTCAGTCTAGGGTTTAGGACTTCCTCCGGAAAGGAACTGAATGCCGATAAAATCATTCAACTCTTACGATCAGGAAAGCGACTGATTCAAACGAGCGATGGTTCTTCATTGCTGTTACCGAAAGAGTCATGGGAGGCATTTCAGGCAAGCATTACACAAGCGAACTGGAAAGAGCATCAAGGGCGATATTTTATAGAGAAAGGCCAAAATCGCATTTTACGTGAAATGCGTAAAAATATATCGAATGATACTTCAAAAGAATCGGTTCAAGAATCTAGCACCGCTAAGAAATCCATCGCTTCGCTCGAAAACGTAAGTCTCCGCAAATACCAAGAAGAAGGGATCTACTGGCTGCATGATCGACTCGAGGACGAAGGCTTTGCGCTGCTTGCTGACGAAATGGGCTTAGGTAAAACACTCCAATCGATCGCCATTCTTTCTTCCTTTGCTAAATCGGATTCTCCAGCTTTGGTCATTATGCCTACAACCTTGATTGGTAATTGGAAGCAGGAAATCGAAAAATTTAATCAAACGCTCAAAACGTACGTTCATCATGGTGATCGTCGCGATGCTAACTTATGGGATCAATACAACGTAATTGTAACAAGTTATAAGGTTCTTGGGTTGGATCGCGCGACATTCATGAAGCAAACGTTCTCTTTGGTTATTCTTGATGAAGCGAGCCTGATTCGCAATCCTGACACCGACGCTGCGAGAGCTTGTTTTCGCTTATCGGCAAATCGTCGACTTGCTCTCACGGGAACACCTGTAGAGAACCAGTTGCGGGATTTGTGGGCGATTTTCCAATTTCTACAACCCGGTTACTTGGGGGAGCGAAAGGCGTTTGAACAGCGTTTCTGTGGTAAGATTGTCAATCCGGCCGATCGCACTGCTTTACAGTGGCGCGCGAAGCCCTACATCTTGCGACGCACAAAGAATTTAGTTGCCAAAGATTTGCCAGAAAAAATTGAAATCGATGAATGGTGCGAGCTTTCAGATACCCAGCAAGAGTGGTATCGAGGATTTTCTGATCAAGGACTTGCACTCGTGGATCGTTGTGAAACGGATGCCCAAGCCAGAATGCAAATGCTCACATTAATCCTTCGACTGCGGCAAACATGCTGTGATTTAGCCCTCTTAGATCCTACCACAAAGGATGATTACTCACTTGAGCAGCGGTCAGGAAAAAT
>CAMAYN010000160.1 GCA_945862285.1 Akkermansia muciniphila | reverse complement strand
CCACCAGCCCTTGAGATTGTTCCTGAGAGGTTCGGGCTTGCCGATGCCTGTGAATGGATTGCGGAGAGCATCGCGGATGGCATCGTTCACCCGCTGTAAAATTTTACGATCGTGTTCCTGCCAGTAGAGGTAGTCTTTCCACCCATTCGGCAACAACTCAGTCGCGTAGCTCTCCAGGTTGGATGTTACCGGCTTCGTAATCCGCTAGACTTTGCTGAATCCGGTTGGCATTGGCTCTGGTTGAATGCAGATAAAGCGTCGTTTCCATCCCTGCATTCCGGATCAAATGTGGCTTTTTTCGAAACACTGAGGCCACTGTTTTCCTCTTATAGAACTCAGTTGTTGGGTTTGCGTTGGGAGCGTTTGCGGGCGGCGGGTGAAGACATGATGCTTTCGAAACACTCGCGGTCGGCTTCGAGGAAGCTGCGGAGTTTTTCCACGGAGGGCAAGGCAAACCCCACCGCATCGCGGTGAAGGAATGTATCCGTGGGGTTTCAACCCACGGGACCGAATGCACACAAAACATCCCGTGTCGCGTAGTGACACCGCAACGGTTGGTCTGGCGCGGCATCCGTTCTCCCCCCCCTGACAATTTTCCTGTGTCACTGACGCGACACGGATCGGATGGAAACCGCCAGCCTGGGTTGAAACCCACGCCTACATTCCGACATGGCTACGCCATGACACGTTATTTGGGAAAGCAGCGTAGGGGGAGTTGATCTGCCCTATTCTATGCAAATCGGAAGTTTTACTTGAAATTTGCACAAGGGGGGCAGCTCTGGCATGTTCGTTCAGCGCACACTCGCTCCACAATTGCAGCATGCAGCACGAGCTCATCTCATGGGAAATTAAATCCGCGATGACTTGGAATCGAGAGTTCTCGGTGAATGTCGCAAAATTTCAACATTGCATCCCTGATGCGGAAAAGGGCTATGTCGTGTATGCCTGTGAGTTATTTCCCGAAGACGAACATTTCCGTGCGGTGCATTTCTCGCAAGTGAGTCAGTTCTTTCACAGCGTGTGATGAATCTCTTGCGATCATAGTCTCATTTCCGGGTGGCGAGGCTTTTGACGTGCGCGTAGTTGAGAATTTTCCCGTCAGAGGTCAGGATGGTGAGGCGATGGCTGCGGGCCGTAGCTACGACCAATCGATCGCCGGGATCCCTGTGGTCCCACGCAGGGAGTCGTGTGGCATCGATCGAAATTTCAGGGGATAGATCGATGACCTTGACGCGGTTTTGTGGCAGGGCGATGCGGAACCAGTCCACGAGCGGCATGCCGAAAATCAATTGCCCGCAAGCTTCCTTGCGGGCGACTTCAAGCAGACTGATGGAGGCGAGATAGATGAGGCGCTGGGAATTGATCAACTTGCGGATGTGGGGCTTGAGCATTTCCGGAGCGGAGAAGGCATCAATCCACGCGCAAGTATCGAGAAGGTAGTGTTCGTTCTGATCCATAACAAAGTATCAATCTTCCCAATCATCAGGATCAAAGGCTGGTGCGGAGGGATCGTAGCCGGGACCAAAAGTCACGGTGCCTTTGCCGCTGCCAACCCAGTCCTCCAACGTAGGCGCGGTGGTAGAGGCGGCTGGTGATTGAACGACAGCCAC
Source organism: Akkermansia muciniphila (assembly GCA_945862285.1). Classification (GTDB taxonomy): domain Bacteria; phylum Verrucomicrobiota; class Verrucomicrobiia; order Verrucomicrobiales; family Akkermansiaceae; genus UBA956. Next base: position 6,377 of record CAMAYN010000160.1, on the reverse strand, counting down.
GGTTTTTCCGTGACGCGTCAGTTCCAGAACGAGTTCGCCTTTTTCCACCTGGCGGATCTCCTCCGTGCAGTGAGCCTTAAACTCGGAAATGCTAATTTGGCGCGTAGTCATGCGTTTATGATAAAATAGTCAGAAAAATAGTCAAAATATTTCCCTCACACCGTAGGACTTTTTCCACCTTGCTGCTCTGGATGGTGCGTAGATGGCATCGATCACCAACCAGTCGCGCAGGCCTTGTTCGCCGGAGGGCGCTAAGGGTTTGCCCAACAGTTTCCGTTGCACCCGAGATACCCTGAAACATTTTTCTGTTAGGGATCGCATCAAACGCGATTAAGGCCGCCTTTGATGCCAGCGAATTCGTTGGCTTCTAGACCCATGCGCTGGAGGATGGTGACGAAGAGGTGGCCTAGTGGGATTTCGTGGTGACCGATGTCGCTTTGCCAGCCGGAATCGTCATCGATGCCGGCATAGGCTTGGTTGTTTTGATCGCCTTTGGCGAACTTGAGGTAGCGGCCATTTTGGAAGCCGAGGTTTTTGCCGCCTGCGGAGATGATGGGGTAATTTCTCGATAAGTGGAAACTGCTGGAGGCGGAGCCGTGCATGGCGAAGGTGTTGTCGAGCAGGGTGCCGTTGCCATCGGGCTCGGGGGTGTTTTTGAGTTTCTGGATGAAACGGCCAAATTCTTCGGCCTGGAAGCGGTTGTAGATGCCGAGGTTTTGCCAGCCCTTGGGTTGCTTGACATCGTGGGTCAGGGCGTGGGAGTTGTTGAGTCCTACGGCGCGGGCGAGCAAATCCTGAGGGCCACCGGTGTTTTCCCTGCCCATCATGTAGGTGGCGACGCGTGTGGAATCGCTGAGGAAGGCGAGAAAGATGAGTTCGTAGATGGTCTGGACGTAGGCGCGGCTATCGCGGACGGTGACTTCAAGATTCAAGTGGTGGGCATCGACTTCGGGCAGGGCGGTATCGATCCATTGTTCGGCCTTGAGCAGTTTGACCTCGGTATCGCGGACGGCATCGAGGTATTGTTGTAGCGTTTCGCGGTCGTGGCGGGAGAGCTTGCGGTTCAGTGTGGTGACGTTGGCGATGAGGAGATCGAGCGCGCTTTTGCTGCGGGCGAGTTTGTCGCGGGTTTCTTTTCCTTGGGTGACGAAGAGGAGGTCGAAAATTTCCTTAGGTCGGTTGATGGAGGGGATGGGGCGGCCTTGGGCGTCAAAGGAGGAGGTGTGGGTGGCGCGGGGGGCACCGGTGCCGGCATTGGTGGAGAGGACGAGAGAGGAGTGGCGGGTATGGCGGCCGAGTTGTTCGGCGATGACTTGATCGAGCGAGATGGTGTTTTTGTAGGGGCCATCGCTACCGGTGGCGGCGCCGGTGAGGTATTGGTCGGCATTGGAGTGGCCGTGGACTTTGCGGGCGGCGGGGTGGGAGAGGCCGGAGTAGATGGTGATCTCGCTGCGGAGTGGTTCGAGGACATCGAGGACCTTGGTGAGGCGGAAATCGCGCTCGCCGCCTTGGGGGAACCAGCTCCAGTCTTTCCATGCGGGATCGTCTTGGCGGGGTAGGCCGACACCATCGGGGTGGTAGATACTGACGAAGCGAGCCATTTTTTGCCGTGGTTCGGCCTTGGCTGCAAAGGTTTCCATCCATGGCAGGGCGAGGCCTATGCCAGCGTATTGAAGGAATCTGCGACGTTTCATCATGGGGCGATTATCGGTCATTTTCTGAATCTCGTTTGATTTTTTGCTGAAATAAAGGGCTGTGGATGACGAGGGAAATGAGGTCTTGCAGACCGTTGCCGCGTTTTTTGAGCTCGGTGGCCATTTTTTCGATTTCACCACGGTCGGCAAAGGTCATCGGGCGACCCAGGGCGTAGGTGCTCATTTTGTGAACCATGGCTTTGGCGAACTGATCTTGGCGGTCGGCCATGAGGTAGTTTTTTAATCCTTCGACTCCTTGCAGTTCTTTGTGATTGTAGAGGACAGCGGTGGCATCGACGGGTTGGTCATTGACGGTGGTGCGGTAGCGACCGATGGCATCGAAGTTTTCGAGGGAAATTCCCCAAGGGTCGATCTTGGAATGGCAGGAGTGGCAGGCGGGCTGGTTGCGATGATCGGCCATGCGTTCCTTGGGCGTCATTTTGAGAATGCGGGGATCGGTGAGATCCACCTCTGGAACATCGGGTGGTGGTGGCGGCGGGGGATCGTGGAGCATTTTTTCGAGGAGCCAGAGGCCGCGTTTGAGGGGATTGGAATCGACACCGGTGGAGGTCATGGTGAGCACGGCAGCGGTGGTGAGGAGGCCGCCACGCTTCACGCCGAGAGCAATGGGGACTTTGCGAAATTCTTGCCCGCTGACGCCGGGGATGCCGTAGTGCCGTGCGAGGGGTTCGTTGATGACGAGGTAGTCGGACTGGAGAAAATCCATAATGCTGCGGTTGTGACGCAGGATGTGGTCGAAGAAGGCGTGAGGTTCTGCGATGAGGTTTTTCTGGAAGGCTTCATCATAGCTGCCGAATTTGAAGGGATCGACGACGAGATTGTCCATGGCCTCCATGCCCAGCCACTGGCGGACGAAGTGTTGGTTGAATCGCTGCGACTTGGGATCCGCTAACATGCGTTGGATTTGGGCATTGAGTATGTCAGGAGATGTTAGTTTGCCCGCGAAGGCGAGGTCGAGTAGCTGGGTGTCTGGGATGCTAGACCAAAGGAAAAAGGAGAGGCGGTTGGCTAATTCGAGATCGCTGATAGTGGGAGATGGTGTTTCGGATTCTGTTTGAACAAGGTAAAGAAAATCGGGTGAGGTTAGAACTGTGGCCAAAACCTCGATCATGGTTTCTTGAAAACTAGAGAAGCTAGGTCGGTATTTTTTGAAGAGTTCGTGATAGGCGGCGATGTCTTGATCGGCGATGGGGCGTCGCCATGCTCGCGTCATGAAGTGTTTGAGAATTTCCCGGCTATACACGTCTTCATCATGCTGGTTCGGGCTCTCGAAAAAGACAGTGGTGTGGGATAGAGGCGGCCATGTTTCGTAGAGTCCGGCTTCGACTTCCACGTAGTCGATTTCCAGATTCAGGGGCGCGGTTGAAGTATTGATGATTTCGAGATATTCGGTGGTATTGGGATATTCGCCCATGGTGCCGGTTTTACGGAAGGTATTCCGAGGTAGCACGTCAAGCGGGACTGAGAAGGTAAGGAACTTTGGGTCGCTAGCAGAAGCGCTCACTTCCACATCCCGTTCACTCATCCGAGCGGACATTTTTCCCTCATTGCTGGTTTGGAAGCCGAAAGACAATCGTAGGTTCGCAGTTTGGTCTGGTTGGCGTTTACTGGTGCCGACACGAATCTTCACTCGCAGAATGCCATCATCCGGCACAGAGTTTCCAAGATCGAGGTGGAATGACTTAGAAGGTGGGACGACGGCAACGACGTTTTGAACGGGTGGTGTGGGAATGATCAATGAGTCAGGTTTGAGATTCCATACTCCGTAGATCACCTCGTCATTTAGCGTATCGAAGTAATACCATTGGTAGGTGTATCCCTGACCCGTTTCTCTGTTGACGATATGCGTGCTGTGGAGGTCACCGGGATGTTTGGGGCTTTTATATTTGATTCGGGCTTTTTTCATCGCTGCCGTTTTGTCCATCGCCTCTTGCATCGGGATCTGCCAGATTACTGGCTTTGGACGGTCTCCTTTGACCGTGGCTTTTTGCAGAGCCTTGAGGGCAATCTCGCGATAGGTCTCGAGCTGTGCTGCCGACATTTGGAGAAACTTCGAGCTATTTTTGAAGCCGTCTTCGGAGGAGTTTTCGGGCGGTAATGCCTCGGTGAAATTTAGATTCAGGTTGAGCAAATCTTGCAGTGCGTGGTTGTATTCATAATTCGCCATCCGACGGAAGGAACTGTGGCCGCCGGAATTTTGTCGTAGATTGCTGGCCTTTTGCATTTCTGTGCTGAGCCACTCGACGATGCGCGCCCGATCTTCGCCCTTGAGGTGGTAGTCTGGCTCGTCATCGGGCGGCATCTCGTTTTGGCTGATGACATCGTAAATCTCAACCCAGCGCTCGGTGTCTGGTCCTGTGAGTAAATCCGGGTCTAGCTGGTCGATGCGGATGCCCGCCTTGGACTTCTTCGGGCCGTGGCAATCCACGCAGGACTTGGTGAAAAGTGGGGCGATGATTTTTTGATAGTCGTCCACGTTTGCCGCAGGCATCGCTTCGGCCATTGTTGCGTTTGGAGAAAAAACAAGCAAAGCTGCCAGTGTTATCGGGAATGCCCGAAAAATGGCATGTTCGCTGCAACTCATACGCTGTAGGTTTACGCTTTTTAGCCAACTCTCTTACATAGACAAGCATTTTTGAAGATGAAAGATTTTCATGACGAGGGTAAGTTCGCTACAAATCAATCTTGTCTCGAACGGCATATCGCTGGTTATTCATCGCCCATTGACGAAATACCAAAGCCGCAGACATCAACCATCGCACATAACCGTGAAAGAATTGATTTTTGCGAAAAATATGACCTTGATCGACAGTATCGAAGTTGTATGAAAACGACTATCCTATTCTCATCCGTGGCATGGACGGTTTGCGTCTTTGCGGCAGAGCTCCCACGAGAGATTTTGGAGAAGAAATGCCTTTCCTGTCATCACCAAGAAAAGGCGAAAGGGGGCTTGGATTTATCAACGCGCGAAAAAATCCTCCTCGGCGGCGATGCTGGATCGGCCATCGATTTGGAACGCCCAGAGCGCTCCGAGTTATTGATCCGCATCCGTTTGCCGCATGATGATGAAGACCTCATGCCGCCTGAGGGCAAAGGCGAGCCATTATCCGCCGATGAAGCGAAGAAAATCGAAGAATGGATCAAAGCTGGTGCCGTGTGGCCGTCGGGCTTGGTTTTGCAAGCTGCCGACCCTAAAGCAATGCCGATGCACGATGCTCCGAAAGACCCTGAACTCCATAAGATAGAAGCATTTCCTCAATCGGTTCTGCTCGAGACTGCCTCTGATTTCCATCAAGTTCGCGTCATGGCTACCTTTGCCGATGCCTCAACACGGGATATTTCACGGCAGGTTAAATTCACACTCGCTGATCCATCGCTCGCCGCTCTTAACGATGGCATTCTCACGCCGCAGAAAGATGGATCGACGTCCCTGCAAATCGACTATCGCGGTCTTCAAACCAGCGTCCCGGTGTCAATCAAAAGCGCCGCAGTGCAACGCCCCATATCATTTCAGCTTGATGTCATGCCCATTCTCACTGCTGCCGGATGTAACGCGGGTTCATGCCATGGTGCAGCAAGCGGCAAAGACGGCTTCCAACTCTCTCTCTATGGTTTCGACCCACATGGCGACTATTTTAAAATCACCCAACAAATGCCTGGTCGGCGTATTAATCTCGCGCTGCCCGAAGAATCCTTGCTCGTTACCAAAGCCGTGGGCGATGCGCCTCATACCGGAGGCAAGCTCTTTGAAAAAAATAGCGATGCCGCCAAAACCCTCATCAATTGGATCAAAAATGGCGCTACCATTGATGAAGATCAAAAAATCCCACATCCTGTGGCCATCTCCGTCAAGCCCGCGCAAATCGTCTTGAAAGGGGAGGGGATGCGCATGCCGATTAGCGTAACCGCCCGTTACTCTGATGGCACAGATCGCGATGTCACCCGCCTGTCTTCCTTCACCACGTCGAACGACAATTCCGTATCCATCGATTACCATAAAGGCATGGCCGTTTCGAAAAATCGAGGGGAGGCACTTTTGCTTGCCAGATTCCACACCTTCACCGAAGGTACGCAGGCGATCGTTATTCCGGAAAATATCGACTACACACAGCCAAAAATCGAGCCATTCAACTACATCGACGAGGCCGTTCTCGCCAAGCTCAACAAGCTGCGCATCATTCCCGCGGAGCTTTGCACCGATGTGGAATTTTTGCGCCGGGTTTACCTCGATGTGATTGGCCGCCTGCCCACCTTGCAGGAACGAGAAACCTTCCTTAACGATCCACAGCCGAAAAAGCGTGAGGCACTCGTCGATCAACTCATTTCCCGTAAAGAATTTGCCGAAATCTGGACGATGAAATGGGCGGAATTACTGCAAATCCGCACCTTCAACGATGGCCCTAAACAAGTTTCTTACAAAGCTGCGTTGAACTATTACAATTGGCTACGCGACCGCATCGCCGCTAACACGCCATTCAATCAAATCGTCAATGAAATCCTCTCGTCGCAAGGCGGAACCTTCTCCGTCCCGGCGACGAATTTTTTCCAGACCGAGCAAGAAGTCCTCAAACTCACAGAAAATGTGGCGCAAGTTTTCATGGGAACCCGCATCCAGTGTGCGCAGTGCCACAACCATCCTTTCGATCGCTGGACTATGGAAGA
>CAMAYN010000159.1 GCA_945862285.1 Akkermansia muciniphila | reverse complement strand
CGCCGCAAGTTGGCGATGCTCAAACAAGCTTCCCAGCGCCCCACATCGCTTGATGCCCCCGTCAGCGAAGGCGAAGGAACCGAGTATGGGGAAATCATTGGCGACGAAAAGGCATCAAATCCACTCGATTTGCTGTCCGACAAAAATCTCCACGACAACCTCGGCAGCTTGTTGACGGTTCTTGACAAACGCGAACGTGCGATCATCGACGAGCGCTTCGGCCTCACTGGCAAGCGCCCCTTGACCCTCGAAGAAGTAGGTCGTGAGTTCGGAGTTACCCGCGAGAGGATTCGCCAATTGCAAAACAGTGCACTTACGAAGATGCGTAACGCGTTACGGAAAAAAGACGCGCCATCTACAGAAGCTGCCAGAAATAGCTTAGCTTGATTTTCTAAAAAAATTCATTAGAAAAAATCCGTTCGGAAATGATTTCGGACGGATTTTTTTATGAAAAAAAAGGCTACTTCAACACAAAACTCCCCCACCCTACTTTCGGGCGGAAACCCACAAATCAGCAAGGGCGATGGGGACGACGTGGTGCAACAATACATCAATGCCATGCCATTGTGGAAGCGTGATCACGGGCGTTGGATCGATGACATGATTACCGCTACCGTGCCGAATGTGCGCAAAGCAGTTCGCTGGAATACGCCATTCTACGGCATAGCAGATCAAGGCTGGTTCCTAGGATTTCACTGTTTCAACCGCTATGTAAAAGTCACTTTTTTAAATGGTGCTTCGCTAGAACCGCAACCGCCCATCGAATCGAAGGATGCAAAAGTTCGCTACATGCATTTGCATGAAAACGAAGTCCCAGATCGCGAAACATTCGTCCACTGGTTAGAGCAAGCTGCCAAACTACCTGGCGATCCGCTATTTTGATAGAACGATCAATCTTTAACAACGGCGGATTTCTTTTGCTTTCTTTCCTCGATGATTCCCGAGATGAAAAGCAATGCTGCGGCTACGCAGACACAGGAATCTGCGACGTTAAAGGTAGGCCACCAACCGCCGCTGGCGGGGCTGATTTTTTCGTAGCCGGGGAGCTTCACGCTGATAAAATCGACGACATAACCTTTCGATAATCTCGTCCAGAAACTCTCAAGTTCATAAGCTTTCAGGAAAAAACCCTGAAATACTCGGTCGGTAAAATTGCCAAAAATCCCCGCGAGCAATAAGGCTAAGGCGATGATGGCAGGTTGGTTATTAAACACTCCTTTTTTCCAAAAAACCCGCAGCATGACTAAGGCTAGCAGCGGGATGAAAAAGAAAACAATCGGTGCCCATGCGGTGCCATTGCCCATGCCAAAGGCAACTCCTTGATTGTGGACGCGGATGATGTGAAACCATGGCGTAAGCTCGATCACTCTTCCGTATTCCCCGAGCGGCTGCTCAGGAAATTCAAAAACAACCCACCACTTGGTGATTTGGTCGATCACGTAGAGCGGCAGAGTTAGGAAAAGAATGAGCTTTTTGAGATTCATAAAAATCACGCGTGAACGACATCGTGGCAACGTTGGCAGAGGCCGGACTCGAGCAACGGTTCAAGACGGCGGCAACGTGGGCAGAGTCCGTATTTGGATTTTTCTGCTTGCGCCGCAAGTCCTGCTCCTACTTCTACATGCAGTGATGATATGATAAATACTTCTTTCATTAACTCGGTATCGCGAAGAATCTCTAAAGCAGGTTCGTCCGCAGTAACGGTGAGTGTAATGGCTGCCTCGTTATTGCGGTTAAAGACCTTGGCTTGGACTTTTTCTTCGATGGCAGTTTGGATGGTGTGGCGGATTTCAAAAAGTCGATCCATCAATTTGGTCGCCGAGGGATCCACAAAGCGTTGATCCAAGGTGGGAAAATCTTGTTCATGCACCGTGCCGGACGTGAATGTGGCGTGTTCCCATGCCTCGTCGGCAGTGTAGGCGAGGATTGGGGCGAGGAGTTTTGTCAGAGCCAAGAAAACATGATACATCGCCGTTTGGCTGGCGCGTCGGCGGATCGAATTCGCCGCGTCGCAATACATGCGATCTTTGGTGGCATCGATAAAGATCGCCGATAGATCCTGTGCGCAGAATTGATTGAGAACATTGAAGACTTTGCGGAATTCGTAGGCTTCATAAGCTTTCAAACAATCGGCCACAACGACGTTCAGGCGCTCCAAGATCCAGCGATCTAGCAAGGTGAGGAAATCTTCCGAAACAAGATCGGTAGCGGGAGTAAAATCGTAGAGATTTCCTAACAAGATTCTGAGCGTATTCCGTAATCGGCGATATGGCTCGGCGACTTGTTTAAAGAGATCTTCTCCAAAAGGAACTTCACTCTGCCAGTCCACACTGCTGACCCAAAGGCGAACGATATCAGCGCCGTATTTATTGTAGAAATGCGCGGCATCGGTGGGCTTGCCCGATTTTTTTTCATCGGATTTTGATGTTTTTTTGCCTGTGTCTTTATCGACGACGAAGCCGTGGGTGAGCACGGATTTGTATGGCGCGGTGCCGCGGAAGGCAACACTGAGCATCAGCGACGACTGAAACCAACCACGGTGTTGATCGGTGGCTTCGAGGTAGAGGTCGGCGGGGCAGTGGAGGCCAGGTGTGGTATCGCAAACGGCATGATGGGAGCAACCACTGTCGATCCACACGTCGAGTGTGTCCCGGCATTTTTTCCAATCGGTAGGAAGACCTAACAACTCGGCGAGTTCTTGGTCAGATTTTTCAAACCAGATGTTGGTGCCATTTTTCTCTACGAGGTCGGCGATTTTCCGTGCGGTATCGGCGCAAAGAACAGCCTTGCCATCGCTACCGAAAAAGACGGGAAGCGGAACACCCCAGGTGCGTTGGCGTGAAATGCACCAGTCTGGACGCGCTTCGACGGTACCATAGATGCGGTTTCTGCCCCAGGCAGGTAGCCATTGGACTTGGTCGATTTCTTCGAGAGCCTTACCGCGAAGGGAATCGATGGAGATGAAAAATTGTTCAACCGCGCGAAAGATGATCGGCGTTTTGGAGCGCCAGCAGTGCGGGTAGGAGTGAACGTATTTTTCCCGACCAAGCAGCGCGCCTTTTTCGGCAAGGAGATCGATGATCGATTCGTTGGAGGCGAAGACATGTTTACCGACGAGTTCCGGCAAGCCGCATTCATCGGTGAAATGACCATTGTCATCCACCGGCGAAAGCAGTCCGAGGTTGTTTTGCATGCCGGCATTGTAGTCATCGGCACCATGACCAGGGGCGATGTGAACGGCACCAGTTCCTGTATCGGTGGTGACGAAAGGAGCGAGAATAATGCGTGAAGTGCGCGGCAGAAAGGGATGCTGGGCGAGGCGACCTTCGAGTTCGCGGCCTTTGATTTCGCGGATTGTCGAAGTGAGCACGAAACCCGTTTTGGCGGTAAATCCATCGACCAAATCTTTCGCGATGATCAATTGCAGGGATTTTTCCTGGTTAGAAAATTCGCCAACGACGTAGGTGAAATCGGCGTGAACGGCGATGCCAAGGTTAGCGGGTAAGGTCCACGGAGTCGTGGTCCAGATGACCATGTGCGTGCCGTCTTCGAGGGCAAAAGTCACAAAAATCGCCGGACTGGTTTTTTCTGCGTATTCCACTTCCGCCTCGGCGAGCGCCGTGTGCGCACCATAAGACCACTGCACGGGTTTTTTACTTTGATAAATGTGACCATCTTCTACGAGTTTTGCAAAAACGCGAAGGATGGATGCCTCATACGCCGGTGCCATGGTGAGATACGGGTTCTGCCAGTCGGCAAAAACGCCGAGGCGACGGAAAGAAGCGCGTTGGATATCGATAAATTTTTCGGCAAACTCCGTGCAACGGCGGCGGATTTCGGCAGGCTCTAGGCCCGCAGCTTGCTTGACCACTTTGAACTCGATGGGCAAGCCATGGCAATCCCAGCCTGGCGTAAATGGCACGGCAAAACCAGCCATCGTCTTGGATTTGCAAACGAGATCCTTGAGCACCTTATTCAGTGCCGTGCCCATGTGGACATCGCCGTTAGCAAAAGGAGGACCATCATGGAGAATGAAATCGGGTGCGTTTTGCTCGCGACGACGGGCGAGAATTTTCCCATAAAGATCAGCCTCCTCCCAGCGTTGCAAACGCAATGGTTCGTTGTCCACAAGATCCGCTTTCATGGAGAAAGTGGTAGTAGGAAGACAAAGGGAATCTTTGAAATTGGGAGTATCCGCGCTCATAATGGGGGGAAGAAACTAGTGATTCTTACCAAAAGGTCAAGCCATGGAGCAGGAAATGAACGGATTTCGCAAAAAATACCGCCGTGCCGTTCAAGGAGCAAAGAGCCTCGTTCCTGTAAGCTCAGTAAAATGGGGTCTAGCGCAGCACGCTGTCTTCCTGAAAAGGCATGACATTGCACCACGATTCGCGCCCCGTGTATAACGCATCGGATCGGGCTGCAACCTTAACGAACGCACACAGCAGTCCGACGAACATACTTGCACCTTACTTTGGCGCAAGAGAAAATGTTGGCAATTTTTCCTGCCGTAGTTAGAAAACCGTCATGCAGGGCGATATGGCAAGTCTGGGACGTGTGAGTGAGGTGTTTGAGGAAAATTTTCACGAAGGGCGGGAACTCGGTGCCTCGGTCTCGATCTGGTGGCACGGGCAAGAACTTTGGTCTCATGCCGATGGCTGGGCTGACCGCGCTCGCACGATTCCATGGACAGAAAAAACGTTAGTGCCTGTTTATTCGGCGACGAAGGGACCAGCGGCTGCCACACTTTTACATGCGCTGCGTAGGCAGGGACTTGGCGCAGAAACACCTGTGCGCGAAGTCTGGCCAGCGTTTCCGTTAGAAGCGAGCTTTGCCGAGATGATGTCGCACCAATGCGGCTTGGCGGCACTTGATCGAAAGGTGTCTGTTTGGAACTTTGATGAGGTGGTGGAGGCCATCGAACAGCAACAGCCTGCATGGACTCCAGGCACGGGGCAAGGGTATCATCCAAGGACAATTGGATTTTTGTATGATCATTGTGTGAGACGGCTGACAGGAATCTCGTTAGGTGATTGGTGGTGGCAGGAAATTGCTGGCCCTGCTGGGTGGGAGTTTTGGATTGGCTTACCAGAAAGCGAGCATCATCGGGTGGCAGAACTCATGCCAGGACGTGCCGAAAAAGGCGACCAGGAACAAGGATTTTATAAGGAGTTTATGAGCGAAGGTACGATGACGCGACGCGCTTTTTTATCGCCCAGCGGATTGCATGCGGTGCAGGAAATGAACCAAGCCCCAGCATGGGCAGCGGGATTTCCAGCCATGGGTGGCGTGGGTACGGCTCGGGCTTTGGCGATGTTTTATCAAGCATGTTTAGGATATGGAAATCACCCGTTCGATGCCGAAACTCGGCGGGCCTTAGCCACCTTACAGACACAGGGAAATGATCTGGTTTTATTGCAAACCACGGCATTTACTTGTGGATGCCAGATGGATCCGCTTGATTCGAATGGAGATAAGTTGCGCTCGCTGTATGGCCCATCGAAACGAGCCTTCGGCCATCCTGGGGCGGGAGGTAGTCATGCCTTTGGAGATCCAGAAAATGGTGTCAGTTTTGCCTACGTGATGAATCAAATGTCGCTCAGTGTCATGCCGGGACATCGTAGCCAACGAATGGTGACAGCACTGTATGGAACATCATTCGAATAATTCGCCGTAATATCTCTTTGCCATCGCAAAGCTCATTTTATGAATGTCGCCTGTGAAGGACGCCTTCAAAGCATCGTCAGCCATGATCGAGCACTCGGAGTAAGATAAAGATCGTATCGCCTTGCGGACTCGTGAAACTTGTTGCGGTCCTACGGATAATTCTTCCACGCCTAAGCCGATGAGCAATGGCGTAAGTTGTATATCCCCTGCCATCTCACCGCAAACCCCTGTCCAGATTCCTTCTTGCGCTCCAGCGCTCACAGTCCGATGAATCAAGCGCACGACGGCGGGATGTGTTGGCCGATAGAGATTAGCAACGTAGGGGTTTACACGATCTACAGCCACCGTGTATTGGATCAAGTCGTTCGTACCAATGGAAAAAAAGTCCACTTCTTTCGCTAATAAATCTGCAATAATCGCAGCAGATGGCACTTCGATCATTGCCCCAACTTGAATTTTTTCATCAAATGGAATCGATGCTTGTGACAACTCATCCATGCATTGCTTTAATACGTCCTTTGCCCGCATCACCTCACTTAATCCAGAGACGAGAGGAAACATGATGGCAACTTTACCGCGTGCAGAGGCGCGTAATGCAGCACGGAGTTGTGGTTTGAAAATTTCTGGACGATCTAACGAAACACGAATCCCACGCCAACCAAGGAACGGATTCGGCTCAGGTTCATCCAATCGTTCTGCTGGCAGCTTATCCCCTCCCGAATCTAAGGTGCGGATAATCACTTGATGCGGCGCGGCTGCTTGGGCGATTTCTGAGTAGGCTTTGTATTGAAATTCTTCATCTGGCAAAGTTTCTTGCCCATCTTTCAATAGGAGAAATTCCGTACGATACAACCCAACACCTGCGGCACCCGATTTTTTCATCATCGGAAGTTCTTCTAACAAACCGATGTTGGCAGATAAGATCATGGCTCGCCCATCGCGCGTTTCGGAAACGGCATCGCGCAGGGAATCCAAAGCTGAGCGGGCGCGACTTTTTTTCTCCTCCATCTTGCGATAACTCGCGAGAGTTTTTTCGGTAGGATGAAGAATCAGCTTTCCAGTATAGCCATCAAGAATGGCATAAGTCAGCGTTTGGATTTCAATCACTGACTCCTCAAGAGCAACGATTGCTGGAATGCCAAGCGAACGCGCAATAATCGCTGTATGGGAGTTAATGCTACCCATTTCCGTGGCAAAACCAAGAACCATGCTCCGATCCATCGTCGCCGTATCTGATGGATTTAAATCATAGGAAATTAAGATATGTTGATCCTCTGGACGAGGTTTAACCACGCGTTGACTTGCATCAAACGAATGCAAAACCCTTTCACAAACATCTTCAATATCAGAAGTGCGCTCGCGCAAGTAGCTGTCGTGAATGCGGCGCATGCCTTCCAGAAAGTTTTGCATGACAGCGTAAAAACAATACTCCGCATTCTGCCTTCTTTCATCAATGGCTGCATGTACTCGTTTTAGCAAAACATGATCTTCTAGTACCATGATGTGCGCCTCAAAAATTCTCGCCTCTTCCGTAGAGGTCATGTCTTCGAGTTTTAGCTGTATTTCATTGAGTTCCTGTTTCGCCGTGGCAATGGCCGCGTCAAATCGCTGATGCTCCATCGCCAAGCGTGAATCTTCAATTTCATATACATCCGGCGCCGCAAACCCACGTGCCGAGACATGCAGCAGCGCTATGGCAATCCCGGGTGAAACCGGAATCCCTTGAATAATTCTTTCCTGCTGCTCTTTACTACCGTGCATCTTGGCGATTCTCTATCAACTTCATGCACCCATTGTCAAGTTCTGGAAAAGCAATTCATGCGATTCGAATTATTCATCAATTTTATAGTGGCACATTTCACGAGAAACGAGTGCAATGCGCCCCGTGAAGGAAATTTGGCAAACCGCTACAAATCCAACCTGTCTGCCAGCAACATTGCTACTTGCAGGAGTTATGTTGTATTGGCTGATTAGTTTATTCGGCATCACTGCCGATGAAGCTACGTCCGACCATGTGGGATCATCAGATAACGAGGCCTCAATCAATGAGGCATCCAACAATGGTCAATCGCACTTCGCCGCAGAAATTGCGAGTGCTACCTTGCGTTTTCTCAACGCGAAAGGCGTGCCGTTTATGGTAGTAATGTCTATACTGATCACATACCTATGGGGCAGCCTCGTCTTTGGCTCGATCAACCTGCCACCTAGTTTACCCATGCTTTCTGTGATTCTCTCCGTTGGCTCACTCGTCGTTGCAATCATTCTCACAAGCCTTACTGCTATTCCGCTTAAGCCTTGGTATGCAAAATTGAAATTTGAAGACGAACCGCTCATCCCTATCGTTGG
>CAMAYN010000158.1 GCA_945862285.1 Akkermansia muciniphila | reverse complement strand
GGTGATGTCGGCGGGGATTTCTACTTTCTGTGGATATTGTTGTGCTACATTTTTCCCATGGCCACCCTTGAGAATGATGAGGCTTTTTCCATCCTCGCTTTTGGCTGGATCCATGAGGAAAAATGGAATGCCCTCGGCGTTGATACGGCCAAATTTTTTCGGAAATACGCTATCGATGAGTGCATTCGCTTTATCAAATAGACCGCGTCTTGCATCGGCAGTATAAGCACGGCGTAAGTCGAGAATCCGATGTTTCCCTTGATCCGCTTCGGTCATGTAGGCGAGAATATCACGCAGATTTTCCGCGCCCAGCACATCCAAGCCCTCGGGCATGAGGCTACGTTGGGTGTTGACCCGGGCAATGATGTCTTCTTTACGGATTTCGGTATCGCCACCTTGGTTGCGGATGGTGAGGGTGGCGTTATTTTCTGTGGTGATCACACCGGCAAAGGTTTCGCCTTTTTTCGTGGAAATATTCCATTGCCAATACGTAGGATCGACCTCTCGGTTCGGATCGATAACATGAACGAGAAGTTCCGCCGCGCCGTGACTGCCCATGCCGGTTAATGAAGGGCCTACTTCGATTTTGCCAACGTCACCAAACTTGTGGCACATCGCGCAGGCACCTGCAAAGAGCAATTTCCCATTGGCGCTGTTGCCTGGCTTGCTGACTTCTGGCAGAAATTTGGCGATCGTTTGTGCCTTTTCCTTCGCGCCTGGCATGAGCTTATCGAGCAGTGCGCTGGCACGCGAAGCTACGGCCTTATCGGGATGACTGCGAAGGCGTGCAACATTCCCGGGGCCTATGTCCTTGGCATCGACAGCACCACTAGGATCGGTGGTGGGCGCATCCACTCGTGCGAGGAGTTCCATGGCGGCAGCGGGACGTTTAACGATTTCATCGAAAGCGGCCATGCGAATCCCCGGATTGAGTTCTTTGTAGCGCGTGGCAAGATTTACGGAAAAATCGGTAGAGCCTAACAATTTCACAATCTCAAGCTGCAGAGCCTGAGGTTGGCGGCTATCTAACAAAATCTCTACCGCCGGAGCTACGGCATCTTGGGTACCGAGCGAAACTAAAGTGCGAGCGGCATCAGCACGCGCGGGATCTGGCGCTTGCAAGTCCCGCAACTTGGAGGTTAATGCCGTAATCCCCTTTGCTAAATCGGCATTCATTTTGCCTTCCACATCCCAGCGTGCGATAAGGGTCATGGCGCGGGGCGCATTGACTGACTCGGTCAAACAATCCGATAGAGTAGCAGCGAGTTCTGGCGTCATGTTGGGCTTTACAGATAAGCTCGTAGCGGCTTCGAGAATGATGGGCTTGAGGGGAGATTTCGTCGCAGCAACTATCAAAGCTCCTATCGTTTCACTATTCTTGATCCTTGGCATCAAGCGGATCACCAGCGGAGCAATTTTTTGGGTATCCGCTGAAGTGAGTGCGGCACGGATGACGCTTTCCTCTCTGCCATCAGCCGCTGCGAGAATCGCAGAGCGCGTCCAATTATCGTCGGCATTTGCGAACGAGCTTAGTAAGACACTGGCAGAGCTTACTGACATACGTTGATAGATTTTCAACGCAGAAAATCCTGAAGCTGGCAGAAGAACGCTACGGCCACACTCACGAGACAAACGAGCGGCCGTCATGCGCGTGTGGGCGTTCGGGCTATTTCCCCCGGCAAGCGCGGACTGTTTATCGGCGGGCACGGTGATTTTTTTTGCTTCCTTGTGTTGCACTTTCCAGATGCGTCCGAAGTAATGATCTCGGTCTGGACGCACCGCCGCATTGGCATTGCCGTGCTGTGGACCGCGGGTATCGTTATGGATCACAGCTTGGTTGTAGAAATCGATCACGTATAGCGCGCCGTCTGGTCCCACGCGAGTCTCGATGGGACGGAACCACAGGTCACGGCTGCGCATAAACTCCGTTTCCTCGCGGCCTTGCTCTTTTTCCGCAGAGTAGGTGATGCCCTTCGGCTTCACAAAATAGTGACTGACGATGTTGATCGTAGGCTCGCCGGTGAAGTAGGAGTAATTCCATTTTTCCGGCCATGCGCCGCCCTCATAAATCGCACATCCCGATGCCGCCGTGTAGGAACCCACCCAATCGATCTGACGATAAGGCGCTTCCTCGTGTGTGAGCAAAGGGAAGGTCTTTTGCCCGGTGATCATGCCATGGAAACTGTCTGTGCCGGGAATTTTGCCTTTGGCGAGAATTCTTTCTGGCAAAACAGTATGATAAAATAAGGTGCCACTGGTAGGTTGTGTCCAGAAGCACTGTCCGTCGGCTGTCATGCAAAGTCCCCAAGTATTGCCGCCTTTACTCGAAAACATCTCGATTTCCGAGCCGTCCGGTTTGAAGCGCACCACGCCTGAGCCGATGCGAGTCTTTTTCTTCGCCGCAGAAAAAAGTGCTGTTACCTCGCCCGCACTGTATCCGTGAGTCGCGTAGATCCAGCCATCCAGCCCCCAGCGGAGATTGTTGATCACAGCGTGTGTATCGCCGTCACCTAGGCCCGTGTAGAGCTTGGTACGCTTGTCCGCCACTTCGTCACCGTCTGTGTCTTGTAAGTACCAGATGTCTGGTGCAGCGGAAACGATCACACCGCTTTGATGGAAAACAAAACTCGTAGCCAGTTCCAGCTTATCAGCGAAGACATGTTTCTTGTCCATGCGTCCATCGCCATTTGAATCGCTTAAAATACTGATACGATCCAGCGGGTCACGCTCATACTGTCCGGGCTGCACAGAGCCACTATCTTTCCAGACCTCCGTGTTCGCGCGACGCAGACCATTCGGATACTCGGGGCTCTCCACCACCCACATGCGGCCTTGCGAATCCCAGTCGATGTTCAATGGCTTATTGATTAGCGGCTCGGCGGCGACGAGCGATAGATCAAACTCAGGATGAACCTCAATTTTCGCCGCCGCATCTTCCGGCTTCGTCGGGCCGCCTACGGGGTAGCGCAGCTGCTCTTCCCAGTTCCCCTTTTCGCCCAGCAAGGAATCCGCCTCACGTTTTCCTGCCCATGCGATCCCACGCAAAAGCATGGTGCGCAATGATGTATGGGAAAAATTCACGTATCGATGCCCCGGAATAAAAGCAAATGCCCGACGCTGCCCCTTTTCGTAAGTCCACATCTGTGGCTGAATATCATAGACGCTGACAGGCGCACCAGCCGCAGCATCGCCCTGGCGCGGCTTCGGCGTGAAGGCCGCCGCGAGAACTTTCGCCTCGGGTAAAATCTCCATGTCGTAGTAAATTTCATCATCGAGATCAAAATTCGAGACGCCCCGCGTAATCGGGTTTTCGCGATCGGTGAAATACAGTGACATACCGCCCTCGCGCCATTTGGTTTTCCCAAATTTCCATGAGCCTCCGAGCACGCCCTTGAACCAATCATGATCGCGTGAGACTGCGCCGCCATGAATCGCCACGACGCCGCCACCGCGATGGAGAAACTCCTCGAAGTTTTTTCGATTTTCACCCTCGATGTTTCCTGCCTCTGCGGCATGAAGGATGACCACATCCGTTTCGGCGAGTTGTTCCTTGGTAGGAAAGGCATCTCCCCCTGTGGCCTTGGCGCCACTTTGATTCAACAGCAAGGTCCAGTCCCGGAGAAATGACGGATAATCATGGCAACCCGGAGCGTGCGTTTTTTGACCTGAGCGAATATAAATTCGCAGCGGCGAGGCAGCTTCCCCATCACCCCGCGGCTTGAGATTACTCGGCTGGGCATACGTGAAAGCAACCAGAGCCGCAAAACTGAACAACAAACTGACGGGCAAGAGCCATGCGAGGTCTTTTTTCCGAACGACAGCGGAAAGATGTTTCGCAGATCGTAATAGTCCAAAAATCACCGTGGGTATTTTCATTGAAATACTCACAACGCGTCGCAAAGAAAATTTCTTTCACACGAATCATCGCGCGTTTGATGAGCAGAGAAAAAAAATTCACGATGTTCTCGACCAACGCGCCTCCGTGCTTTTGCTACTGCAACAAGAAATTCGCGATGATTTGCTTGGCTTCATCGGCATAAACAGTACTGCCGCCAACTCGCAGCCCGTGATCGCCACCGTTGACTTTATAATGAACGACTTGGTCATTGCGGTAAGAATATTTCACCAATGCCGCAGAATAGCCGTTCGCGCCTGTGCCAGCAATTCCCTCGGCATCGGAATATTGGTTTCTCGTTTCTCCCATCGCCTGAGCAAAGCGATAAATGCTCTCCTGCGAGTGGAGAAACGACGTGCCAACTCCGCTTCCACCGCTGTAAGGAACGGTTGGATCAAGGGTGCCATTAATGTTAATAATGCGGCGACGTTTAGCGGGCATGATCATTTGGTTGTAGTCGTTCGTCCCCGAGGAGTTGTACCAGAAGCTGCCGTTATTGTGCATTTTGTTGATCATTTGCGACACTTGCGTCCCTGCATTTTGAAAAGCGGCACCATCGAGTTCGATGATTAATCGATTCGTCATTCCGGCACCATTCGAGTTTCCGAAAAGGGAAATTTTTCCTGCATCCACATTATCGTAACTTTTCAGCAGGGTTATGAGGTCACGGATGAAAGCGACGTCGGGCGCCTTAGAAACTTCCGCATCGACGTTCCAACTTTTTTCGTATCCATCGGGAGCAACGCGAATGGCGTTATTCAAGTGAGGATTAAGGGCACCAATTGTACCAGCACCTGTGCCGCCATTGCCGTGCAGCAAAATCACAACAGGGTGAGGCCCCGCACCAGTAGGGACTTGAACCACCGCAGTTCGAGTATAGCCGCTGGTCTGTTGAAACCACGTTTGGCGAATGCTCAGCGTGGTATTGGTGAGGTTGCCATTCGGCGTTTGCACGGTTTGTACGCGATAAAATTTCTTTGCCTCACCCGGGGCTTGCACGAATTCATCCGTGAAGGAAATGACTGAGCCGTTACCAGATCGCGTCACCAATGGCGTCCAGGTCAAAAGATCGGTAGAGCACTGAATCTCATAGCTTTCTCCGGCCACAGAATCGAAGCTGATAAAGGGATGACCGGAATCGTCAACGCCAGAATGTTTCACTGTCGCAACTGCATTCGTGCCGCCGGTATTATTGCCACCACCGTCGCCACCGCCGCCGCCTGAGCTACCGCTTAAGGTGAGCTGTAACTGATGGATGATGAAGCGCGAATCTACTGCCGGGCTGGTCGTTGGCCCCGTGGCGGTGATTGTGATGCTGGTGAGATCCGGCACGGCGATTGTGAAAGGCGATGTGTTAAATGATCCGCTTGTGCCCGACGACAGGGCATATTGTTTTTGCGTTGAGCCAAGGGAGCGCGTGACGATACCAGAAATTTTCAGCGACTGACCATTTAACCCTGTGACATTGGCGAGGGTGAAGGTGAGGGATTCGTCATCGTTTGCGTCAAGATTGTTGCGATTGTCGATCTCGACGTTACTCCCCCCGACGACGCCGATGCCGTCCGGGTGATTCGAGACTGACATCGTCGGCGTGGAGTTGCTTGAGGCAGTAACGATGAGGTCGAAGCCAATGCCGGCGGGAAGGCCGCTGACGCTAGCATTGCCCGAGTTCACACCGGTTACAGAGCCTGTGATCTTGCCAGTACCCAATGTAACGACGACTTGTGCTTGGAGAAAACTGCTTTGCAGGATGAAGAGGAATGCTAGGAATCGATAAGCATGCCTGCCGATGGTTGATTTTAAGAAAAAACGGCACCCGAGAGCGAAAGGACGGAGATGATGGAATGAGGAACGATTCATAGATTCGGGCAGGGTATCTTTTGCGATAGACGCAACAGGTGATTCAACATGTTGCAACACGAAAAGTTGTGATTCTCATTGAAATGCGCCCGTGCAGGGGAAAATACTCGTGTGCGAAGAGAAAATGCACCTGCGCGAGGTCTTTTACCAGTCGGGCGCGGATGTGTATCACTGCGTTAGGTTGGATACTGACCGTCAGGAGGTTTTGTGAAATTCGTTTTCGGAAAAGACTGATTTTTTGTGCAGCATCTTGCCCATCCTCCGCTCATCTATCCCAACGGGATTGAATGCCGATGAGAAAATGGATTACCACAGACAGGTTGTCGATCATCCTTTTACAATTCTGATGTCACGCCGTAGAATACGAGAAGTCATGGAAACAAAGCGGCTCCTAGAGGTTGGATGATGTGGCTTGTTCGAGTTTTCGATTTACCCGCCGATACATCAGAAGAATTGAGACTCCGCTGAAAACAACGCGCTAGTATTCACCTCTGGGACGATTGCACCGTCGATCAACATATTGGGAGGAAGGCCAAAGAATTCGGATTACCAAACCAATCTGACACGTAAACTCCGGACAGTTCGATTCCGCCATGCTGAATATCATCGTATGCTCCCGGAGCGTAGGAAGAAGAGTAATCCGCAAACGACGCATATGTAAAAAATACCGAGAAATATGTACCAGCAGAAAATAGAGTCTCAGGAAAGTCGAACGCAAACCCCGTTTGTAGTTTCTGCGATGACATGACGGAAGATGCAGGGACGGCTCCTGGCGGCAACTTATTTGTTTCAAAAACAGCACTACGCACGAGCCAAGCAGCAAGGTCTGGAGGAACTACGTTAAAACCCACTTCTGCCTTTGTTACTAAACGTACTCTGCACCAACTCGGAAATTCAGCGCCAAATTAGATGTGCTCTCAATGATTTGCGATGGCACTCCGTCATCGGGTGGAATGAGAACCAGCGTTGCCGCTTTGGCGTTCATAAATAGAGCGAAATGAACCAGAAACTTGTGAATGTACATAAATGGATTCTGTCGAACGTTTGTCGTGTGTCACGGCGGAGATTGAGCGACAGGTGCGCAGCGAACTAGAGGTGTTATCCACCGTTGCCACCACTCGCGTGTTCGGTTTCTTTATGCTTCGATCACATTACCTCCATATCGACTGAATCTGGTGAAGCTCAAGGTTGACCAGTTTTACATTCCCTCCACTGGCGGTCAGACTCAAGCTGTCGTCTTTGGGGTCGAATGCGACCTGCTGACTAAGAGAGAAAACTCCGACGTCGGAAAAGATTTCGATTGATGACCAATCGACGAGCATTCGTATCTTGAGAATCTGGTTTGCATCCGGGCGTAATACCGGCGGCTGCTTGTCGCCAAATTTGTTTTTCTCGACTCCTCGATAGATGATTTTCTGTTCTGCAATATTGTATTGATAGCTGACGTTCGCGATTTGGAACACAATCGTTTCTGCCGTGGCGCCCTTCAAATCGAAGGTTAGGGTCATATCGAAGGTTTTTGAACGGACATCCTTGAGGATGTTTTCAGCTCCCACTTCACTCTTGCCGATTCGAACAGGAGTGTCTTTGTAAAGTGCTTTAATCGCCGCAATAGGGGTTCGGGTGACGCGCATTGTACCGTCGCGTGTTACCAAGCCCAGTTCGACGGGAAAGGTCGCGTTCCGCTCCCATGGTTTTTCGCCAATGCCGCCGTTCCATTCGTCCTTCCAAGCGATTTGGATGTATTTCTTCTGGGGTAGTGTGTAGGGGAAAAAGCTTTGACCGGCATAAAAGTCCGGGCCGACATCCATGAAGAGATTCTCTTTGGATTTGTTCTCATCGATAAAGCGCGTTCCATCAAAGTGACCAACGAGGTATTTACCAGCGGCATCATAAAGGACCCACTTCATGTTGTTCGGATCACCGTCTAGAGGAAGCTCCACAAGATCGGGGCATTCGAAACCAAACTTGATGTTACTCAGTTTTTCCCAGTTGATGAGATCCTTCGATCCGTAAAAAGTGGTGCCTTCTTCGAAAAGGGCCATCACCCACTTTTTCGTCGGATCATGCCAAATGACGCAGGGATCCCTCGGAGCGGCTCCATCGGTGGGATTGGCGACAGGGTTTTTAGCGTAGTTATTCCAGGTCTGCCCCTTGTCATTGCTCCAGGCGAGGCAAGTCCCCACTTTGGTTCCCGTATAGATTGCGATCAGGGCGGATTTTGGTGAGCCCGTGATTTTCTCTGCAACCGGCCCGCTGACCACGATTCCACTGCCCGAGTAGATCTCGTCTCCTGAAACATT
>CAMAYN010000157.1 GCA_945862285.1 Akkermansia muciniphila | reverse complement strand
ACGATCGGCCCATGCGGACATTGACGCCCGATGCAATACGAGTTTTTGTTTGTGTATCTTCGCAGGCCAGCGTCGATCATTGCCGAAAAACAACGGCTCCTCCAGTAGTAAGATCGAGCACGTTTTTTGATGAATCGCCGGGTGATGCTCGAATAACTGGTGGGGGTAAACAAGAACAATTTCCATGGGAAAAAACACCTACACGCGATGCGAGCATTTGCAAGGTGTGACATGGGGGGGAATCGAGTCAGAGAATAAAAAAAACGCCGCAAATCGTGTGATTGCGGCGTTGAAAATTGATCGACTGGAATCAGGCAATCAAAATCTAAAAGCGAT
Organism: Akkermansia muciniphila; assembly: GCA_945862285.1. GTDB lineage: Bacteria > Verrucomicrobiota > Verrucomicrobiia > Verrucomicrobiales > Akkermansiaceae > UBA956. The sequence goes on along the minus strand of CAMAYN010000157.1, from coordinate 7,722 downwards.
TCTTAGCGACGACGGCGTAAAGTTAGCAGGGAGCCAAACAGAATGGAGAGGATGGATGAGGGCTCAGGAACTGGAATTAGTTGAGTGAACTGATCATACCCTGGAGCGCCTTTGGCGTAACCCATCACGAGATCCTGATAGTCTGGACCGTTATTTGTTCCTTGCACGCTGATGAGAGTTGCTACATCGATTGTGGTGCTGGTGTAACTTTCAGTGACTCCTGCGTTGCTGATGTTCGTAAGCCATGAGTTGGCAAGGTTAATGACGTTATTGCGGAATGGCGCATTAGCACCCGATCCTTGACCGCCGGAAAAATAAATCGAACCATTCGTGTTACTAAGACTAAGATCGTCATCGTGAGATACTTCCCAAAGAGCGAGTTGGAATGCGTGAATGTTCGATGTTGTGCTGTTATGAGTCCAAAGTGAGATGTTGCTTGATTGATAGAAATGATCAAACAAATAACGTACTCGGGCTGCTCGCAGATCGCCGATGCCACCTACGGGAATGTTGGAGCTTGATGTTCCGATCGTGCCAGCAATACCAGCGGACGCTTGGTAGAGGTGACCTGCCTCGTATGTCCAAGTCCCGTTACCGATGTTCTGTGAAAGTTCGATGCAAAAACCTGCGACTGGACCGAGTCCGTTTGGGGCACCGTTGACATGGGAAACATCAACGTTGAATCCGATCACATAAACACCGCTGCTGCCAGCACCAGCTTGATGGAAGTTTTGGTAAGTATTACCTGAGCTTACCGAGGCATCAAGAACGAAGTCAACGATGGGGTTCGCCGTAGTTTGAGCAGATGCCGTAATCCATGGAAATAATGCGACTGCGGCGAGTAGTGTGTGTGATATTTTGAGACTCTTGTTCGTCATAAACTTTTACTAGTACGGTGGTTTAGTAAACAGCAATTGTCATAATGTAAAGAATTTTTTTATAAAAAATTTCATTGCAGGCCGTGGCGGTTCCTTTTTGCTAGTGGGATTGATTTTCCATCGCTGAAATCTTGTGTGGGTTTATTGGTGGTATTTCGCCAAGGGAGGTGAACTCGATGGGGAGGAGCAGGAAATGATTTTTTGTTAGATAAATCATCTGCTCAGAGGTAAGTTCTACCCCTAAGTATTGCAAAATATCTTGGAAATTGGCAGATTTTTTAATATCGGGTGGATGAAGTTCCATCGGTTTCTCTGGAAGATGAGCGCCATTGATTTTTTCTGGGGGGGTTGCGAAGGAATCGATTTTCACCGTCGTTAGCTCTACAGCGCTTGCCATAGAAACAGAGACAGCCAGAGCGAATAATTTCATTAGTAATGCAGTATGATTCATAGACTAAAAATGGGTCATGTGCCGCAAGATTTCTTGAAATGAGGTAACGAAAATGGATGCGGTATTTTTTACTTTTTCACGAGCGATCACTCCACCAAAGCCGATGAAGTAGTCCACTTCTGAAATCGTTTCGCAATCGGACATGCCATCGCCGACCATGACAGTTGCGCTAGGGAGTAGTGCCTGCTTCCATTCGCGAATGATCTCTGGCTTCCCTCCATTTCGTGTGGTGGGGTAGTTGATTCCATAGCCGCGGTATTGACCGGCAGTATCGAAAAATATTGGCACTGCTTCTACGTGTTCGATTCCTAAGTGATCCGCAAGAGGACGAATGACGTTGGTAAATCCTCCGCTGATAATCACGATCATCCATCCTGATTCGCGCAATTTTTTCAGTGTTTCTTCTACGCCTGGAACAATAGTCTCTATGTACATTTGCGCCACCGCATCGCACGCTGTTTTGTCGGGCTTGATGATATCCATTCTCCTCGGGAATACCTCGTGGATAGGAACTTTGCCATTCATCGCTGCATTGGTTAGGTCTTCGACTTCGCGGAAAATTGCTGGACCACAAAATCGCGCTAATTCATCAATTCCTTCGATGCTTGATAAGGTGGAATCGCAATCAAAGAAAATGATTTTTCCGCCTAATTTATTCGGCGATTCAATGATGATTTCGATGTCATTTGGCACGATGTCGAAGAGATCGATCACATCGTCGTTGCGCATGCGAATGCATCCATGGCTGCATGGTTCGCCAATCCGTGATTCGTGATTGGTGCCGTGAATGTAAATGCAGCGATCATAAGTGTTGGCGTTGGTGGGTTCTAGTCCATCTAATCGCAAAATGCGAGAGGTAATCAAATCGTCGGATGTTACGTGATTGGTGTGCCAAAGTCCTATCGGCTTGCGACTTTGAAACACCGTTCCCCATGCGACATCGGCACCGATTTTTTCCGCTATGCGAAATCGTCCCACGGGTGTCCGATAGCTATCCGCTTGGCAGCCTACCCCTTTGGACGCGGAGGAAATGGGGTAGCTGCGTAAAATCGCATCACCGTTGCGCAGTTCTAGCAATTGTCGATCGATTGAGATATGAAGATACATGAAGCAGATAATACAAAGTGTTTTGGCAAATTAGCTTTCGATGGGATGCCATGTCGTTTTTGATTCGATGAAGTCACGAATCCAATACAGTCCTTGGGCTTCCTCGCTATACCAATCGAGAACCGAGTAACATTTTACCCGCTTTACGCTGCTTGCGGCACCTTGTTCCAGAGTGATTTGATCTTGCTGTCTGACAAAGGCAGAAATTCCTCGAATATGCTCGTGCGTAGCAAAAGTTGGTAGCATCTCGCTACGGTCTCCCGTCAGTAAATTCACCACACCGCCCGGAAGGTCGCTGGTGGCAAGCATTTCGCCTAACAAAATGGCTGGATACGGATGTTTTTCTGATGCAAGTGCCACTACCGAATTCCCACTTGCGATCACCGGCAGGATCTGTGACATCATGCCTAGCAAAGGAGATTCGTCGGCAGAAATGACACCTACGATGCCTATGGCCTCCATGACAGTAAAGTTAAAATGGGGTGAGGCAACCGGATTGACGCTGCCTAGAAGAGATTGGTATTTATCGGTCCATCCCGCGTAATGCACAATGCGTTCAATCGTGGCGTTTACCTCGCGCATGGCTTCTTCCGGTGAGAATCCACTCAGTTGCAAGGCTTGCGCCATTTCCTCAGCTCGTGGCTCAAGCATTTCAGCGAGACGATAAAGAATCTGCCCACGATTGTAGCCACTGCGAGATGCCCATGCGCTCCCCGCTTTGGCCGCGACCTCAACGGCGTTCCGCACATCCTTGCGCGAGCAAAGGGGGAAATTCGCAAAAAAATTCCCTTTCACATCCGCCCATGCCCTCACTCTTCCGCTTTCTGAGCGAATAAAAGCCCCGCCAACATAACATTTTGGTGTTTTTGTAACCGTCAATCGTGTCATGAATGTTATGTTGTTCCATGCATTTCTGGATTGCAAGCCGTTTTGATTAAGTGAGATCACGGAAAATCAATTTTTCGGCGTGACTCATACGTCGATAGCTGGCAGAACCGTGCGCCGTAAGGCATATAGCGCATGTCAGGAAAATTGACCTATCAACAAGCAGGAGTCGATACTCGCCGCGCCGCGGCCATCGTCAAGGATATCAAGGGACACGTAAAACGTACTCAAAAAAACCGCCAACTCCTTGGAGCCTACGGATTATTTGCTGCCTGCTACGATCTCAGTAGCTACACCGCTCCCGTCATCATGACGGGTTGCGATGGCGTGGGAACCAAACTAGAGCTTTTGTTAGAGCGTGAAATGTTTGAAACGGCGGGCAAAGACCTCGTCGCCATGAATGTCAATGACATCCTCACCACGGGTGGCGATCCTTTGATGTTTCTCGACTACATCGGCATTCCTGCGCTCGATGAGGCAAAAATCGAACGTCTCATTTCCGGTATGGCAGATTATTTAGAGAGTTGCAGTTGCATCCTCGCAGGCGGCGAAACGGCGGAAATGCCAGGAATCGTCCCAGAAGGCGTCATCGAACTCTCCGGCTTCTGCATCGGCTGTGCCGAAAAATCCGATCTGATCGATCCGTCCACCGTCGGGGTGGGCGATGTTCTCATCGGTTATGCTTCAGACAGCATTCACGCCAATGGCTGGTCACTCGTTCGTCGCGTCCTACGCGAGCAACCCGATCTGGTGAGTGAAGAAGAACTCGCTCATTGGCTCAAACCCACTCGTCTTTACCACGATGTCGTAGCTGATTTGAAAAAACGCTCCATCAAGCCAAAAGCCATGGCTCACATTACTGGCGGCGGACTGCCCGAGAATCTAGAACGACTTTTTGAAGGTCTTGGCGCCGATCTGACCATCCCCGCGTGGAATCTGCCTGGCATCAGTAAACTCTATGACTTCATCGATTCCGAAGACCGTTTCCACACGCTAAACATGGGCATCGGTTGGGTTGCCATCGTTTCTGCCGATCAAGCAGAGTCCGCTTGCCAAGCTGGTCCCGGAGGAATGATTCTTGGTACCATGCGACATGGTGATGGCATTTCGGTAAAAATTGCCGAGTAAATTCTGAAAAAAATTCTGTAAATCTTTCATCCCTCTCCCTTTTGCATCCACCATGAGTGATTTCCTCAAACACGAATGCGGTATCGCCGCTGTCCGCCTTCGCAAGCCATTGGAATACTATTATGACCGCTATGGCACATGCCTTTGGGGATTTAATAAGCTGTTTCTTCTCATGGAAAAGCAGCACAACCGTGGTCACGACGGAGTCGGCATCGGCTGTGCCAAGCTCAATATGCCGCTCGGGCTGCCCTACATTTTCCGCCGCCGCGATGCGGAAAAAGATTCTCTTTCCACTCTTTTTCGCAACGAGATCAAATACTTCAATAAACTCGCCCGAAAAGAAATCCTCGATCCGAAAAACCCGGCCTCTGTCAAATCGCGCTTCGATTTTGGCGGCGAAGTCCTCATCGGTCACCTGCGCTACGGCACCTCCGGCGACTTCGATGAAGGTTCCTGCCATCCCTACCTCCGTCGGTCAAATTGGCCTACCCGCACCCTGATGGTTATGGGGAATTTCAATATGACCAATACCGCCGATCTCAACCGCAAACTGATTGATCGCGGGCAACACCCCGTTTTCGGCACAGATACCCAAACCGTTCTCGAAGAAATTGGCTTTCACCTCGACGAAGCGCATACCAGTCTTTACCGTGCTCTGCACCACACCATCACCGATGGCCACGAGATCCAAGAACACATTTCTGCCCAGCTCGATATTGATTCCATCGTAAAAACCTCTGCCCACGCTTGGGACGGAGGATATGCGATCGTCGGAGTCATCGGCAATGGCGATATGTTTGTCCTCCGTGATCCGCATGGCATCCGTCCCTGCCACATGCTGATCAATGACGAAGTCGTCGCCTTCGCCTCCGAGCGTGTGCCGCTCATGACCGTCTTCGAGACCACAGCAGAAGAAGTTACCGTTTTACCTCCTGCCGCATTGGTCATCATTAAGGCCGATGGTTCGATCCAGCAAACCACCTTTACGAATCCGCTTGAATACAAGCCATGTTCCTTCGAACGAATCTATTTCTCTCGTGGAAATGACCCTGCCATTTACCGCGAGCGCAAAGCCATGGGAGCAGCACTCGTGCCGCAAATTGCCGAATCCATTGGCCACGCCTTTGATAATACGGTCTTTTCTTTCATTCCCAATACCGCAGAAACCGCCTATTACGGCATGATGGATGGCCTGCGTCTCTACCGTCGTCAGCAAGTGCGCAACGAACTTCTTTCCTCCCTGAATGACGGCACACTTACCTCCGAGAAGGTCGATTCTCTTATTCTTAAAAATTGGCCCTGTGGTGAAAAAATTGCCCACAAGGACATCAAAATGCGCACTTTCATCACCCAAGAAAAAGGACGCGAACAACTGGTATCTCACGTCTATGACATTACCTACGGCTGCATTAAAGAGAATGATAACCTTTGTATCATCGACGACTCTATCGTCCGCGGCACGACCTTGAAAAAATCCATCCTCAAAATCCTCGCCCGCACGAACCCGAAAAAAATCATCGTTTGCTCCACGGCGCCACAAATCCGCTTCCCCGATTGCTACGGCATCGATATGTCAGAAATCGGCAAATTCATCGCCTTCCAAGCCGCTGTTGCTCTCCATCGTCGCGCTGGTCGGCAGGAATTGATCGATAAAATTTACGAAAATGCCCAAGCCGAGTTAGCCAAGCCGCCGAGCGAAATGCGCAACGCTGTGAAAGGACTTTACGAGCATTTTTCCGACGATGAAATCTCCGCCGAAATCAGTCGCATGGTTTACCCCGAAAACATCGCCTGGCATGGAGAAGTTGAAATCCTTTTCCAAAGCATTGAAAATCTTCACGCCTCCATCAAAGGGCCATGCGGTGATTGGTATTTCACCGGTGATTATCCCACACCCGGCGGATATGCCACCGTGAATTCCGCTTACATCAGTTGGCACCAGGGTCACACCGGGCGCGGTTACGAATTGCCCTTGTAGCGGGTGATTCTCTCGATGCGCCTATCGAATCAAGGAATGAAGGCATTTTCCGATTTGAGACTTGTTTTATCATGAGTCCGAACGGATGATGCGGTCGTGAAAAGCATATTTTTTTCCTTCATCGCCAGTATCGCCATTCAAGCCACAGCCATTGCAGAAATTCCCCATTCTTGGGGGAAAGCGATGGCGGCAGCAGCGACGAATTCCGCAGAACTGACAAAAGCATGGAAGGAATGTCCCGAATCCCAGAAAAAAGGAATGGAATTTCTCGTCCAGCACATGCCTGCGCAGGATGCAAAAACGCTGAAAGCAGAATATTTATTGGAGAATGTGCGCCTAGCCTACGAGGCACGCGATGGAATGCCATGGGGCAAAGCCATTCCCGAGGATATTTTTCTCAACGATGTCCTACCGTATGCCGTTCTCGATGAATCACGCGATTCATGGCGTGCCGATTTTAAAAAACGGTTCACCCGCATTGCCGCCGATGCTCCAGATGCGAGCACCGCGCGCCAACGCATCAACGATGCCATCGAAAAAGAACTAGACGTTCGATACAACACCAAACGCCGAGCCCCGAACCAAGGTCCCGAGGAATCCATGCGCTTAAAAATGGCCAGTTGTACCGGCCTTTCCATTCTCCTCTGCGATGCCTTACGCTCCGTTGGCATCCCTTGTCGGATCGCAGGAACGGCCATGTGGACAACCATGGAGGGCAATCATAATTGGGTTGAAGTCTGGCTCCCTGAAACCAAGCGCTGGATGCTCACCGAATACAATCCCGATGCAAAAGGTCTCGACCACGGATGGGTGATCCCCGAAGCAGCACGCGGGATTCCAGGTAGCTTGTTTCATGGCATTTTTGCTACGTCCTGGGCCCCATCGCCCGATCAGAAAAAGCCCACGCATTTCCCCATGGTTTGGAACTTTCGTGATACCAGTGTGCCTGCGGTAGATGTGAGCCAGCGCTACATCGATCTTGGTTCGCACCTCATTCCGAAAACGGGGGAATGTGAACTCCGCATTGATGCCGTTACTAAAGCCGCCGACGGCACAGAGCTTCGCGAACCCAAAAAAGTCCTTCTGCGCCAAGCCGATGTCATCGTCACAGAGGGAACCACGCCGACAAAAACGGCCGACATGAATGAGTTTCTGGTCTTCAAAGTCAAACAAGGCCAGCGCTATCAATTACAACTCCTTGACGACGCAGGCCGTCCCATCGAAGAAAAACTCATCGCACCAACGGCGAAAGATGCGCAATTGCGTATTAAGCTAGGCGGCAAATAAATACCGCC
>CAMAYN010000156.1 GCA_945862285.1 Akkermansia muciniphila | reverse complement strand
GGTTCGCCGTTGATCCACAAGGTTAGTCGGGAAACTTTGCCGCCCGCTGGCACACGGATTTGGCATCGAGCTTCGCGCGGGAGGGCGGAGGAATTATGAAATACCATGGTCCATTCGCCATAGGAAATGCCAGATTGTTGATCGAGATGGCCATCGTAGCGAGATTCTGTTAGATCGAGATAGGCTGTGCGTCCGGCGACGGCATCACCGCCATGATCCCAGTCTTCTTCGACGATATCACTGCCGCGACCGAAGTAGTTATTTTTGTTAGCTGCAGGCGAGGGGAAGGTGTTAAAGTTTTCTCCCGTAACTTGATAGAAAACACTGCGCGCGGTTTGTGCGTTGATTACATCAGCCCTGCTCGATGAAGAAAACGTAAGCATGCTAAACCAGCCTTCGCTGATCCAGTCGCTCATTTCTCCCTTACGTCTTCCCCATGGGGATGCATAACAGGCGTTGAGCAGAGTTTTTTGGGAATGCCATTGGCGGAGCTTTGCGATGGCGGGTTGGGAAATTTCTGTGTCGGTAGAGCAAGCGTTGGTGAGTTGATGCAAGGTCCACAGTCCGGGAATCTCCCCGATGGCAAGTAGTGAAAAGATAGCTATGGCAGTAAGTAGATATAGCCGGCGAAAGTTGCTGCCGCTTTGGCGGGCGATTCTTCGGGCGATACGCCATGTGCTAAGCCAACTCAATAGGGGCGAGAGGGGCAGTAATCCAAATAGGAAAAAGATCAATGCCATCACGCCGATGACCGTCATGGGAAGGAAGATCAGCGCGTAAAATAACGATACACCGAAAGCACACCCGGCGAGAATCGGATTGAGCTTTTTGACAATTTGTTGACTCTGGGCCTTTTGTGAAAGCAGGCATGCGTTACTCATAGGCACGGCAATCAATAGCAGAAAATGCCACCACGTGGGGATGGGATCGAAGATTTCTGAAGCGCATAGCGAAGTGGAGGCTTCGATGACCACGACAATTGCAGGAAGAAATACTCCAAGTAGCCACAAATACCAAGAGCGCTGCTTCCTTTCACCTAGGGTGAGTGTGATCGCGGGAGGGAGCTTATAGCCGACATCGAGCTTGCCTAACAGATTTTCTAATTGCATCACGCCGACCGAGGTGATGGATGGATCATTTTCTGCTTCTTCGTGAATGTGACGTCGTAAATCGCTACGAAGTTCTTCGGCATCCTCGCCGTGTAAATTTTCGCGATCGGAACGTTGGCGGAGGTATTCTTCAAGCCTGCTTTCTGCGGTATCAGTCCAGTGTTTCATGTTCGTCTTATAGGTGAGGTGGTGGGTTTGTGATTAATTTCCGGATAATTTGTTACGCAGGGCGGGTTCAGCGAGCATTTCTACGCCACAAATCATTTGTCCGTAGTAGATCGACATTTCTTTTTCCTGCTGTGTGCCAGTAGGCGTGAGTTGATAATATTTTCGCGCAGGTCCTTCGTTGGATTCTTCCAAGCGCGTCGTGACCAGTCCTTGTTTTCGTAGGCGCGAGAGAAGTGGATAAATAGATCCTTCAGAAACACCTAATCCAGGTAAATTGACCAAGGCTTTAACAAGGGCATAACCATACCATTCGCCGCCTGCCAGAGCACGTAAGATACAATATTCAAGAAGGCCCTTGCGCAACTGAATAACCCAGTTGTCAAACCAACTGCTTTGCTCTTGGCGGTTTACCTCGTCAGTCATGCGTGAGCCAAGTATCTTGCATAACAAGGTAGCTTGCAAATACTTTTTTATATTTTTTGCAGATTCCGATTTTTTATTGAATGAGCTTACTCGTAAGCGAGAAAACGTTCTAACGCTTCTTGCAATGAAAGTAAGTCTCGCTGCGTGTAGGGCTGCTTTTCCGTATTAGACCAGATCACGCTTGGCCACGCGATGTCACCGGAATGGCGGCCTACGATATGGATGTGCAGTTGCCGGACTTGATTGCCAATGGCTGCCACGTTCACTTTTTCGATTCCTACTCTAGTTCCGACCCATGAAGAAAATTTCTTGATCGTATGGCAAACAGAAGAGTAGGTCTGATCGTCGAGATGATGCAATTCGGTCACTTCACTAGACACTTCTGGCACCAGCAGCAGCCAGAGAAAATGCTGGTTATTCTTCAATAAAACACGGCATACACCGTGCTTGCCGATTGTCACAGATCCTGCTGCTAACCGCTCATGTAATAGAAAAGTCTCTTCCACGGAGAATAGTCAATCCCTGATGCAGCAACAATTGCAATATCATTCTGCTCAACTCGCAAAACACCCACCCACTCCTGAATCGTTTGTAGGCTGTGAAAAATATCGACAAGCGACTCCCAAGTTCTACGATCTTCTGACCGTGTATCGTCTTATCCGCTCGCTCTTATTTTCTCTCGATGCCGAAACAGCGCATCACCTTTCCATGGCTGGCCTGCGCATGGCAGAAAGTGTCGGCCTTTTACCCCTACTTTACCCACCCTTTCCTTCGGCAACTCCTTGCGAGGTGATGGGATTGACCTTCCCCAATCGGGTCGGCCTAGCCGCCGGGCTCGATAAAGAAGGAAATACCATCGATGCCCTTGGGCGTATGGGATTTGGCTTCATCGAAATCGGCACGATCACGCCACGGCCACAGTCGGGAAATGCGAAACCGCGCCTATTTCGGCTCCTTTCTCATGAGTCGATCATTAATCGCATGGGTTTTAATAATTCCGGCATTCATTCGGGTGTCGAAAATGTGCAATCGAGTAAAAATTTCAAAGGGATTATCGGTTTCAACATTGGTAAAAATAAAGATACTCCCAATGAAAATGCCGCAGATGATTATCTCGTTTGCCTGCGCGAGGCCTATCCAGTGGCCGACTACATCGCCGTCAATCTCTCATCGCCGAATACGCCCGGATTGCGTGATTTACAAAACGCGGATGCCACTAAGCGGCTCCTAGAAGTGCTAAAACAAGAGCAAGACAAACTCGCTCGTCAGCATGGGAAATACGTTCCCATCACCTTCAAAGTAGCACCGGATCTCGATGATCAGCATATTGATGAACTTGCCGAAGTATTCCTCCAAGGTGGGCTCGATGGCTTAATCGCTACCAACACGACACTCTCTCGCGAAGGCGTGGAATCCGATCCACTGCATCAACAATCCGGCGGCTTGTCTGGTCCGCCAGTGAAAAAGCGCAGCCTGCATGTATTGCAAGCATTCGCATCGCATCTCGGGAAAAAAATCCCCATCATCGGCGTAGGCGGCATTTCCTCTGCCGAAGATGCTCAGGAAAAAATCAATGCAGGCGCGAGTTTAGTGCAAATCTACACCTCTTTCATCTACCAAGGACCGGATCTAGTGAAAAAAATCGTGAATAAAATTGGCTAATCTACGTTGCATTACTCAACACATGAAAATGAACAAATTCATCCCTGTAATGATCGCAACTGCGGCGATTCTATCGAACTGCGCCTACCAAAATCCTAACGCTTCGCACACGGCACGCGATGCCACGACGGGCGCATTGCTCGGCGGCGCGGTAGGCGGCATCGTCGGACATCAATCGAAGGAAGGCGCCGCAGGTGCTGCTATCGGTGCCGGCCTTGGTGGCCTATTCGGCGGTTTCATCGGACAGAAAAAAGATCGGCAAGAATCACAAAACGGCTACGGTGCACCAGCTCCGTACCACCCACGCTCAAATTACCAAAATGGCTATGACAGCCAAAGCGGCTATGGCGGCTATGGAAATTCCTACTAACGCGGCTCATGGCATTTTTTCCTCGACCCAAGGAGCAATGTTCTAGAGTTTGATTGCGTTATCCTGTAGCGATACATCAAACCCCATGTCTAGACTACTAAAGCCGATTTCTGTTCTTTTCTCCGTATTCTTATGGGGAGGATTTCTGCTCGTGAATCAGGCGCTTGCTGCCTTGCGTGTGGCAGATGTTTTCACAAATCAAATGGTTCTCCAACGTGATCAGCCGGTTCCATTATGGGGACAGTCACTTCCCGATGACACCATTCATGTGACCTTTGCGAATCAGAAAAAAATTGCCACCTCAGACGCGGCTGGTAACTGGCGATTGCACCTCGATGCGTTACCAGCCTGCTCTGATGAAAGAACCATAGCGATCACATCGATCAAGAATTCAGAAACCGTCAAAATCTCGGGCGTTCTCGTAGGCGATGTGTGGTTGTGCTCGGGCCAGTCGAACATGCATTTCCGCATGAACAAAGTGGCGAATGCCGCTACCGAAATCGCCGCCGCCCATCATCCGCAGATCCGATTTTTCACTGTAGCGGAGCAATTCGCGCAACAACCCGCAATGTCAATGCGAGGACAATGGCAAACCATATCACCCACAACTGTAGGGGAATGCTCGGCCGTGGCCTATTATTTTGCGAGAGATCTTCAAAAAGCGAAAAATATCCCCGTGGGACTGCTGATCAGTTCCGTGGGCGGCACCAAAATTCAGACATGGATGAATCCATCAACACTCAAAAGACTCAACGAAGACACAAAAAATATCGATTTATGGAAAAATGTCAGTGCCAAAGATTTTAGCGAAATCGCCGCCGCTTACCGCAGCTTTCAATATCATCGCGACAAGAAAATTCCATCCGAGTCGCCACCAAAACCGCCAAAGATGCGTTGCCACGACTGCCCCGGGGCACTGCACTTCGGTATGATCGCACCGTTGCAGCCGTTCCCGATTCGGGGAGTGATCTGGTACCAAGGCGAAGCAAATTCGAACCAGCCGGACAATTACAGGAAACTCTTGCCCGCCATGATCGCAGATTGGCGCCATGTCTGGGGGGCAGAAATGCCTTTTCTCATCGTGCAGTTGGCGCCTTTTTCATCCACCAATCCCGCTTTTCGCGAAGCGCAGGCAAGTATCGTAAAAAATACCCCTCACACCGCTCTAGCAGTCACGACTGATGTGGGCGACGCTAAGGATATTCACCCCACGCGAAAACAACCGGTAGGTGAGCGCTTGGCACTTGCGGCTCGAGCCTTGAGCTACGGCGATGCCATCGAATCCTCTGGCCCTGTTTTTCAATCCATGTCAGTGATCGAGAATCGCGCCATTTTGCAATTCACTCATACGGCAAACGGCATCCTTGCCAAAGGCGGCGCGCTCAAGGGATTCGTGATCTCGGGTGCCGATGGCACATTTCACCCGGCTGATGCCGTGATTCAGGAAAAAACGGTTATCGTTAGCTCTCCGAAAGTTTCTCGTCCACTTCATGTGCGATTCGGCTGGCAGCAGGTGCCTGATGTGGATTTCTACAACAGTGAGGGTCTGCCTGCCGTGCCATTCCGGACGGATTCATGATTCATCATCGACGAAATAAACCAAAAAAAATGATGCAGGCTTACCTCAACTTCATATCACGCATTTTCCAAAAATCGGCAATCGGCATGGCCATGCTCGGTACATCGATGCAGCCCACATCGGCGGGGGATGAGCCTTTAGTCGATTGCCATGTTCACGTGTGGCAACTATCTCGCCCTGCGGGATTGAGTTGGCTCAAAAAGGATGATCCCATCTTGTATAAAGATTTTTTACCACCGGCCTTTGAGGAAATTGCGAAAGCCAACGGTGTCACTGGCGTGGTATTGGTGCAAGCGGGGCAGAGTTTGCCGGATAACCAATGGAATTTAGATATATCGAAACATAACCCGAGTTTGTTTCGTGGGGTCGTGGGGAATCTCTCCGAGGTGATCGGCACGGATGCATTTGCACCCTTATTTTCCGACTTATGCAAAGACCCTCGTTATTTGGGGTATCGACTTTCTGGGCGCTACCAAGATGGCTTGAGCGAGGCATTATTCCGAGATTTAGCAACCACTGCCAAGGCCGGAAAAGCGGTAGATTTTCTCGCGGGTGGCTATTCCTTGGCGGACATTCGCACCATAGCCCAACGCCTGCCGCAACTGCGCATCATGGTCAATCACATGGGAAATCTGCGTCTCGATGGCAAGCCGCTCAACGAAGAATGGGCGAAACATTTCCGCGAATTGGCAAAGCAGCCGAATGTCGTTTGTAAAATTTCCGCACTGTATGGTCGGGTGGAGAAACAGCCCGCGCCGAAAGATTTGGCGTTTTATCGCCCCATCCTCGATCTGTGTTTTGCGTGTTATGGGGAAGATCGCTTGATCTATGGCAGTGATTGGCCGGTAGCCGCGAGCACGGGCGATTATGCCTCGCTTTTAGCACTTACGCGATCCTACTTCGCCGACAAAGGCGCTGAGGTAAACGCGAAGGTATTTCACCGCAATGCGATGAAATTTTATGCCATTCCTACGGGAAAATAAGAGTCATTTCAGCACTTTATCATATAAGGCATAAGCACCGGCGATGAACAGCCCGAGCACGCTGAGCCAAAGTCCTATGTCCCACAAACGCCCTGGCAAAAGTCGTGCGTCGCTGCGTCGATAGCGGAAAAACAATGCCGCCACACCAAGTAGAGGCAGCATTAGCGCCCCCATGAAACCACCCGCGAGGACGAGTTGTTGCGGCGCGTGGAAATAGGCGTAGCTGGCGAGAAACAACACCGGTAAGCCAATGCTGAAGCGGCGGATGGTCAGTCGGCGCGATTCTTCTTTCCCCTTGGATAAACCAAACACTCGCAGGGCATCGGCACAAACTAAGGCATGGCTGGCCGTGGCGACAAAATACGTGGAATAAAGAACTGCCAGCGCGCCGATGAAGAATACGATCTTCGCCGCCGCACCAAAAACCGGCACATACATCTGCCCCAAGGTGCGCACCATGTGTTCGTTATCGGGATTCAGCCCCGTGCGACCAAGAATCGCTGCGCCCAGCAAATAAAATGCTACTGTGGCTACGGTATAAACTACCATCGAGCACCATGCATCCCATTGCAGAACGCGAATCCAGCCCTTGGCCCGTGCCGCCCATTCGGCAGAATCATCACGCGGCCCCGTCCACTTGGCATAGCCTTTTTCGAGGCACCAATACGGATACTGGATCAACTCCGTGGCACCCACGCCGATGATGCCAAATGCCGCCAACGCCACTGCCATACCTTTGCCGGGAGGAACGGAAAAACTTAGACCTTGTTGGATGTCGGCCCAAGACACCCGCCACTCGGGCAGGAATTGGAGATAGAGCAAATTCAGCACGGTCACGAGAGTAAATGTGGCGACGAGAATCGTGGAAACATTTTGAATCATTTTGTATCGTCCCACAGCGAGTAAAACCATCGACAACAGGGTGATGATGACCGCCCAAATCAATGCATCGGGTGCCTTGCTCGCTTGATTCTGTGGATTTTTTGCCAATTGCGTGAGAGCGGCATTTTTCTTTTCCTGTAAGTCAGCGAGTTGTGGGCGCATGCGTTCATCATCGGCAAAACGCTTTTGCAGGCTGTCCGTCAGCATGATTTCGATTTTAGCATTTTCGCGCACATTGATTTCCTGCCCCGCCGCGGTGAGCGGTTGTTGGTTTGCCAATGCTTCGCCCACCCCGCCGATGATGCCGCCGAGTTGAATCAGCGCGACAAAGGAGAAAATCACCCAAAACCAGCAAATCCAGTTCACCCGCTTGCGTGGGCCCGGCACTTCATTCAGTCCATCCAAGGTCGTTTTCCCATGGGTGATGCTGTATCGTCCGAACTCGATCTGCACGAAAACCTTGATCAAACAGCCGATAATAATCAGCCACAACAGCACAAACCCCGCCTCCGCACCCACGGCCGTAGTGGCGATGAGTTCGCCCGAGCCGACGATGGAGCCAGCGATGATGAGTCCAGGGCCGAGTTGTTTCAGGATTCCGCGAAAACTCGTTGGTGGGTTTTGAATGGTGTCAGCAGTGGGCGCATCGGGCATGCCGCAGAATCTAGAGACGCGGGCGCATGACTTCAAACAGAATCTTTGAGCTACCCGAGTAAGTCGGCGCGACCGAGTGTGGCGGAGCTGTCCTCGCCTCCCAGCCAATCGATGAGCCTCCCAAGAAATTCTCGACATGATCGGGAAAATGACTAGCTTTTTCCCATGTGGCATCTGCGCATGCAGAACAATACAGCAATCAAGTTTTACTGCTGAATGTTTGTCCTCGCGGATGAAGACAAGAGAAGTCTCAGCACCTGTTCCTCCGCCGCAATACGCCGCCGAAAAATGGACAAGAAATACGCAAGGTCTCACTTCAATCGTCATAATCGTATGATCAATCGCAGAAAACT
>CAMAYN010000155.1 GCA_945862285.1 Akkermansia muciniphila | reverse complement strand
TGCTGAATCTTTTTTCATAACAGTATTGCACTTATTCTGACTTCTCTGCATGTTTTGTCTGTCGCATCATGTGACCACTTGGTATTTTTTCCTACTGCAACGACATGAATTTTCAGACTGATTTCTCCAAAGACGAATTGCTAGAGCGTCGAAAGCGCCTCGGCAGTAAACTTTCAGAGGGTGCTTTTGCTCTCATTCCAGGAGCCGGGACACCGCCCGGAGGAAGCTTATTTCGACAATATAATGAGTTTTATTACTTTTGTGGTGTAGAGCAGCCAGGTTGCTATTTACTCATCAATCACAAGGGCGAATCGACGATTTTTCTTCCTGATGACGATCATGGCTCTGGCTACAATGCCAGCAATGCGAGCGCGGTAGCGCAAACCACAGGGCTGGACACCATTCGCCCTTTGTCGTTTTTGACTCGCCGCTTGCAGTGGATTCGCGAACTGTATTTCCCAAGCAAGGAGCTGGAGGGAGAAAAAGAATCATGGGACAGCCTAGAACGCTGGCGACAATCCACCCTCAATGATCCCTTGGATGGCAGGCGGAGTCGCGTGGGCCAGATCGCCGCGAATTTACGTAGCGAATTTCCCATGATGGGGCTTCGTGATCTTTCGCCAATCATCGATGAAATGCGTTCTATCAAGAGCGAGTCCGAGTTGGTGCTCATGCGCCGCGCGGGAGAGTTAACAGGCCTAGGTACTGCTGCGGCCATGAAGGCAACTCGTCCGGGAATGATCGAATATGAACTCTACGCGGAGATGGAATACGTCTTTCTCAAAGGCGGATCACGCGGGCCATCTTACGCGCCCATCGTGCCGGGCAGTGCCAATGCGGGCGATTCCCATTATGGAGCTAACAATTGCCGACTGGACGATGGCGATATTGTGCTCGCGGATTGCGCGCCAGATTACCGGTATTATACATCGGACATCGGACGCATGTGGCCGGTGAATGGCGTTTTTTCTGCTCAACAAAAGGCGCTGTACAACTATGTGTTAGAATACCACAGCACACTTCTTTCCTTGATGAAACCCGGTGCTATGCGCCAAGAAATTCACCGCGTTGCTGCCGAGACCATGCGTCCGAAGTTTGAAACATGGGAATTTTTCTCCAAAGAACAACGCGAAACGGCGGCGTGTCTCTTTGATTTTTGGGATCACGTTTCCCATGGTGTGGGCATGTGTGTTCATGATGTGAGCTCGCATCACACTCGCCCATTCGAACCTGGCATGGTTTTTGCTGTTGATCCGATGGCATGGGATCGGAAAAATCAAACTTACTATCGTGTGGAAGATACAGTCGTGATCACCGAAATTGGTTGCGAGGTATTGACCAAGTCCTGCCCGCTTAAAGTCGAGGACATCGAGGCTCTCATGCGTGGGTCTCATAATTCATAACTGACACAAGGAATGGAAGCGCCGCGATTTTCCATTCCTTGCAAAGTGACAATTTCGTCACACGATATTGATGGTTGCCAGGCGGCAAGAAAAGTATTTACATCGTCGCCGCAAACTACGTTTTTTCTCGGTTCGGTATTTATGAGGTCTCATCCTATCAATCGACGTTGTAACAGACTCGCCCTAGCGAGCCGAGGGAGGGGATTCTCTTTGGTAGAACTCGTGGTAGTGATTTCTGTGATTGTGATACTTTTGTCGGTCATAGGGCCAGCATTTATCAAATCATCGCTGAAGGCACGGCAATCCGCCCGCGAGGTAGTGCAAGCGAATTTATCCCGCGCCCGCGCTCATGCCATCGCCACGGGAAAAGCAACAGCGGTGCTATTTTTCCAATATGGCTCTGGAGAAGAAGGCGGAAAAGCCATCGGCGTGGCGGAGGTCCAACTGCAACCAACCAGTCCGACTCTGCCCAACATGGGCTACGATGCGACTAGCCTCATGCAACGCTGGGATGTGTTGCCAGGAAATATGATGTTTTTAACGAGTGCTGCAGTGAGTTCGCCCAACGTTTCTGTGATGGAAGACGATAAAATTCTTAGCCCAACCGTCGCCGGAAGAGGCACCCGCGCAAGTTACATTGTCTTCGGATCGAGCGGTCAAATCGTTTACCCTGCCAATAAACCGATAGAAATTCTTCTCGGCCCAGCTCGCCTCGCCAATGGCAATCTGGAACTCCTCGAACGTAACAACGGCCAGCCAGCCTTTGAACGCCTGCAAGTCAATCGCCTTACCGGCAAAGCTCGGCAACGCCCCGCCCAACTTCCATGATCCATCATCCGTCACATAAGATTTCCTCGAAACATCGTGGCTTCACCCTGATGGAGACTGTCATTGCCCTCGGCATCATTGCGTTTGCCGTGCCGATCATTCTCGCAGCTACCAGTAACGGATCCAAGAGCCGCCGCAACGGCGAGGCGGAAACCCGTTCCGCATGGATCGCCACCGATCTCCAGCGCACCCTAACGGAGTCATGGCGCGACATCCCACATGAAGCCTTCAACCCACCACCAAGCTTCCCTGACTTTTCCGCCGCCAACGCACCTCTGGTGTTACACTACGACAATGATGGGAAATTCCTCGAAGTCGGCACCACCGCTGAATTCCAAAATGGCACAAAACTCCCACGCTCCGTGTATCTGGTCACGATGTATGGCATCGGAAGAGATCCTCAGAACTTCAATAGCACGCCGCGCAAACAACTCTCACTCGTCACCATCGATGTTCATTTCCCCGCTCAAGCACCTTTAGGAAAAAGGCAAATTTCCACTTACAACGTGATGATTCCACGCCAAAAACAACTATGACAAGCCGCCGACATCGCCAAACCAGACTACCCGGTTTCACGCTAGTGGAGCTACTGGTTGCCATGTCCATTACCTCCATTATCGTGCTTGTTCTCTTCGGCCTCGTCGGTCAAACCACTACCAACTATCGCTTCTCCCAACGAAAAATTACCACCTTGTCTGATGCCCGTGCTTTCCTTCAATTCATCGAAGCGGAACTCACAGGGCGTATTTCCAACACCAAATTCCACTGGCAGCAAGACTCACTCACATCCAGTCGTTGTGCCTTCACGATCACGAGAGGGGCAGAAGAATTTTTAGCAAATCCAGCGGAAGGAGACCTGAGCACTGTGGTGTATTACCTCGATTTCACACCGGATGACCTACAGCGATCTTCCTACAAGGTTTTCCGTAAAAAACTCGATGCCGCTACCACCCAGCAACTTTTGGAACAACAGACAGCAGCTCCATTTCCGACAGTGAATCCCAGCACCGATGAAGCCATCCTCTACAACTGCCTTACATTTTCTCTAAAACCCCTGCGCCGATTGCCCACAGGAGCCTTTCAACCATGGACGGCATCAGACCTCATCGCGCCAGATGCCGTAGAGCTCACCTTGGAAATCATCGATGATTTTTCTTCTCAGAAACTCCGTAGTTCCCAGCAATGGCTCGCTCTAGCCTCCTCTACGGATCCCCGCGCCCGCGAAAGCGTGCAAACATTCACTCGCCTCATCCCCCTGCAACCATGATGCGTTACTCCCAACGAAAAAAAGGCTTCGGCTCTCAAAAAGGCTTCGGTTCTCAAAAAGGCTTTGGCTCTCAAAAAGGCTTCGCCTTGCCCATGGCCATTCTTGCCATCTCCGGCATGCTCATCATTCTCGTTGGCTTACTCGCCGTGCTCGCTCAAGAACGCAAAACGGCACGCTCCTACACCGATGCCACACGCGCGGAATTAGCTCTTCAAAGTGGCCTTGCCGATGCCATCGCCACCATTTCACCCATCGCCTCACGCGATGATACACTCGTCTTCCGCGTCGATGATCCTAGCCAGCAAAACGTCAAAATCCCTACAACTGGAATTCAAAAATACTTCACCTTTGGCTCTACATACGACACCTCCAAAAAAGAATGGCGCATTCTCCCCTTCTTCAGCGGCATGAAAGAGATGAACCATGTCATGCAGGAGCACGCCACCTCGTCCAATAGCCCACCAAGCTCGGTCAAAACCATTTCGGATCAATTGTTGAAACTCAACCTCGTGCCCATTGCGCCAGGAATCCCAACCGACCGCGACGAGCCGCGAGCACAATGGATTGATTTAAATGACCCAACCACGAACCCAAACGCCGATCCCGACCCCGCCTACCGCACTCGCTTTGCTTGGTGGGTCGAGGATCTTTCTGGACGTATCGATGGAAAAAACGCCGGTTCCCAGCCCCGCATTGCCTCACTAGACCCCCGCGAGACTGGGCTTTATACCATTTTTAATCCCGTATCCGATCGCACAATCCCCGGCGGCCCCGCCGATACTCTGGTAGCGAAAAAAGACGTCCTCCGCAGCAGCGGCAGTATCCGCACCGTATTACAAAGCGCTGATGCCGAAAAAATCGAACCATGGATCACCTATAGCTTACCCAAACAGAACACCACAGCACCACTCATCCCCCACGGCTTCGGTTATGCCGATGCTGGCCAGCCAGCGCGTGATCTCAACAAGTTGATCGCTGAACGCAGCGTCGATGGCATCGCCCAGCACATCGATCGTAACCTCCCGCAATGGAACACCACCCGCAAAGGAGGATTTCCCGCCACAGAAAATTACACGAAAACCCTCGCCGCCAGCATTATCGACTACGCCGACGCCGATAGCGATGCAACCATCGGCACAGGCTATCGCGGAGTCGATAGCTATCCTTTTGTGAATGAAGTCTTTGATCGCTATGAGTGGCGAGGTACAGCGAATGGAAATGTAACAATTCGCGTCACCACTTATGTCGAGCTGTGGAATTTATCGCAGCAAAACATTAGCGGCACGATGGTATTCGAAAACCAAAATCGCCACACCATTCAAATTCCTCCCGCAGTTTTACAAAATTTCACCCCCGTGACCCATCCGCCGCGACAAGTCGCTTTACCTCCCAATGGATTTAGTGTCATCGAATGTGGCTTTCGCGATTACCAATTTCCCACTGGTGTATTCCCACCTAGCACGCTGAACTTCCCATCCGATACTAACACCAGCTCCTATCAACTCCGATGGAACGGCAATCTCGTGGACTGGGCGCGTGGCGGTGCCACTCGCACATCGGGAACTCTAGGTTCAGGTGCCAGCAACGCCAAATGGAAAGGCAATGCCTCTCCCGCACATGACCATAGCATAGGTCAGCACGGCGACCCACGCGCTTCTTATTACATCAATGCAAAAATTTTTCCAAACAACTATGATGCGAACAGTAACTGGGGCGGAAGAGCACGCAAACCGACGATCTCCAACGTCAATTATCGTGAGGTTTTGCTCACGCGCTGGCCAGACCGTGGCTGGGAATCCACCGTGGGAGCCGTTCCTGGGTCTGACGCGAGGCTCCCAACAAGCTTAACATTCCCCGCAAATCAGCCAAAAATGGCTCCTGCTTTTATCTCCAATATCGGCAATCTGCAAAGCCTAGCAGAACTCGGAAATGTTTTTGATCCCGCCCAATGGAGCAACGTCGAGCTAACATCAGGCGCGATCTCTGCCTCCGCAGGTGGTGGGTTCACCCTCGCCATCGGTCGCCCCGAATTCGCCAAATTTGACCAAGCAGGGCTCCGAGCCGCTCAGATCCTCGATCTCTTTCACACGCCTCCCGCAGATCCACTCTCGAACGTGCCGAAAATCAATATCAATACCGCCCCGCGCGAAGCCTTACGTACGCTCATCGCTGGCCAAGAACTCACGCTAGACCCACAAATCGGCACCCTCTTTCCTCCGAAACGCACCGAAGTCGCAGATCGTTTTGCCGATGCCGTCATCGCCACCCGTACTCGTGGTCCACTGCGTGCCCTCTCCGACCTTAATTTGATTCGCATCAATCCGAATACGCCGCGCATCTATTACGCGCCACCCACCACGCCGCCCGCTACCGCCGAAGATACCGAACCCTTCTTTGGCAGCCGCCTCCAATACCCGCAAGCCAATCGCCCGGCCGATAACTGGGACGATGCAGGACGCGAAGAACTTTTTCGGCGTGTTGCGAACCTCGTGACCTTTCAAAGCAAAACCTTCCGCATCATTGTCGCAGGCGAAGTGCTCGACCGCGCAGGCAAAGTCGTAGGGCGTCGCTCGCGCGAGTTTCATGTGCAGCTCGAACCCGTGCGCAACCCTGACAATACGGTGGACACCACCAAACCTGTGAATATAAAAGTTATTTTCACCCGCTACTTGTAATTCATCGTGGCGTTCTTGGTCCGCAAAAACGCAGACAAGTGCAAAGCGGCAGACAAAGCTGCGTCAAAGTAAGTGTCGTGCATGACAAAAGCGAGCTAATAACCCAAGCAGTGACAAGGATCAGCAAAGAAATCCATCACATCAGCGGCATCACGGAGCGATGGAACTCCACCGAGAAATGGACATTACTATTGACGAGGATCTTGCGCAAATGGCTAGGAGGAAAATAGCTACCTGGGCTACCAGCAGGAGAAAAATTACTCCTCAGTGGATAATCCACAGCCCAGTAATACGCCATCCCACT
Organism: Akkermansia muciniphila; assembly: GCA_945862285.1. Lineage (GTDB taxonomy): Bacteria > Verrucomicrobiota > Verrucomicrobiia > Verrucomicrobiales > Akkermansiaceae > UBA956. The sequence goes on along the minus strand of CAMAYN010000155.1, from coordinate 1,708 downwards.
CGGAAAAAAATCCGCCACCCCAAGCGCGGCTAAATTGTCACGCCCATTTTCCTATTTAGGGTTATATCCCTTGATCATAATGAAAAATTTCGAAGCTCCTAGAGATAGCGAATCCATTTTTCCGAGGTTCAAGGATCATAATATTGCTGCATCAACGACTCTTGCAGTTTGTCTGCCATTTTTTCTGACATTTGGTATGCCACTATCCCAAAGGGATTACGCATCAAAGCCCAGGGTTGGTGCGCGTCGCTCCTACCCTGGGGTCCCATCCACCCCATAAAACAAACAACCCCAACGCGGGTTGTGGAAATGGGTGGACATAAGGATCTTCGTTGATGTCGGACACGATCCTCGCATAACGCAACATACCTTGGGGTTCATAGAGTTGATTCAAAGCATCGAGAATGGCTTCGCGCTGCGCCTCGGAAATGCGTGTGTGGCCAAGGGCATCGGTCTTGAACAGTTGCTCGGTTCTGCTACCGGTCACCCGGTTCCGTCTGAATGATTCGTCGTAGTCATAAGTGCCGTAGGTTAGCACCTACGACGTTTATGACTAGAGGCGTTTCATAGGACGCTTACCGACAATTTTCATCAAATAATCTAACACGCTACCATGCGCGGATTGACCCTGGAGATTTGCGGCGGTGAGGACGGATGCGGCGAGGGCGGTGTCCTCGAGTTGTTCCTTGTTGAAGTATCCACGGCTGGCGGCGGGTTGCACAGGGGTGGCGGCGGCGGGTGTGACGGGAGGTATGTTGTCTGACATAATCGTGACGAAATGTTACATTTTCCCTACCTGATCTGCGGGATGATGGCAAGGGGATTTTCGCCAAGTGACGGAAAAAATTATCCCAGCGGTCTCGCTAGCGAATAAGAACTGCGGATGAAGAAGAGGAGTGGCAAGAGGAGTGGAATGGGATTTTGCCGTGCTTGAAGGATGGATTTCATAAGAAATCTCTACCATGCGCGTTCATCCTCTTGATTCGTGGTAAAAAATTGTTTGGCTGGGGAGCCAGAGGTCTCCGCAAGGTTGCGTTTGGCTGGGCGCTTGGAAAGACGCCGCCACGGGTGGGAAGAAGTTGTTGTTAGACGATTTTTCGGGAAAATTGTGAGTTTCAATGAAAGTTAAGGGCTCGGCAATGAAAGTTAAGGCAAAAACAATGAGATTTTTGCCAAATCCAATGAAAGTTATGCTTCCTGCGATGAAAGTTAGCGATTCTGCAATGAAAATGAGGTGCGCTACAATGAGCGTTAAGGAAAAATCAATGAAAAACATGCCATCTACAATACGAAATGGCACTTCGACATTCAGGATGTGGTTTCTGCAATGAAAAAAATGGCTCCTGCAATGAAAATTTTGGTCGCTGCAATGAAGATGATCTCCCCCGCGATGAAAATGATTCGTCCTTCAATGAAAGCGATGGTGCCAACAATCAAGGAAATGGGTCTTGCAATGTGCTAAATGGCACCTGTAGTGAGGGAAATGGTAAATAAGGTGTCAGACAATCGGTAAATAAACAAAAGCAGCCTAAAATTTCTGGTTCATAAAACAGATGCATCTCACATCGCCCCGCCCTATGAGGACGCTTACTGATTTCATCACAGCATTTGACCCCAAATTTTTAATCATGGCACGAAAGAAAATTCATAGATTTTAGGCATGCTCTCTAAATTGTCGATATAATACAAATGACCAGTAATTGCTCCT
>CAMAYN010000154.1 GCA_945862285.1 Akkermansia muciniphila | reverse complement strand
GGGCCGTGGTTGATTTGCTCGGTGTACATCGATTTCACCACGCACATTTCATGCGCCATGGCACCCGTGTGTTTGAGCAAATCCGATACCCACAATCCATCTTGTTGATTGGCGTATTGCTTGAAGGTAAAAATACTCGGTGCGATGGGCAACCCTTTCTGCCCCGAAGTCATGCCAGTGAGGCGCTGATTCCCTCGGACTCCTGGCGGCAACTCTTTACCAAACATCGATTGTAGATTCGGCTTGTAGTCAAAAGTATCTAACTGCGATGGCGCGCCTTCTTGGTATAAGTAAATGACCCGTTTCGCCTTAGGTGCGAAGTGCGGCAAGCTTGACGGAATCGACGACTGTGTTTCCGCCGCAAATAACTGTGACAAAGCCGTGCCGCCAAACATGCCAATGCCACCGGCGGCCACTCCCTTGAGCAACTGCCTACGATTGATATTAAAAAAATAGTCTTCTACGGGATTCATGGATTTCACTCGCTAAAAATTTTTACTGCTTCACTACTGCCTCGTCTAAATTCAACATGACGCTGGCAACCATCATCAATGCCGCCGCCTCATTGGCGTTCATGTCATTCGGAAATGGTGTCGCACCTTGCTTGAGCAATTCCGTCGCGTCGGCAGGATTCGCTTGGAATCTCGCGATAAATGTTTGATAGCCTTCTTCTAACAATTTCACATCTTCCGGCTTAGCTTCGCGTGATAGCACACGTTGAAACATGGCCTGAATCCTCATTCTAGGTTCAGGAATTTCCTTCATCGTTCTCACGGCAATCCATTTCGCGGATTCTAAAAATTGCTCATCATTCATGACCGCCAAGGCCTGCAAGGGCGTATTTGTCGAGACACGTCGCACTTGGCATGATGTGCGATCGGGAGCATCAAAAACCCCCATCAACGTCGGAGGGCTGGTGCGTTTCCAAAAAGAATACAAACTCCGACGATACAGTGCTGTCCCTTTACTGCGACGATAATTCCCCGTATTGCTGGAGCCATTTGCCCGCTCTTCCCACAAGCCTGGAGGCTGATAGGGAAATACAGGTGGCCCACCGCGCTCTTCATTCATTAAACCTGTTAGAAAAACAGCTTGGTCTCGAATTTGTTCAGCGGTCATTCTTTGTCGCGGAAAACGGGCAAGCAGCCGATTTTCTGGATCGCGTTCCTTATGCTCCGCTCGGAACTGCGAGCTTTGCCGATACGTCGCACTGGTCACGATCAATTTGATGATATGGCTTTGACTCCACGGACGAATTTTGCCGTTTCCCTTTTGGAATTCGAGCGCGAGCCAGTCTAACAACTCGGGATGAGATGGATACTCGCCTTGGAGGCCAAAGTCATCACTCGATTTCACCAAGCCGATACCGAAAAACTGTTGCCACAGGCGATTAACGGTGACGCGGGCAAGAAGTGGATTTTTTTCTGAGACCAACCATTGAGCCAAGCCTAAGCGATTTTGCGGCAGCCCGTCTAAGCCAGCACCGAGAGCCAGCGGCGTATGGCGCGTGACTTGCCGATTTTTATCTGGAGAATCATACTGTCCACGCTCTAAAATATACGTCGGACGCGCCTCCTTCGCTTCATCCATCACCATGACCTTCGCCTTAGGACCGTTCGGCAATAAGGGCGAGGCGATTTCGATCAACGGAGCAAAAGCCTGCGCCCGATGGTTCATATCATGCGTTTCCGAAGTCGAATTAAAAAAGGCCTGTAGCGAATAAAAATCATCCTGCGTGAGCGGATCAAATTTGTGATCATGACAACGGCAGCAATTCATCGTCATCCCTAAAAATGCCGTGCCAAAAGTTTGCACGCGGTCGGCAGAGTATTCATTCAGGTATTCTTCTGCGATTGAGCCACCTTCCGTCGTGATCAAATGATGTCGATTGAATGAAGTTGCTAAAATTTGCTCAGGCTTCGCATTTGGCAAGAGATCACCCGCGAGTTGCTCTACCACGAATTGATCAAATGGCATATCTTCTTCATACGCCTTTATCACCCAGTCGCGCCATGGCCACGGTGTGCGCAGGGCATCGTGCAAGTAGCCATTCGTATCGCCATAGCGTGCCACATCGAGCCATGCCACAGCCATCTGCTCGGAATAGCGCGGCGATTTCATCAATCGTTCCACCTGTCGCTCATACGCCCCAGCCTGCTGGTCGGACAAAAATGCTTTCACCTCATCCGGTGTCGGTGGTAGTCCGGTGAGGTCGAAGCTTAACCTACGCAACAATGCCTCACGACTCGCTTCAGGGGACAATTGTAGGCCTTTTTCCTGCAAAGATTTACGCACGAAATGATCGATGGGATTTTCCTCATTTTTCAGCGCGAGGGAGTCGCGCTGCGGTAGTACAAACGCCCAGTGTTTTTCATACTTGGCGCCAGCTTCGATCCAGCGCTGTATCACATCTTTCTCTGCTGGTGTAAAAGTCTTATGCGTTTCTGGCGGCGGCATTACCTCATCAGGATCAGTAGAAATGATGCGCTGCCAGACTTCGCTGGCTTTCAGATTTCCTGGAGTAATGATTCTCGATCCACTCTCGGCTCTTCCATATGCACCCTCTGGCGTATCAAGCCGCATTTCGGCCTTGCGGTGTTTTTCATCGAATCCGTGACACGAAAAGCACTTATCTGATAAAATGGGTCGCACATCTCGATTGTAAGAAATCTCCACGGCAAAAACACTGCTGATCGAGAGTAAAGTGCTGATTATAATGCGTATCATCTGCCGCAAAACGTAATATGCGCATCAGAAACATCAATCTCAAGATTCTACGAAATCGGCGATTTTCATAGAAAATTCATCGTCTCATTCCATTCATCCATAACTTGCCGAATTCCGCAATTTTTCTTCCACTTGCGACTTGGTTACGATATTCCGTTTGCATGTTACGCCTGCTATCACTTGTATTGATCATCGCCACCTTTTCTGCCAGAGCTGAAATCGAAGCCGAAATTCCATGGGGTGTGGAAGTCGTCACGGGCTATCGCACCGACCTCATCGAACGCGGTTTTCAGCTCGGAGAAAATGTCATCGATGTACAAGTCCAAAGTGAATTCGTTTTTGATGACGAATGGTCGCTAGGTTTCGGCGCATTTCATGCAACGGCTTCTGGTGTGGACGAGTATGAAGAGACGCGTAGCTTCGTCGAAATCATGCGTGAGTTCGAGCAGATGAGTATCGGATGGCATTTGGGGTATCGCGATGTGCAATCGACAATTTGGCGAAATGGCCTAGAAACAGGTCCGACGTTCATGTATCGCGTCAATCAAAATATTTCAGCGGGGATCCGATACCTCTACGATGCAGGTGCAAGTGGATCTTATGCCGAAGCACGCTGCTCGTGGAGTCATCCTCTCAATGATAAATCATTTCTCTCCATCAACAGCACAGCGGGCTATGCGATTGACTATTATGGTCGTGATGGCCTGCACGATCTTTCTGCACGACTTGGCTGGACCTATAATTTGGCGAGTAATATTTCTCTCACACCTTTTCTCGGCGGCAGCATCGGCATTCATGATGACGCCGCTGATCAAATTTACTCAGGAATATGGTTTGAAGTTACCTTCTGAAGATTCTGGGATCTGCAAGAGTGTAGCATTCTTTGCTAAGCGGCACTTCTCTTCCATCACAATAGATGAAAATCCCTCAGAAGGAGATCATATATCGTCATTTTTGATTTCTTCTACATTCGTCACTTTGACGGAGAGTTTTCCGTTCTTTAATCGCTCGACTTGGGCTGAAACGTCTAACTGCACGGACGGATATTCTTCTTTGGGAACCTGAGCAGAGAGTTTGAACGTCAATTTCCCTTCTTTGATGATACGCGCATTTTCTTCTATCGTAACGACGTAACGAGCAATCTCATCTTGAGCGAGTTGAGGATAGCGCGAGCGCAGAAACTTGGAAATGATAGCCTCCGTCAGTGGCATAAAATTCATCTGTGCGATCTGATTGCCGTCGGCATCGAGCCGATAGACCATGCAGGCAAACGTCTCCCATTTCCCCGTATCTACCTCGAGTAGCCAGTGATTGTCTTCGGACCAAGAAATTTGATACAGGCGGTGATTATACCATGTACTCGTTCCAAAGTGATCTCCTGCAAGAACTCCAACAACACGATCTGACGGAACGTCGATCAAATAGTTGACGGCATCAGAATGATTATCAAATTTTAGAACAAACGACCGATCCCCGTCCCCACGGTCTAATGCCTCCCACTCAGGAATTTTACCGTCTAAAATTCCTACACCAACGGCGAACCGCCCATTTGGCGAGGCCGAACCAGAAACCAGTTTGGTGAATCCGCTGGCAGGAATCTTTGACAACTCTGTGAGATTGCCCTTCTTCGTCGGAGATTCCCTAGGCACATCTGTAAACTGCTCTCCTTTCAAGTAGTTTCTTGAGTGGATAGAACATCCAGTCATTAGAATGATGGTTGAAAAAGTTCCTATGGAATATTTCATTTTCGGGGATGCCAGTTCACTTACCTTGACTTTCGCGTGCAGCGACTTCTGCCATCACGGTCAATCGCCCGCCGTAGGTTTTTTCTAACACTTCCTGGGTAAAAACATCGCTGGTTTTTCCGAAAGCGACAAGTCGCAAGTTGAGAAAGAGGATCTGGTCAAAATAGCGCTGCGCGGTCGGTAGATCGTGATGCACAATCATGACGGTTTTTCCTTCAGTTCTCATGCGATGCAATAACTCGACAATGGCATTCTCGGTGGCGGCATCGACTCCCGCAAAAGGCTCATCCATGAGATAGAGTTCCGCTTGTTGCGCAAGGGCACGGGCAAGAAAGACGCGCTGTTGTTGTCCACCGCTCAGTTCGCCGATTTGCCTATGCCGCATGTCAGCCATGCCAACTTGCTCCAGCGCATGCTCTGCCGTTTCCTTTTGGTTTTTCCCCACTCTGCCAAAGAGCCCCACACTGCGATATGTACCCATCAGCACCACGTCTTTTACTGTCACCGGAAAATCCCAGTCAACGGATTCTCGCTGCGGTACATAACCAATACGATGCAGATTTTTCTCCACGCTGCCATCGAAGAGTTTCACCCACCCACGGAGTGGCTTGATTTGCCCCATCACGGTTTTTAGAAATGTCGATTTACCTGCCCCATTCGGTCCCATAATACCTACGATTCCTCCAGATTTGATGGTAACATCAACACCATAAAGCACTGGTTTGCTGCGATAACTTACCGCTAAGTCATGCGCTTCGAGAACCGTCTGGCTCATTTCAAGCCCTCCACGATCGCTTTTACATTATGTCGCATCATCCCAAGATAGGTAGCCACGTCGCCATCTTTACCTAAAGCGTCCGAGTATAAATTTTCTGCGGAAACCACCGCGCCAGAGCGCTCAGCCACGGCGTTCACTTCTTTGCCATTGACCGTGCTTTCGGCAAAAATCGTACGAATGCCGCGTTCACGAATAAAGGTCGCCAATTCCTGATTTTGCCGTAAATCGCTCTCGACCGCGCTTGAAACGCCGCGAACGCCTCGCACTTGAAATCCATAAGCTTTTCCAAAATAGAAAAACGCATCATGCCCTGTCACTAACACGCGTTTTGCTTCGGGAACTTGAGCTACCTCCGTGCGAATCCACGCATCCAGCGTTGACAACTCCCCGTTGTATTGTTTCGCACGTTCGATAAAAACGGATTTCTGTTCTGGCATCGCCTGCGAAAATGCAGCTGCGACAAGATCCGTAGCTTGCTTCCAGAGTGCGACATCACCCCAAACATGCGGATCCTTCGTGCCTTCAAATTCTTCTTGCGGCGCTAAGAGTAGATCGCTAGGTAACTGATCGCCCACAATCAAAATCTGCTTGCTACTTTGTTTTTTTTCGCTCAGCCGCTCGACTAATTTCCCTTCCAATCGCAGACCATTCGCAACGATCACCTGCGCATCAGCCAATAACTTCGCATCGCCGACACGACTCACATAACTATGTGGATCTTGTTCAGGGCCCATCAAACCTACCACCTGCACCGCATCACCACCAACGACTCGACACAAATCCGCCAACATCGTTGTGGTTGCCACAACTCGCAATTTCCCCTCCTGCCAAGTGACTGAATCTGCACTTTTTCTTTCGTCACAACCACTCGCAAGCACAGCAATCACCGCAACCAACCATTTCCAATATCGATTCATGCAGCGAAAGTAAACAATCCGCTCGGCAAATCAAGTCTGTCGTAGAAAAATGTCGATCCTCTCAACCATCACATCAAATCGACCTCCCAAAATTTTTCCACAGAAACTCCAAGAAATCCCTCACCTCACCCGTTGCTGGTAGGTCATGAAACGCCACAAATCATTCCGATCCACCACCGACGATCAACCATCACTCGATATTTCCTCCCTCATCGATGTCTGCTTTCTCCTCCTCATCTATTTCCTTGTCGCCACGACCATCCAGAAAAAGGAAGTCGATGTCCCATCGCAATTCGCCACTGAACCAAACTCCCTGCCCCTGGTGGACATCGACCCGCTCATGATCAGCATCCACGACAATGGCAGCATCAGTTGTGGCAGCGAAAAAAGTGCCATGACCCTCGATAGCGACCCCTCTTCCCGCCACTTACCACTCCTCGAAGCACAAGTAGGACAATACAAAGAGCACCTCGGCACACGCCAGCCACTCGTGCAAATCCGCGTCGAGAGCAACGTCAACCAACAACGCGTGATGGATGTCCTCAACGCCATGCTTGCCAAAGATATCAAACAAGTCGCCTTTCTCGACCAACCCTAAAGCGACTGCCCTCCACCGCCCTGCGAAAAATTCTTCCCTCTACAAGCGCATTTGCCCTTTTCAGCATTTGCGCTTTCCCTTACACCTGCCCCCACAAATGAGCGGCAGCGAAATCACACCCATGATGGCACAATACCAAGCCATCCGACGCACACTCCCAGCGGACATGATCCTCCTCTACCGCCTGGGCGACTTCTATGAAATGTTCTTCGAGGACGCCAAAACCGCCGCCCCCATCCTCAACGTCGCCCTCACCAAACGCCACCTCACCCCCATGTGCGGTATCCCATGGCACGCCGCCGAGTCCTACCTCGCCCGCCTCCTCAAGGCCGGACTCCGCGTCGCCATCGCCGAGCAAACCTCCGACCCCAAACCTGGAAAACTCGTCGAACGCGAGATCACCCGCATCCTCACCGCCGGCTCCATCGATGACGCCAACCTCCTCGACCAACAACGCCCGAACTACCTCGCCGCCGTCTATCAAAACGCCAAAACCTACGGCATCGCCTGCATCGATCACTCCACTGGCGAGTTCACCCTCGCCCAGTTCCCTGACATCACCCAACTCCACGACGAAATCTCCCGCCTCCAACCCTCCGAACTCCTCATCCCCGAAGACCAAACCGCCACCTTCGGCACCCTCAAAAACTCCCTCGCCTACGATGGCTACACCTTCCTCCCCGCCCAAGCCCGCATCCTCCTCGAAGACCACTTCGCCGTAAAATCCCTCCACGGCTTCGGTTGTGTCGATCTGCCCGCCGCCATCGGCGCCGCCGGTGCCGCCCTCCACTACCTCATCCACCAGCTCCGCCGCAACTGCTCCCACCTCCGCGCCCTCCGCGTCCGCGAGTCCCTCCACACCATGCTCATCGACTCCGCCTCCCAGCGGAACCTCGACATCATCGAGTCCCGTGCCGGCAGCAAACACACCCTGCTCGGCGTCATCGACCGCACCCACACCCCCATGGGCGCCCGCCTCCTCCGCGAATGGGTCCTTCACCCTTCCCGCGACCTCCCCCTCCTCACCGACCGCCAAGACATCATCGCCGCCTTCCTCGCCGAGCCATTTCTCCTCTCCCAAACCCGCGAAGAACTCAGCAACATCCGCGACATCGAACGCGCCACCAGCCGCCTCGCCCAAGGCAGCGGTAACGCCCGCGACCTCCAAGCCCTCACCCAATCGCTCGAAATCATCCCCACCCTCCGCCAACACCTCTCCACCCTGCCTCTCACAGAAAAACTCCACTCCACCCTCACCGCCCACCTCCTCGACTTCACCGAACTCTGCACCCTCTGCCGCAACGCCCTCGCCGAAGAAGTCCCCGTCAACCTCAAAGAAGGCGGCATCATCCGCGACGGCCACTCCGCCGAACTCGATGAACTCCGCGCCATCTCCCGCGACGGCAAAGGCTGGATCGCCAAACTCCAAGAATCCGAACGCGCCCGCAGCGGCATCGACTCCCTAAAAATCAAATTCAACAACGTCTTCGGATACTTCATCGAGATCACCAACTCCAACCTCGCCAAAGTCCCCGACGACTACACCCGCAAGCAAACCATGGCCAACGGCGAGCGCTACATCACCCCCGCCCTCAAGGAAATGGAAAACAAAGTCCTCGGCTCCGAAGAACGCTCCCGCCAGCTCGAATACGAACTCTTCCTCCAACTCCGCGCCCACGTCGCCCAACACCTCGA
>CAMAYN010000153.1 GCA_945862285.1 Akkermansia muciniphila | reverse complement strand
TGTGAAAATCAGCGAAAACCTCATAAATGCGTTACAATCAGCCCGCCATCAATTGCCACGCTTGTTTTCAGAGTGAAAACAGGCATCTCAACAGTCGCGGCGCCTGTTTTAGATTTCAAAAAATCATCGGAGTGACTCCGACGCGTGTTTCTACTTCAAAAACAGATGTCCGATCGGCTACCGAGCCGAGTTTACATTTCAAACAGGCAACCGAATGACTCCGACGCTTGTTTTCAAAGTAAAAAAAGATGTCCGAACGATTGCCGAGCTTCTTTTACATTTCAAGCAAGCATCCGAGTCACTTCGACATCTGTTTTCAGATTAAAAACAGCCGTCTGAACGGTTGCCACGACTGTTTTGAATGGAAATTTCGGCACGGCAACTGCTAGTGCTTAGGGATGATGCATTGGTTTACCTCATCCCCCTACCGTTACGTTATTTGCCGTCGATGGACATGGCTTTGGTGGTGGTGCTTTTTTCTAGGAAGGCGATGACTTTATCGGCGACATCGCGGTCGGTGGTTTTTTCAATACCTTCGAGTCCAGGGGAGGAGTTGACTTCCATCACCAACGGGCCGCGCTTGGAGCGAAGGAGATCCACGCCGGCGAAGTTGAGCCCCATGACTTTCGCCGCTTTAATGGCAGTCTTTTTTTCTTCGTCGGTGATTTTAGTTTTTCGAGCTTGGCCGCCGCGATGGAGGTTGGAGCGGAATTCGCCTTCCATGCCTTGGCGTTCCATGGCGGCAATGACTTTTTTCCCGAGGACGATGCAGCGGATGTCGGCGCCTTTGGATTCGGCAATGAATTCTTGGACGAGGATGTCGGCGCGGACTTCTTTGAATGCCTCGATGACGGATTCGGCAGCCTTTTTGGTTTCGGCAAGAACCACGCCCATGCCTTGGGTGCCTTGCAGGAGTTTGACGACGAGGGGCGTGCCGCCACACATTTGAATCAGTTCGCCGGTGGCATCGATCGAGTGGGCGAAGCCGGTCGTGGGAAGACCTACGCCTTTGCGGGCGAGGAGTTGCAGACTACGAAGTTTGTCGCGGGAGCGGGAAATGGCGACGCTGTCGTTCAGGGTAGTCACGCCCATCATTTCAAATTGTCGGACGACGGCGTTGCCGTAGGCGGTGTGCTGCACGGCGATGCGAGGGATGATGGCATCGGCATGGAGTTCTTCTCCTTCGAGGAAGATCCGTGGTGAATTGGAAGTGATGTTCATGTAGCAGCGGAGGTAATCAACGACGCGGACATTGTGGCCACGGCGGGTGGCGGCGCGGACGAGGGAGTCTGTGCTGTAGAGTTCCGCGTTGCGGGAAAGGATGATGAGGTTCATGGCAAACGAAAGAGTAGGGAAGGGGATTAGTGAGAAGTGTCGAAATGGATGGTGGCTGAATTTTTTAAAAAGAACCGAGAAGGTGGGTGTGTTGTGGGTCGATGACGAATTTGCCATTCAGTGCGCGGCGACCAAGCAAAACGGGGTAGCGCATGGCTTTGCGGTTGGCTAGGGTGAAATCGGTGACGAATGAGAAATCGCCAGGGAAAGAGAGGGTAGCGCGGATGACGATGCGGCTCTGGCCGATGCCGCCAGAGTTGCGCACGTGTTTGACCTTGATGGCTCGACAGGTGCAGGGTTGAAGGATTCCATCGTGTCCGATGGTGTGAAAGTGGACAATGCCGGTTTGTTCATCGAAGTGGATTTTTTCGGCGTGGAGAGTGGAAGTTCTGGCTCCGGTGTCGATCTTAGCGATGAGCGGAGAAAGGGCGAGGTCGGGTAGGGCAATCCATTCGCGGCGACCGATGAGGAGGCGAGGATCATGGATTTCGGAAGCTGGGAGTTGCAGGTGATGGGCAATCTCGGCGGATGTGTCGGTTGACCATGCAGGCTTACATTGCCAAATGCCTTGTTTTTCGTTCATCATTGTGGCAGGGGCAAAAAAGTGATGAAATGCTTACAAACTCAAGTGTTTAAAGAAACGCCGATGTGACAATTTCGTCAATATGAAGGAGCTTAAGCAAGGTAGGGATTGAAGCGCGCTTCTTCGGCGATGGTGGTGGATGGGCCGTGCCCGGGGTGAACGGCGGTGTTGGCAGGAAGGTTGAGGATTTTTTCGCGGATGCTGCGCAAGAGAAGTGGGTGATTGCCGTGGCCAGGGAGATCGGTTCTGCCAATGCCTTGGGCAAAAAGGGTATCGCCAGAGTAGAGTTGGGCAGATTCGGGAAAATAGTAGGTCAGCGAGTCCGGCGAGTGACCCGGGACGTGGGCGAGTTGGATTTTTTGCCCGTGAAGTTCGATTTCATTTTTCCCTTCCAGAAGAACATCGATGGTGAACGGGGCGATGGGAGGAAGGCCATAAAGCTTGATTGTTTGGTCGAGAGTGAGTTGATCCGACGCAGGGGCAAAGGCGTGGATTTTGATGCCACGGGATTGAAGGATGGCGCAGTCGAACACGTGATCAAAGTGTTGGTGCGTGAGGAGTAAGGTGTGGACGGTGATGTTGTTTTTCTGGATCCAGCGAGCGATGCCATCGGGCGCGTCAATTAGCAGATGACAGCCATCAGGGCAGGGGATGAGGTAGCCGTTCGTCTGGGCGACTCCACCGGTGAAAACGCGATGAGGGGTATTCATGCAGGGGAGTTTTCTGCTTGGATCTTGCGTGATAAGGCATCGAGCACACCGTTGACAAAGCGTCCGGAATCTTCAGAGCCGTATTTTTTGGCAAGATCGATGGCTTCATTAATGACGATGCTGGTGTTCGTTGCGTTGTTGGAGAGAAATTCAGAGGCGCAAAGGCGCAGGATGGCGCGATCTACGGGAATAATGCGCTCGGGGGCGAAGTTTTCGATGACGGAGGCGAGCAGGGTGTCGATTTGTTTTTTTTGTTTGAGGACTTGATCGGCCATTTGGTCCGCCGATTCGCGGAGTTGTAGGAGTGTTTCTTTGGCACCGCGAAGGTGTGCAAGATCAGTTTGCTCAGGGAATTTTTCTGGGTTTTCGAGCATGGCGTTGCGTTCGGAGATGCGTTGCATGCGACGGAGAACTGCGGCGACCGGTTCGGAGAAATTGCGAATGGAGGGATGATCTTCTAGGGCGGCGAGGAAGTGTTTTCGCGCCAGAGTGAGATCGCGCTCGATACCGAAGAGGTCCGCTAATAATGACTCTAGTGAGGCCACCACACCCTCGTCGGTTTGGTCGTTGAATGGGATTTTTTTCAATCGATCAAAGCAAACAGACCATGTGGATTCTTTGGCGAGGATTTGCTCGAGATCATGGCGCAGGGGTAAGGTGTCGGAGGTTGCACTGAGTCGCGGGAATAAGAGTTGGGCGCGCTTGGTGAGCTCGACGAGGTGATTTGCATGCCCCATGTTGAGGTGCTCCAGAGCCTTGAAAGTATTGGTGAGTAGGCGGCGGCGGTCAGATTCGGTGATGAGGTTCCAGAAAGTATCGCGCATGTTCGCAGCGGGGGCACCACCTTCGAGGTCGGTGCAGTAGAGGAATTGAACGACGGATTCGCGGATTTGGCGGCGGCTTGGCATGTTAGCGGGGTAGGGGACGTGGGAAGGTGCGTTCCATTTCTTGGAAAACATCGATGATGGACGCGGCAGCGCGGGCGGCTTCTTTGCCGCGATTGAGATTGGCACCTACGCAGCGGGCGTAGGCTTGTTTTTCGTCATCGACGAGAAGAACTTCGTTAATGATGGGGACGATGTGTTGCACGGCCATACCTTGGAGGGCGGTGGTAACGGATTCGGCGACGAGGTCGGCATGGGCGGTGGCACCGCGAATGATCACGCCGAGGGCGATGACGCAGGCGGGTTGATCGCGATTTAAGACATTGCTGACGGCGACTGGGATTTCAAAAGCACCTGGAACACGGACGAGATCGACGCGAGATTGCGGGATGAGGTCGCCGAGTTCTTCGATGGCGTTTTCAACAAGAGCATCAGTAAATTCTTCGTTGTATCGCGAGGCAATCACACAAATACGGACTTTAGAGCCTACATGGCGTGGGCGAGGTGGCAGAATGCTAGACATGGAGAAGAATGAATGTATGGATTTTTTTAAAAAGTCAATCAATCTGGTGCTTACAGAATCATTTTGATAACAATGCCGCATGTATGATGACATGCGGCATGCGATAAACTGTAATGCGGGGTTGTCTGGATTACTCGCCCTGTGGGAATTCTGGCATAGGAAAACCTGCTGGCTGCTTGGGTGCATCTTTGATGTCAACAAGCTCCAATTCGAAAATCAATACGCTGTTTGGTGCGATTTCTGCACTGCGGCGTGTGTCCCCGTAGGCTAAGTCGGCAGGAATAAATAGTTTCCACTTCGCACCGATCGGCATGGTAGTGATGGCTTCTTTGAAACCTGGAACGACTTGCAGTGTCATCGGCACAGGCTGGCCTTCAGGCGATTTATCAAATTCTTTTCCTTCGATGGTAGTGCCGCGGTAGTTGACGAGGAATTGTTTGCCAGAATCTGCTTCTTCGCTTGCTCCGGCAACGAATTTTTTGTCGCCGCCCTTGGTCATGACTTCGTATTGAAGACCGCTATTTGTCGTGGTCACTTCCTTGCGTTTGCCGTTTTCTTCGAGGAATTTTTTGCCAGCAGCAAGATTGGTATCAGCAATGTTTTTTTCACGTGCTTCGACCATGCCTTGCAGTCCTTGCATGGCGGCTTGGATATCAGCCTCTTTGACTTCGAGTTCTTTATTCGACATGCCAGCGATAAAACCTTTGAGGAACTCATCGTTATTGATGTCGTCGATGGTGATTCCGTAGCGGCTCATAGCTTGGCCAAATTGGCGGCCATTTTGAATTCCGAAACCGTAGGAAGAAATCTTTTTAATGGCTTCTGGGCTTAGTGCGGGTGCTGCGGGGACAGCAGGTACGGCGGGCGCGGCAGGTGCTTGCCCGTGTGAAAGTAGGGATAAAGATGCCAGAAGGACTGCGCATGGAAGAATAGATGATTTCATGATAATTGAGTGTAAGGCGGCGGTAACGTGGTGGTAGGAGAATCACTTGTCGAGACTAAAAAAGGGAATCTTTCTCCCTTGCATGTGCGAATAAACCATGGTTGCCTCTGCCCGCATGAAAATTGTTGTCGCATACTCCGGCGGGCTCGATACGTCCGTCCTTCTGAAATGGCTCAAAGAAAAATACTCCGCAGAAATCATCGCGTATTGTGCCGATGTCGGTCAAGCGGAGGAACTCGATGGCTTGGAGCATAAAGCCCTCACCACTGGTGCTAGCAAGTGCTTCATTGGTGACCTGAAAGAAGATTTTGCACGTGACTATATTTTCCCCATGATTCAAGCGGGTGCGATCTACGAAGGACGCTACATGCTCGGGACATCGATCGCTCGTCCATGCATCGCCAAAGGCATGATCGATTGCGCAATTGCCGAGGGAGCCGATGCCATTGCTCACGGTGCAACGGGTAAAGGAAATGACCAGGTTCGTTTTGAGCTGTCGATGAATTCACTCGCGCCAAACATTAAGTGCATTGCCCCATGGCGCGATGCCTCGTTCCGCAAGGAGTTTCCTGGTCGGGCAGAAATGATTGCGTATGCGGAAGCGAACCAAATCCCGATCAAGGCATCTATGAAAAAGCCTTATTCGATGGATCGCAACCTACTGCACATTTCTTTTGAAGCCGGGATGTTAGAAGACCCCTGGTATGATGCCACCACCGAGATGGATCGAGAAATGTATGTTCTTTCCGTAGCGCCAGAAGATGCACCTGATCAGCCTGAATACGTAGAAATTCTCTTTTCGAAAGGCGATGCCATTGGCCTGCGCGTGGAAAATTTGTCCGAGATACTCACGCATATCGGCGATGTTTCCGCCACAGGTGAGCAGGATGGCTACAGCTTATTTACTCCCTACGGTATCATGAGAGTGCTGAATTTCCTCGGTGGCAAGCATGGTGTAGGTCGTGTTGATATTGTGGAAAATCGCTTCGTTGGCATGAAATCCCGCGGCGTTTATGAAACACCAGGCGGTTCGATTTTGCTTGCGGCTCATCGTGATCTTGAAGCATTGACGATGGATCGCGAATCCATGCACATTCGCGATTCCTTAATTCCCAAATACGCGCAGCTTGTCTATAATGGCTTCTGGTTTGCCCCAGAAAGAGAGGCGATTCAGGCACTCGTCAGCCAAACACAACAAACCGTTAGCGGCGAAGTACGGGTGAAACTTTATAAAGGAAACATCATGAATGCGGGGCGTCGCTCTCCTTACTCGATGTATTCAGAAGCTGTCGCAACGATGGAAGGCGGCCAAGAAGCGGCCTACAATCAAGACGATGCAACGGGCTTTATCGCCCTGAATGGTCTGAGGCTCAAGGCCTCGGCACGTCAGAAAAAAGACTAATTTGCCCCCATGAGTCACTCACACGACTGCTCCTGCTTCGCGCCCCGCATCGATAAACAACAAATCGAAAACGGGCTCGAATTTGCACCGAAATTTGATGAAAATGGACTAATCGCGGCAATGGCAATTGATTTCCATACGCGCGAGCCGTTGATGCTCGCGTGGATGAATGCGGAATCTCTTGCCATGACCTTGGAGAAAGGCGAAGCCGTTTATTGGTCGCGCTCAAGGAAAGAAATTTGGCATAAAGGTGCCACTTCAGGGCAAATCCAGAAAATTATCGAAATGCGTACGGATTGTGATCAAGATGCGCTTGTGCTCTACGTCGAGCAAGCGGGCGGTGGTGCCTGCCATACAGGAAGAAATTCGTGCTTTTACCGCATCGTTGGCACTGGTAAACCTGCGGGACTATCTTTCCTCGATGGTCAAAAATGAAAATTTGTGAAGAAAAATTAACTTCTTGGTAAATTCAGTGTTGCCAACATCGAAAAAATTCTCTACAAGCACCGCCCCGCGCGCTGAAAAGAGCGTTTAACAACGCATCGAACATGCTGAGTTACGGCTAAAATCAATTCTACTTACAACTTATTTATCCCACATCACTATGACACTCATCCAGAAAATTGAAAAAGAACAATGCAAAGAAAACGTTGCTGAATTCAACGTGGGAGACACTGTAAAAGTTCATTGCCGAGTTCTTGAAGGCGGTAAAGAGCGTATCCAGATTTTTGCAGGTTTAGTCATCGCTCGCCGTGGCACTAGCGTAAATGCTTCCTTTACGGTTCGTAAGATTTCCTACGGAGAAGGTGTAGAGCGCGTATTCCCTCTTCACTCCCCACGCGTTGCAAAAATTGAGATCACTCACAAAGGCAAAGTTCGCCGCGCTAAGCTCAATTACCTTCGTGACCGCGTTGGTAAAAAAGCAACTCTGGTGAAATCTGCGGATCAGCGATAATCCAACAATCCTATTTTTTCACGAAGAGCGCGAGGTATTTGTACCTAGCGCTTTTTGCGTTTGGTATGGCGTAGCTCTACCACCGTATCACACTCGACCAATGAAAATGCCATAGTGCCAAATCCCAAAATACGCAGGAAAACGCTGATCCACAATTTTTTCGCACTCCATTTCTGCTTGCGGCCACAAATGCCCCTCCATATGCACATGGTTCACACCCATCCATCGTCGGAAAAAACCAAATTTTGTGTGTGAAAAATCTAGAATGACAATCAGGCCTCCGGCTTTTACATCGGCTCGTGCCGCTTTCAACGCCTCCTCCCATCCAGGGTTGAACATCGACAGCGCATACGAAAATAGCACTACGTCATAGTCGCCACCCAATGGCGCATCATACGCCTGCTCTACCAATCTTACGTTCACCGTTTTTTTGCGGGCAATTTCTAGCATGTCCTTTGAAAGATCGACGCCAGTGATTTCTGCATGAGGGAAAATTCTTCGCAAACTTCGCAAATTTCTCCCCGTGCCGCATCCCACTTCCAAGATTCGTTGCGGTGTGCTGATCTTCGCAATGCGCCGTAATACGCTTTCGCGACCAAATAAAAACGTCCAACGTGTCAGGTCATAAATCCGCGAATGTAAGGCGTAATAGCCATGTATCGACTGATTCATCCGATCACCTCCGCAAAGTGTGTGCTGCCGTACGTTCCCACGCGATCCAATGCATGCAGTTTCTCTGTCTTCTCTGGCTGGAAGCGCAATCGATCTCGATACATCTCTGGTACAAAATCCAAATCTACGCCTGCGGATCGCAGTAAAATCTTTGTCCCTGGGCGGCTATTCGCCAAGATTAACTCCCATTCCTCCGCAAGCGCATCGGGATCATTCCACGCCAACCAGTCTTGGTGATCTAACAGCACAAAATGCGAGTATTTGCCCGGGTTTTCGCGTAAAAAATGACTCACAGTCCCCGTGTAAGCATGCACACGATCTACTCGCTCGCTGAGTGCCGGCTGATTTTCCCGCCGCAAATAATTCGGACAACAATGCAAGGTGTATGATCCTGTCATATACACCCGCCAAAAATAATTGTCGTCGAGCGGCAATGCCGTCATGACATGCTTCAACTTTCCTGTCACATAGCCTGCAAGCCCACCAGGATAGGAGGCTTCAATCAAGTCAATTTGTGGCCGTGGCACCCCAAGCAAGGCCATCAAGGCTGGTTGTCGGAATAGCCAATTGCTAAACGGTCCCA
>CAMAYN010000152.1 GCA_945862285.1 Akkermansia muciniphila | reverse complement strand
TGCTTGCCTCATGCAACGTCAATTACGATATGGTTACGTTCGTTTCCGCTGGCACAATGCCCGCTGTGAAAACTCCTGTTCCAACAATCGCGATTGATACCAATATTTCGGCTGGAATGGCGGGAGGTGATGTGAAGAGCAGTAAACCTTATGACATCCAAGCCCATTACCTCGATGACACATTTACTTTCGCTTCTGCGGAGTTCACCAAAGTTTCTGTAACCTACGCCGATGGCTCCATCGATCCTGGATCCACCGCGCTGAAGCTACCCGTGAAATCTAATTCCCGTGATTATGAGTCTCACAACAGCATGGCTGGCGGAGCCGTTGTTGTGAATAAGTCACGTATCATACAGGCAGAACTCTCTGAAGTCATTTCACGCGACGAAGATTTCACGCTACTGATCGAGGGGAAATTCACCAAGGATGATGGAGTGTCCATCCCTTTCAAAATCGAGGAAAAATTTAAAGTATCCCGAGATAAAAGAACGGAATCGTGGTGGAACTTCGTCAGCGGTTGCTAGTAATCAGGAATAAAGCGATTGCTCCATCAACAATCATCCCGTGAGATGCATGCGCTCACCATGGGAATGTAAACTACGAAGCAATTTTCCTCACTGGCCCACCACTTGCAGCTACACCCAGAAGCCTCATAGCAGCTTTTCATTTTCCTGCCTTGCCAAACACTGATTCGCACGAATACATTTCGCCCGCTATGTCATCTCCAACACTTTTGATTCTCGCTGCTGGTATGGGCTCTCGTTACGGCGGGCTGAAACAAATGGATCCCATGGGGCCGAATGGCGAAACGGTTCTCGATTATTCCGTATTTGATGCGATTCGTGCGGGCTTCAAACGTGTCATTTTCATCATCCGCAAGGATTTTGCCGAGGCGTTTCAGTCGGGTATTGGTGCTCGTTTCGCCGGAAAGATCGAAGTGGATTACGCCTACCAAGCGCTCGATGACCTGCCCGAAGGTTTCAGCGTGCCAGAGGGACGCACCAAACCATGGGGCACAAGCCATGCGATTCGTGCGGCGCGTCACTTGATCGATGGGCCTTTTTCCGTCATTAATGCCGATGATTTTTACGGTCGCGATTCTTACGTCCAAGCGGCGGCCTTTCTCAATCGCAGTTCTGCCGATGCCAGCAAGGAGCATTACGCAATGGTCGGTTTCCAATTAGAAAAAACGCTTTCCGACCACGGCGATGTCAATCGTGGCATTTGCAAAACGGATGAAAACGGTTTCCTCATTTCCGTCGAAGAAGTGGTGAAAATCCAACGCGAATCCGATGGCCTCGTTTACGGTGATTACTTGGATGGGCAGAGAAATATCGTTCCCGCTGGTTGCATGGTGTCGATGAATTTCTGGGCCTTCAGCGCGGTATTTATTCAACATATCGAAGAACATTTTCACCAATTCCTCATCGATCACGGCACGAAGGAAAAATCCGAGTGCTACATCCCGACCATCGTTGACGAATGCATCCAGAAAAACACCGCCGACTGCGCTGTTCTACCAACATCCAGTTCTTGGTTTGGCGTTACTTACCCGGATGACAAACCGCACGTCGTCGCTAGCATTCGCGCCTTGATCGATGCGGGTGAATACCCATCTTCACTGAGTTAACACCCGATTCTTTTCCACGGCATGCATGACCTGAGGGAAATCTCCCGGCTTTTCGACATGCGTGCCGCATTTCTCCACGCCTCTCCCTACGGTTCCGGTCATATCAATGACACCTACTGCGCGGAATACCAAGCGGCGGGAATTTACATTCGCTACATCCATCAACGCATCAATCACCATGTCTTTCCTCATCCGGAAAAGCTAATGGAAAACATTGAGCGCGTCACGCAACATAGCCTCGCTTGTTTGTTAGAAAAAAATCACCCAGAAGCCTATCGCCGCACGCTGACCTGCATTCCTGCGCTCGATGGGAAATCCTACGCAAGAGATGCTGCGGGGAATTACTGGCGCACCTATCCCTTCATCGAGCGAACTCGCAGCTATGATACCATCGACAACACCACCCAAGCGTATCAAGCGGCATACGGCTTTGGGAATTTTCAAAATCTCACCTCATCGCTCACGGGGAAACGCTTGCATGAAACCATTCCGCACTTCCACAACACGGAAATGCGCTTGATGCATTTGCTGGATGCCTATGCGGCGGATACCCACTCGCGCGCCTACGAGGTTGCCAAAGAGATCGACTTTGTGATGCAACGCGCTACCGAGACGACAAAAATTGTCAATCTGCTCAACAGCGGTTCCATCCCCGAGCGCATTACCCACAATGATACCAAGCTCAATAACATATTGCTCGATGAAATCACGGCGGAGGGTGTTTGCGTCATCGATCTCGATACCACCATGCCTGGATGTTCGCTCTATGACTTTGGTGATATGGTCAGAAATGCCGTGCCTCTGCTTGGAGAAAATTCCTCAGATCTAAGCACGATGGATGTGCGCATCGATATCTTTACCGCCCTGCTCGATGGCTATCTCGACGGGGCGCAATTTCTGAATTCCACGGAAAAAGAACACCTCGCCTTTGCGGGGAAACTTCTTACTCTTGAATGCGGAATGCGCTTTCTTACGGATTATTTGCAGGGCGATCGATATTTTAAAATCAAATCTCCACAACAAAACATCCTTCGCTGTCGCAACCAATTTGCCCTCGTGCAAGCCCTTGAACGGCGTATGACAGAACTCGAAGACATAACCATGCAACGAGTGCAGATGCGCTCTTGACCTACACCTCCCTCATCCTCCATAATTGCCGTCCCATGAGTGACTCTACTGACTTCCGTAAATATTCTAGCCCTCTGCTTGATGGTCCAGATCGTGCTCCTAGCCGCGCCATGCTCTATGCTGTAGGCTTTCAAAAAGATGATTTTGCCAAAGCGCAAATCGGCATCGCCTCGACGTGGAGCGAAGTCACACCCTGCAATGTCCACATTGATAAGCTCGCCCGCGAGGCGTCGAACGGGGTGAATGCCGCCGGAGGAAAAGCCATTATTTTTAACACCATCACCATTTCTGACGGTATTTCCATGGGCACCGAGGGCATGAAATACAGCCTCGTTTCCCGCGAAGTCATTGCCGATTCCATCGAGACAGTCGTTGGATGCGAGGGCATGGATGGATTCGTCGCGATTGGTGGCTGCGATAAAAACATGCCAGCCTGCGTGATGGCGATGGCACGGATGAATCGTCCGTCGGTTTTCGTCTATGGCGGCACGATTTTACCGGGTTGCGCTACCCTGAAAGGCGAGCAAAAAGATCTCGACATCGTCAGCGTCTTCGAGGCTGTAGGCAAACACGCCGGTGGTGAATTTTCTGATGAAGACCTCGATACCGTAGAGCGCTGCGCCATTCCCGGCCCGGGCTCCTGCGGCGGCATGTACACGGCGAACACCATGGCCAGTGCCATCGAGGCGCTCGGTATGAGCTTGCCGAACAGTTCTGCCCAAACGGCCATTGGCGAAGATAAAATGCGCGATTGCTTCGATGCCGGTGCTGCTGTTTTACACATGATTCAACATGGGATCAAACCCCGCGACATCATGACCAAAGAGGCCTTTGAAAATGCCATCACCGTGCTCATCGCCCTTGGTGGATCCACCAATGCCTGCCTGCACATCCCCGCCATGGCTCATGCCGCTGGCGTAGAAATCACCTTGGATGATTTTGCTCGCATCGGCGCGCACACACCCGTGTTAGCCGACCTCAAACCCAGTGGGAAATACGGCATGGCCGACCTTGTGCGCATTGGCGGCACTGTGCCACTCATGAAAATGTTGCTCGATGCCGGTTTACTCCATGGCGAATGCCTAACGGTAACGGGTCGCACCATGCGTGAGAACTTGGAAAAATGGGCAAAACCCTATCCCGAAGGTCAACAGATCATTCGTCCGCTTGATAATCCACTGAAAAAGGACAGCCATTTGCGCGTACTGCGCGGCAACCTTGCACCAGAAGGAGCTGTAGCGAAAATTTCCGGCAAAGAAGGCGAAGTCTTCCGTGGCAAAGCTCGCGTGTTTGAATCCGAAGACCTTGCGATGGCTGCAATTTTAGCCCGAAAAATTCAAAAAGGTGACGTGATTGTCATTCGTATGGAAGGCCCGAAAGGTGGTCCAGGAATGCGCGAAATGCTCGGTCCTACCAGTGCCGTTATGGGACTTGGTCTTGGCAAAGACGTCGCTTTAATTACCGATGGTCGTTTTTCTGGCGGGTCGCACGGATTCGTTGTCGGTCACATCACCCCAGAGGCATTCACGGGTGGAACGATCGCACTCCTACAAGATGGAGACGAAATCGTCATCGATGCTCACACGAACCGCATTGACGTGCTCGTCGATGATGCAGAGCTAGCTACGCGCCGCGCCGCATGGGTGCAGCCTGAACCACGCTACCGCTACGGTGTTTTGGCAAAATATGCTAAGCTGGTGACCAGTGCCTCGGAAGGTGCCGTTACCGATAAATATCTCTAAAAATTCTGATGCTTCAAGTGTGGGCAGTGAGCGCGCGAATCGCTCATTGCCCATTCACTCCATTTTGATCCAGAGAAAGTCGAGCTTTTCGGGGATCGTCACGGTGAGTTCGTTGCGAGAAACCTCCGCCTTTCCGCGTCCGCCTAAGACAGTGATTTTTTTCCGTGAACCATCGGGAATCGGCATCGAGAAAGTGGGAGATTGATGAAGTTCACGGAAGAGTAAAAGGTATGTCGCTTTTGTCGCCTCAGATTTGAAACCCGTCCACTCGATGCCGTCGGGCGTATTTCCGATGGGGATTGTTGTGCCAGCATGCATCATAGAGCGTTCATTTTTCCAAGTGGCGATGAGCGGCTTCATTTGCGCTACGGCATCCGCCGAAAGATGGGACACTTCACAAAAGGCCAGAGGGTTCGCCATCATGGTAATGGCAAATAAGGTATCGGCACGATAGCGTGCTGGGGCAAGAGGGTCATCGCCATATTTTTCCTGATTGCGCAGATGATTCAGCATCTCGATGCGCATCCGCAGCGGATCCACGCTATGGCTCAATTGCCAAAGATTCCGCAACGTGTGATGCGGCCAGTACGTTCCCCAATCGGTATAGCGATTTTCCAAATATACAGGACCAATGTCAGTCAATCCAAAGAAGCCAGGTCGGATCTCCGCGGTGATGTCTAGGTCGAAGGAAATACCGCCATCAGATCCTTCCAGAATTCGATCAAACATCCCGCGCTGCCGCTTAAGCGACAAAGCGTTTAAGGTTTTCATCGAGTCGATTTTATAACTACACACGCCGTATTTTTTGTGGAGATCGAGAAGGTGATCGGCGTCTCTTTGCCAATTTGCGGCATCGTTACTTGAATCTGGGCCGAACCATAAGCTGAACTTCATATTCTTTTGTTTCGCCGCGTCAACGATGGGTTGCAGTCCATTCGGAAATCGCTGGGGATCGGGCGTCCAAAAGTCCGGATCTGCGGCCCAGTAACCATTCCACACGCCCTTGCCACGCGCCTCAGCAGAGTTCGCCGAGCGCCCTTTTTGCCATCCATCGTCGATTTGGATGATGTCCACACCAAGGTCGGAGCCCGCAGCAACTTCTTTGAGGAGAAATGCTTCATTGAGACGAGCGTCACGCGAGCGATCACCCCAAGTATTGCTGATGAGTTGACCATCGCGCCCCGGCACATAGTTGCGCATGGCACGTTGCACTTGATGCAAAGCACGGGTTCGCCCTTCGGGACCTCCGCAATAGGAAATGGCAGCTACGGGATAGCCGTTAGAGAAATGAGTGACAGCACGCATGCCGGGACGAATCCGGAAATCAATCGCCGTAGGATCTGGCCTAGCATGAGGTAAGGGCGATAACTTTACGTAGGCAATACCCGAACCATCTAACGCATTCTCCACTGATAAAACACAACACCGCAAGTCAAAGGGCGATTCGTTTGGCCAAAGCAACCATTCTTGCTGCTGCACAAGGGCGCCGTGATGGTCGCTTTGATCGCGCAGACTCGTCTCAATCACGCGCAAATGCCGAGCCTGAAAGCGTAAGGTTTCACCGCCATCGGCCATCTTCTGCGTTGGTGCTTCCGCGCCGGAATCTTTCTCAATACCGGTGGTTTTCTGAATTTCGTTTGGGCGAGACGTGTCTGATGGTGCATTGGTTTCGATCAAGGCACCCGCCAAGCCCGGAAAAAGCCAAATGACGGCGTTTTGTGGTGCCGTTCCCGTGATTTGCATTTCCACCCGCAGTCCTTCGGAGCCTACGATGTGTCGTTTCGCCTTCGTTGCCATGATGGTCATCGACGCGCTACCTTGATTGGCATTGATCACTTTAGGATCAGCGACGAGCCATTCAACTTCGCGATTTTTTGCCTTGAATGAAATAGGGGAAAGTCCCTGACCAGTCAGTCGCCATGAGCGTTCGAAGTCGTGATTCCCCACTGTGAGATTTTTCTCATCCCAGCGTGCGTAACAATCGCTAAACTGATATTCTCCTGCCTGGAGCAAGGTGCCGAAAGCAGCGAGTAAAATCATCGCTAATGTCGAACGACTGAAAAAAGTAAGTATCATAATCGCTCATACGTTGATCGCCGACATGCCATCTGACAAGTGGTTTTCGTAATGTGGATTCATTCTGTTGCCAAAATCGATAAAGAGGGATTAGGACTGTATCAGAAAAACAGTTAGAACAAATGATCGTCCTTCGTTAAATGCCCTCGTAACTTCGTTAAACGCCCTCGTAACTTCGTTAAACGCCCTCGCAACTTCGTTAAACGCCCTCGTCACTTCGTTAAACGCCCTCGCAACTTTGTTAAATCCACTCCTCACTTTGTTAAATCCACTCGTCACTTTGTTAAATCCACTGGTCACTTCGTTAAATGCACTTTTCATTTCGTTAAATGAAAAATAACGCTGCTGGATCGCGAGCAGCAGGAGGCTGTATCCTCCTAGTTTATGAGACAAAGCGCTGATCAATCTTGTCATGACAAGTTCCCGCTGAAATAGAAGGAGTCATTGAATTAACAATGAAAAACGCACCACACTTCGGGAATTTTGTTTACGGTTACGAGACCAACAGCAACCTCATCAAAACCATCCACTCCTACTCGAACTACAATTTCAACACCAACACCGGCACCGGAATCCACACCGTCACCAACACTTACGAACCAAATCGGAATGTTCTCTTGAGGTGCGCCACAGATCCTTACCATTTTCGTATTGTGGCGGATTACATCCATTTGAATCCTTCTCGCGCGCAGATTGTTGGCGGGGCAAAAGGTGCTTTGATCGATTATCGATGGAGTAGCTTGCCTGCCTACAGCAAAGGCAAAGGGCCTGAGTGGTTGGTGTTTGATCGTGTATTGGAAGCATTTGCATTAGCCAAAAGTGGACGTGGACGACGTGCCTACGTGGAATGGTTGGAGATCCGGGCGCAAGATGATGGTGGGCAATTGCCTGATCATGCAATGCAAGCATTACGAAAAGGCTGGTATCTGGGCGAAGATACCTTTCGCGACAAATTACTTGCCCTCATTGAAAAAGGAGCGAAGACCCTGAGGGCAAAAGGTAGCCATAGCGGAGCAGCTTTACAATCGCATGATGAGTCGGCAGCGGAGTCGATTGTCCAAGCTGGGCTGCAATATTGGCAGATGCCAGACGACCAAGAGTTGCGGGAAGTCTCGCGGAAGAGTGACCCGCGAAAAGTAGCGATAGCGATCCTGATCAAGCGCCATACCAGCGCGAGTAACATCTGGATTGCCAAGCGGCTAGGAATGGGGCATGATCGATCTGTGAGCCGTTTGATTAAACAAGGGAAAGACGATAAAATCATTCAGAAACAATGCAAAGCGATAGAAAAAATGTTACCGCGCGAGGACTGCCCCCAAAGAATGATGACCCCAAAGAAAAACTAGGCTACCAACTCACCCCAAACCTTGCAATTACAACAAGTTAGTCAAGAGGACTGACCCCGAAGATGACCCCAAAGACGCCACTTGCTAAATTTTAATAAATGATTAATAGGTTATTATAAATATGAGGATTAAAATTAAGAAAAATGATATTGCCACATATTTAGTTGTTGTGGGTTTATATGTGGCATCGTATTGTATATTGATACATCCGGAGCCTCACAGCACTAGCAATCAAGGTACTATCTATGTCCCTTCTTGGTCATTCGGCTCAGAAAAGGGGAAATCAGCAGAAAACAGTTTATTCTTCAAGCCTATGATTTTTTTGGATAAAGGAATATTACCATCAAGGTACTTCGAAATTCATCCTGGTTCGCATTTTTCTATTGATGATTTAAAGTCTATATATGAGAGTTACCGCTAAATTTCTGATCTCTAATAAAACGTGTCAGACTATAAAATGTGTCAGACAAACTATTTACGATGTGTAAAGCGTCTGTCCCCATGCAGAAAAAATGCTCGACAAACTCGTTTAATCTTCGGGGTCATCTTCGGGGTCATCTTCGGGGTCAGATGCGGTGATAAATTCAAGCGCTTTTTGCATGTTTTTTTAGGTATTCAGGATCGAAGGATTTTTGGTGCTTGAGGACTCCGTAAATGATGTGCAGGAGCTTGTTCATGATGGCTCCAATGATGA
>CAMAYN010000151.1 GCA_945862285.1 Akkermansia muciniphila | reverse complement strand
CTCCGTTTGCCCACCACTTTCCGTTGCACCCATTTAAAAACACCAAAGCTTACCAACGCATGCCGCTGATGGATTTAAACTGGCTGGAGGTTTGGCCGTATTGGCCTTTGACGCTGACTTTCACGCCATCGAAGCAGGCTTTGAGGCCGGTGGGGCCGTTGTAGCTTTCTTGGCGATCCGCGATGGCATCGGTGAGGGTTTGTGCCAAGGCGGGGACGGATTGGTTCAGATCGGTGAGGGTGCTGTGTTGGGCATTGAGCTGGGTAATGCTGATTTTGGTATCGGGCGGGGCGTAGCCGGTGAGGGCTTCCAGGCGGGCGATGTAGCGTTTCAAGTGCGCGGCGATTTCCACGTAGCTTCTTTCCCCGCTATTGCGGGTTTTTTTGTCTGTGGCGGGATCTCCCTTTTGCGCTTTTGGAGGGCGCACACCACGCACTTTGTCTGCGAGTGCCTTGATAGCATCAAATCGCTTCGCCCAGGCGGTGTTGCTTTTTACGTAGGCGAGGGATTGTGTGATCAATGGTGCGATCGTTTTTACGAGTGCGATGCGGTCTGCGGTGTTGTCTTGATACGGAACACGTGAATCGTCCACCGCAAGATTCGCCGCAGCCGCGCGCTCGATGGAGGCGGTGAAGCTAGCGAGTGAGTAACTCACATCTGCGGGTTGATAGGCGGGCTGGAAGGATGAAACGGCGAGTTTGAGCTTCTCGGCACGTTGCACGCGGTCATGGAATGATTTTTCGTTTTGCATTGGAATGGTTCTTTTTTGTCTCGATTACGACCCATATCCATCATCACACGTAGGTCAATGACGTTTATTTCGGTAATATTCTCCAATAAAGCAGGTCAGCTGAGGGAATGCAAGAAAAAATTGAATTAGCAAAATGAAGGTTTATCAAAAAACAAAAAAATGCTTACCTACGTCACAAAAACTTATACCATTGATAAAAAATCTTGTGCCATTGTTAAGAATTCTCATGTGATTGGCAAAAGTTCACGTGGCATTGTTAAGAATTTTTATGGCATTGGTAAAAGATTTTGGTGCGTGTTGAGAAGATATTTTGCAACAATCAACCTATTTCAGCTATTTGACATTTTCCCAAAGCGCTATTTAACATAGGTTTTGCCTAGCTTAGTGCCAATTTTGTGATCTATTTTGCCAGCAGGAAAATTTGCTAAAGTATCGTTGCTAATAAAATTTCCAATAATTTTGAAACGTTCCACAGGCAGTTGATTTCGTGTGCGCTTTCCGAGTCGGAATTTGGTTTTGATTTATTTTTCCCAGCCTTTCAGGTTCCATGTGTTCGATTTTTTCCTAAACATCGAAAAGGACGGGAAATCAATCGGCAGCGGACATGACAAGGGATGCGACTCCATCACTTACCCAGTCCATATTGGCTGGCGAATGTTTGTGCTTCGGGGCTGCCTTCGGGCATGTTCTTATGGATGGTTTGTAATGCCTTGGTGCGGTCGGGGTCTTGGGGCAGGGTTTGCAGCCATTGCATGGCGTTCTCAGGGATCATAGGGATAGACGGTGGCGGCATAGGTGGCCGTGGCGATGGTTTTCCCCGGACTTTCTGGAGCGGTGGTGAGCCACTGGCCGATGGCTCGGTAATCGCGCGCTGTCCAGCTTTTGGTAATCTCCACGACCCGTTTCTTGGCCAGCTCTTCGGACATGCCACTGTTGCCCATCCACTCGATCCACTTGCCATTTTCCTTGGGATTCAGACGCAGGATTATGTTTTCAGTAGCGACTTCGAATTCCTTTTCACTGAGTTTCGCGGAATCGATCCATGCGCTTGCTTCCTCAAATCCGCTCATTGACCCACTGGCAGAAAAGGCTAGCTCGGCGATGACACGACCATAGAACAATGCGCTTGGAGGTTTCTCATTCTGATCCCTTAGGGCGGAATAGACTGCCGCCCGTTGTTCAGGGGTGTACACTTCCCCCGCTATGGACAAGAAGGCTTCAAAATCGTTGATGGGGTCAGGGTGCGTTTTCCGCTTGTCGCGGAGCCAATCTACGGCGCCGAGCGGGTCATCTTTCGCCCAACTCGTGATCGCTTTTTTCTTGTAGTATTTTTCCATATCGGTTTTTAGGTCAGGCCATTCCATCAAGAAATCGAGTGCGGTGCGGGGTTGTGTGTCAGCGATGGCGCTGACTACACTTAACATCATCTTTTCTTTGATACCTTCATCAAGACCAATGGCGGCGCGTAATTCGGCCAGTAATGTCTTGATCTGTGGGGCGCTGAGTTGGCAGATTTTTTTCAAGATTTCACCCCTTTGAGTGTATAGATCGTCTAGGGCTTTTTTATCGAGGGGATCGGTATTCTGAATTTGTCGGTAAAGTCCAAGGAAGTCGGTAGCGTGGGCTTGTGCGGCGTTGGCTTGCCCGGGACGCTCATTGCGCTGCTTCCGCGCGGATGCGGTGTCAGCGGGCGTGATGCCCTGCGTGGTGGCTTCCGCCGCGAGCTTGTCATTGGTGCTACTGATGCTGCCGAGCTGATGTTGATCGCGCCATGCGAATGCGGCGACGACGATAAGAATGATGGCGGAAAGTGTGATGGATAATTTCATGGGATTGGATCATTTAAGGTTCGCGAGAAGTTCTTGGCGAATTTGTTCATGGGAAATCTGCGCGGCGATTTTCGGCTCCGACTCGCTCACATCAATATTCCATCTCTCTAGATGATTTGAGGTTCGAGAGAAGTTCTTGGCGAGTTTGTTCATGGGAAATCTGCGCGGCGATTTTCAGCACCGACTCCCTCACATCCTTCCTCCATCTCGCTGGATGACTTTGAAGCAAGGGAATAAGGACGTCATCTCCGCCACCCGATGCATGATATTCCATAGCAATCGCGGCAGCCTGGTTAAAAGTCATGCCCGTAGAATCGGTGCTGATGGATCTGGCGATCGCGATGCCGGTGGCTTTATTGACGAGAGAAGGCTCCACCGACTGGATCCATTTGCGATGGTTCTCAAAGTCCTCGCGTGTCACCATTCGTTTATCGCCAATATCGTAAAATGCTCTGCTGGTCATTGTCTCAAGGAAATTGGTGCGTTCTTGCAGCGTGGCATCAAAGTGTTCAAGGTAGTCGTTCACTTTGCTGAAATCTCCGTCGATTTGATCGTCGATGAAGTCGTTGATTTGATGCTGGCGTTCATCCTCTGGAACCGTGCTGCGGACGAAGCTCGCAAAGGCGGCCTTGTCGCCCACGATTTCCTCTAATACTTTATCGATGATAAACGATTTATTGCTGGCACGCATCGCGTTTAATCGGCGTGCGGCTTCGGCGGGATTGGTTTTTACGAGAGGTATGATGAGGCGTTTCTCTAATTCTGCTAGCATGACGTTAAAGCCGTTGAGAGGTTCGGGAAAGGCATCTGCGGCGATGTTACGGTCGAGCCAAGCAGTGGCTGCGGCAGAGTCTTGCTTCAGAAAATTCTCAAATGCAGCGAGAGCGGGACAGGAGGATAAAGTTCCGCCTGTTTCTTTCATGAATTGATCGAGTGCCATCTCGGGTTTTTTTGCGACGAGGGCATGGTGCAGCATTTCCCGTAGCTGGCGGGTTGCATCATTCGAAAGTCGGAGTGAGGCGAGTTCATCCAGGGCTTTGCAGAGTTCGATGTCACTCATTTCAGAAATCTGTTGTTTGAGTCGCTCCGCATTGTTAGGGGATTTCAGATTCCGGGCGGTCATTTTCCAATCGCTTGAGGCTTTCGGCTTTTTCTCGGTTGTCTGATGGTCTGCAACGACAGACGAGCTGGATGATTTCCTTGTGCTGCTGAGTTTGGGCTTTTCCTCTTCTTGTTTGGTGACGGAGGGTTTCTGCGAGTTGAACCCAAGGCTGGAAATGCCGACACAGAGGGCGGCGATGCCAAGGGTGACGATGGCGATTGTTTTCATCGATGGTTTGTGGTGTTGGAGAGGTAGGCGGAATTCACTTTTTAATCAGCTTGCGTTCTAATGGTGACAATTCCTGCAAGGCTTTTTCCGCTTCTTCTTGATTGTTGCTCATCCATTTCTCAAATACATTGCGGGTGATTTTTCGTCTTCGATTTCCGTCGGAAATCGACTGCGCCCAGGCGAGAGCATTCGAGGGTTGGCTCTCTTCGAGAGCTTCGGCGAGACCTGTCGCGGCGGCATCGCGGACGGGGCCTTGCGGCAAACTGTTGGCATAACCGGCGACGGCGGTTGCATCCTTTTTGGCCCAGTCTTCGGTCACAAAGCGGACATGAAAGGCTTGGTCCTTTTCATTTGGCAGCGCCATCGCCCATGCAATCCCGTCGCTGTAGTTTCCTTGTTTTCGATATGAACTCATTAGCCCTGACCATGCAAGTTTGCCTGGCCCGCTGTGGATCAATTCAGGATTGCGATTGTAGATCATTGTCAATTGCTGGGCTCCTTTTTGCGACACATTCCCTTTGCTGATCCATTCCATGTGTGCCACATCTTGAAACGCGGGCGGCAGGGTCGCAACTTTTGCATCGAAAGCTTCCTGGCTATTGATCTCGGAAAAAAGCCATTCCGTGACCTTCGGTATGCAGGCCTTCTTCTCGTCGTTCTCGGGCAGATCTGCCATCCACGCAAGGGTCGCGGCCTCATCATGTTTCATTGCTCTAATGGCGACATATGCTTTGAAATCCGCGGAAAATGTGAAATACTTGGGATCCTCCTCATTGTAGAGCCATGCGATCGCCGACGTCGGGTCGATCTTCAGCCAATCAACCACCATTGCGCTAGCATTTTCAAAGCCGAGTGCTTCCACTTTTGCGCGATCATCCAGCAGGTTGGCGATTTCCTCTGAGGTCTGAGGCCAACGCTGGAGTTGGGAACTTTGCTTACTCGTCGTCGGTTGGCTTTCCTCAGCGGCAGGCGGGCGGGATGATTCCCTTGTGCTGCTGAATTTCCTTGTGCTGCTGAGTTTGGGCTTTTCCTCTGGCTGGTCGGCGGACTTGGGTTTCTGCGAGTTGAACCCAAGGCTGGAAATGCCGACACAGAGGGCGGCGATGCCAAGGGTGACGATGGCGATTGTTTTCTTTTTCATTTGTTTGATTTCTTTGGTATTGGTTTGGAGAATGATGCGGATCCGCGAGCCGAGTTGGGACCAGCGTGCTAGGGCGAGGCCGTGGCCGAGTTGGCCTTGTGCATACTTTGCGGCTTCGAGCAGGTCTTCGGCGTATTCGTCTGCTGGGATGCCTGCGGCTAGGGCGATTTCATCACAGGCTTCTTCTTGGGCGGCGACCAAGCGGCGGTGTGCCAGCCAGACGAGCGGATGGAACCAGAACATGGCGCGCACAAGGCTTGCGAACATCCGCACCAAGGGATCCCGGCGGCTGATGTGCGCGGATTCATGGTAGAGGGTGGAGCGCAACCGGCGCATTGACCATTCGTCCGATGACTCGGGAAGCAGAACTTCTGCACGGATCAAGCCGCTAGTGAACGGGGCTGCTGGGGAGTCGGTAAGGTAAAGTGGAACTACCTTGGCTTCCTCAGGCCGAATCATCGACCAAACTTCGATGGCGGTATCGCTGGCAGATTTTTTCGGAGCGAAACGGAGCCGCAGGATCGAGATCAAGATGGGAAGCAGGGAGGCGATCAGTCCGCTGAAATAGATGGCGGTCAGCCAGTTGATTTTCCGCGCTGGGGTGGGAGGAGTGAGTGATGGTGTTTCGATGGTCTTTGTGATGTCGATATTTGTGGGAACTGTGGAAATGGTGGGAGGGGTTTTCGCAAGGGGCTTGGCAACAACGATGGGCGTTGGAGGGGAAACGGGGGGAGAAGCAGGTGCTTGGGTGCTCTCCATCTGAACTGTCACGGTTGGCATCACGGTTGGCACAGGCAGGATGTTGAAGATGCTCCTGCCGTGGGTTACGAGAATCATCGTAGGAAGGATGATGAACATCGCAGTCCAGAAGGCGGCGCGGAGAGTGGGCCGTTTGATCAAGGGTGACACCACCATGCCAAGGAGCAGAGCGGCGGTGAATTTTGCCAAACTTAGGATGAGGTCGGGATGGGATTCAAGAATGTTCATGGTCGTGGTCAAGGTCGTGGTTGCTTAGGATTGCGATTTGGAACGGCGTGCTTCGGCGATTAATTCTTCCAGGCGGGACAGTTCCTTTTCAGTTATTTTCGCCTTGGTTCCGGAAAACCTCGCTGCCACGGCGTCGGACAGAGAGCCATTGAAAAACACGTCGAGCAATTTACCGAGTGCACTGTGGGCCACGGCAGATTTCTCACTGGTGGGGGTATAGATGAACTCGCGGCCTTGTTTGGTGCGCTTCAACTTGCCCTTGTTGGTGAGGATGGTGACGAAGGTGCGGATGCCGTTTTGCGAGAGTTCATCGGGCATTTTTTCTGTGAGTTCGGCAACGGTCATCGGCCCGTTGGCGAAGAGAATTTCCATGATCTGGATTTCGCGGCGGGATAGTTCTGAGAGTTCGGCAGTTGTTTTCTTAGTCGGCATGCGCAAGGTTAACGCGAATTCCGACTCCTCTTCAAACTAAAAATTAAGTTTTTTAGTTTTTTAATTTTTTGAGCGTGTTTTCAGCAAAGCGACAGACTCTTTGCATGGAGAAAATCAAAGGAGTTATGTCAGTTCAGCGTCCGTAACTGGTGAGATGGAACAATGCTACAGCGAAGTCACTTTTTACCGGAAAATCAGCTTGCGTTCTTCTGGCGGCAAGGCTTGCAGCGCGGTTGACGCTTCCTCTGGATTGTTGCTCATCCATGCCTCAAAGATCCACTCGACCGTCACCATTCCAGTCGGCGACGTGAGTTGTTTCGTGGTAGATGTTTTCATCGTGTCGTTTGAGTTGGGTTACGTGTGCAAGTTCACTCGTCTGCGGATTCTCCGGCAGCGGGTGTTCTGATGATTTCGAGTGCTGAGAGCAGTTCTTGGCGGCGTTTTTCGTCGGAGATCTTCGTGGCAAGCTGCAGCACGTCCTCCCTCACTTCAGGTATGAATCTCGCTACATGGCTCTGTAGCAGTGGGATTAGCACCTCATCCCCGCCGTTTGCGGCATGATATTCGGAGGCAATGGCAGCAGATTCTTGGAAAGTCAGGCTCGTATGATTGTACCCGGTAGCTTTAGCGATGGCAATTCCTGTGGCTTTGTTTGCGAGGGAAGGTTCCACTGAGCTAACCCATGTACGATAATTCTCTAGGTCTTCGCGTGTCACCTTTCTTTTCTGGGAGAGAAGCCAGAATCGATTAGAGGTGACTGATTCCACTACCTTGATACGTTCTTCGGGCGTGGCATCAAAGCGATCGAGGTAGTCTGTGACCTTTCCGAAATCAGCATCGTCCAACTTGCCGGTGATGTAATATTGCATTCGATACGCTCGGTCATCCTCTGGAATTGTGCTGCGAAAAAAGTTCGCAAAGGCAACCTTGTCAACCGTTTCTAACGCATCGAAAACATCGTCCACCGCAGAGATCTTACTATTTTCTCCCATCTGATTCAAGCGGCGTGCCGCAGCGTCAGGATTGGACTTGACCAGCGACATGACGATGCTTTTCTCGATCACTGCATCGCTGATCAAGCCTGCGGCCTTGTGTTGATCATACCAGGCAATGGCCGCAGTGGCATCGAGCTT
This sequence comes from Akkermansia muciniphila, assembly GCA_945862285.1. Taxonomy (GTDB): domain Bacteria; phylum Verrucomicrobiota; class Verrucomicrobiia; order Verrucomicrobiales; family Akkermansiaceae; genus UBA956. The sequence continues at coordinate 1,031 of CAMAYN010000151.1, read as the reverse complement.
CAGGAAGTAATTGAACGCTGTAGCGGCTCGACCTCTTATGTTAATACTCTTGGATTCTTTCAAAAGGATCTTGAGTGCGAGCACGGGATTTTTCTCAGCAAGGGCTTCGCTCATCATGTCCCGTATCACGATGTCCCCTAGTTCAAAGAGTTGGAGTGATGCAATCTCATCCATGGCTTTGCAGAGTTCGGACTCACTCATCTCAGAAATCAGCTTTGTTAGAAGCTCCATATTTTCTTTTGATGGCATAGCATCTGCGTTTGATTGCAGATGCAGCGCGAGTTTTTTCCACCCCGTTTTCCGTGCCGAGTCTAAGCGTTTTTCAAGCCGCTTGCTTTGCGAGCTTAGCGCATTTTTTTCGGATGTTCCTTGGGTGGGAGAGCCAGCGCGCATCGGGTCTTGCTCTTCCAGCTTGGCAAGAGAGTTATTTTTCTCTTCCGGCTTTTGTTGGCGCAGCCAGATGAGCGAGCCCGCAGCTACAAGCACGATGATGGCAAGGATGTGTGTTTTGTTGAATTGTTTCATGGTGGTAGTTTAAAGTGATAGAATGGAGTTAGGGGCGGATCATGGCCAGCGTGTGATCCAGCGATTACGACCTCATGCGTTACTTCAGGATCGTCGGATGTTTGCGGCGGTCATTCGAGCATATTTTGAAAATTTTTATGGGCAGCGTTGGCGGCGACAAGATGTACTCTCGCACCTGTTGATCGAGGTCTTGTAAAAAGGCCGCACGCGTAAGCGACCGGCAAGTCAGGGACTTGCGAGCCGCAACGGTGAATTTGATTTACTGGAGCTATCGTGATTGGCCTTCCATTTTCAGGTAATCCCATGGGAATCTCACTTAGACCTTCTATCCAAAAACGTGACGTTTCCCTCGTAGTCGAGATGCAATCGTTGGACCATTAGTGTCTTTGCCGAGTCCACATTCTCGTGCTTCGGCTTGGGGGTGTAGCACGTCATGACGATGTCCCAGCCTGGCTTGTTGGCATCTGCCGAGGGACGGACTCTAGCCAGTGTCCTAAGTTCTACGC
>CAMAYN010000150.1 GCA_945862285.1 Akkermansia muciniphila | reverse complement strand
TAGAGCAGCATTATCAACATTATGGCAATGTGGCCTTGATTGAGGAACAGCTTCCCGCCGCCAAGCGGTGGTTTGAGCTCGAAGCTTCAAAGAGAAAAAATGGACTCGTCACCTATGGGCTTGGCGATCATGAGGCCTTTGAGCGTTTGGGTGGTGCGCCTGTGACTACACCGATGTTTATCGATACCGCGCGGCGTATGGCTCGTCTATGTCGCATCGTTTCACAGCAGAATCAGGCCTTAGTCTATGAACAGATGGCTACGGAATCCACCGAGGCATGGACGAAAGAATTTCTCGATGTAAAATCAGGAAAAGTGGGTGGTGGTACGCAGTCGGAACAATTACTCGCGCTCGGATTCGGTGCCGTGCCACTTAACAATCAAAAGGCAGTATTTGATACGCTGGTAAAAGCCGTTATCACTCCAGAAAATGGCCCATCATTGACGACGGGGATTTTTGGCACGCGATTTTTGTTAGAGCAACTTTCACAACGTGGTCAGCACGATATCGCTTATGCACTGGCGAATCGAAAAGCATTTCCATCATGGGGGCACATGTTAGAAAATGGCGCTACGACATTGTGGGAAACTTGGAAAGAAAGTGACAACACCTACTCGCATAATCATCCGATGTTTGGCTCCATTTCCGCTTGGTTCTATCGTCATCTCGGCGGCATCCAGATTATGGATGATGCTGTAGGTGGTGATCGCATACGAATCGCTCCCATGCCCGTTGCCGATCTTTCATGGGTCAAGTGTTCACATCGAACGATCTGTGGAATGATCGTCTCGAACTGGAAAGTCAATGCCACGAGTAGTGAGTATGAAATCGTCATCCCTCCTGATACAAGCGCCATCATTGAGTTACCCAAAAAACCCGCTGATGTGATTACAGAGTCAGGAAAATCCATCGTTGCTTCTCGAGAAATGGAAGTTCTTCCAGGGCCAGAAAACTTGCATCGTTTTAAGGTGGGTAGCGGGAAATACGTATTTGTGATTTCCCACAAAAAGTAATCATTTTTAAGTCGATCTACTTGGCAAGGGGAAGGATCATTTGGAATAGAAGTCCACTCGGATTTTGGTTTTGAACCGCGATGGTGCCGTGGCAAGCAGTGATACAATTTCTAACAATAGCCAATCCTAATCCCGTGCCACCAGTGTCCCTGGTGCGCGTCGTATCGACGCGATAAAATGGTTCGAAGATGCGCTCGATCTGATCGGCGGGTACGCCTGGGCCGTCATCCGAGATGGTGAGTGTGATATTTGAGCTGCTAGCTGTGGCATTGATGGTGACTGCGGCGGATTCTCCGGCGTGGCGATGGATGTTCTGGAACAGATTGCCGATGGCGCGTTTAATGAGTTTTTCATCGGCGAGGATCTGGAAATTTTCTGGTATGCTGATTCGGCATGAGTGATCGGCAATGTATCGTAGCCGGCATGATTCGATGAGCGCTGGCAGGTGCAGGGATTGGAGTTTTGTTTTATCGATGGTGAGAGAGGATTTGGTGAAATCGAGGAGTTCGTTGATGAGTTCGGCAAGCTCTGCGGCATCTTCTTCGATGCTGGAGATGCGACTTTTTTCTGATTCGGGCAGTTTATGTTCCAGTATGCCAAGTCCTGTGCGGAGTCGGGCGAGGGGAGAACAGAGTTCATGGGCGACGTCGGCGAGGAAGCGTTTTTGGCCACGCAGCAATTGATCGATCCGTTGTGCCATGCGCGTGATGGCAGTGCCAAGGCTGCCGAGTTCATCGCGGCGTTTAGTTGCGAGATTTGGTTGGAAATTTCCTGCGGCGATTTGTTCTGTAGCGATGTGGAGTTTTTTGACGTATTTCGTAATGTGGATGGCAAAAGGAATCCAAAAGAGAACACTGAATAGGAGGATGCCGCAAGCGACGAGAAGCACTGGCTTGAATTGGAAATATAAGCCATTTCCGCTTAATTGATCCGCACTGATGACCCATGTGACATGATCGGGACGCTGTCCAGGTTGAAGCGGGATATGGACGGCAACCCAGTATCGGCCTTGATCGGAGATCAGAAAGAGTGGAGCTACGGGTTCAAAGGCCAGTGGCCTAGAGGGAGGATTTTGATTTTCCTGTGGACGTAGCGGTCGTGATGGTTGTGCTGTACGCTGCTCCATTGGTTCGTCTGGCTCATGGGGTGGAGGACCGAAACGCTCACGTTGGTCACGCGGGTCACGGCGTTGTGGACCGAGTTTAACAGGTGTTCTTTCCGTTCGTAATCGCTTTTCGAGGGCTGGCGGAATTTGCTGAAAATTTTCCTTTAGAAATTCCCCATGGGGCATCCAGAAATCGGATTGAACAGAAAATTCTTGGTCGATGGACTTGGTGACTTCTGCCCATTGATGGGGAGAAACTCCGCGAAGTTGTGCGGCGATTTGTTCGCCACGGACGCGCAGTTGACCACCCGCAGAACTGCGGAGGAGTGTGTCCCAGCCATGCTGAAATTGCCCATAAGCAAGGGTGGCGGCGATAAGACCGAGTAGAGAAAGATGCAGTAGCAACCAGAGCAGCATTTTACCGAGCAGTGGCAATCTGACAGGGGGGCGCTTCATGGCAAATCCTCCTTGTGTGCTGATGAGCGATGCTCGCCGAAGAGGTAGCCTATGCTGCGGATCGTGTGAATAAAGCGCGGTGATTTCGCATCGTCTCCGAGTTTTTTTCTGAGACTGGAAATGTGTACGTCGATGGAGCGATCAAAGACTTCAAATCGCCGTGCCGATACTTCTTCGATTAATGCTTCACGAGTTTTTACGCGGCCTTTTGACTTCATCAAACTAAGAAGGATCGCGAATTCTAATGCGGTGACTTCAAGGGGAAGGTCGTCTAAAATGACTTCGTGCGATGTTTCGCGGAGGATTAGCCCATTCCACTCGAGTTCTTTCGCCGCAGATTCTTTGTTTTGTTCGTTGCGGATGCCGCGACGCGTCACAGCGCGCAGTCGGGCGAGTAGTTCTCGTGTGGAAAATGTTTTTGGCAGGTAATCATCGGCACCCATTTCTAAGCCAACGATGCGATCTGATTCCTCTCCTAGCGCGGTAAGCATTAAGACAGGGACATCGGATTTTTTCCGAACCTCACGGAGTAGTTCCACACCATTTAAGCCGGGCATCATCACGTCCAGTATGACGGCATCGTATCGAATCGATAGAATTTTTTCCAATCCTTCATCACCCCGATGACATGCATCCACGCGGAAGCCCATGTTTTGCAAATAATCGACCACCAAGGCACAGAGTTTGCGATCATCATCGACCATCAGAATATGTAACGGTGCTTGAGCCATGCGAGCAACGAGTATGCAAATCCGTTTGGGAAAAGCGATGGGATTTACCATTTCTTAACAATTTTTCGCTTTTTCCACATCAAAAATCAACATGGGGCTGCTTTCATCGCGACGTGGATCGACAACAACTCCACAGCAACAAATATGAAATACAGCAACATTATAATCATGGCACTGATGTCCACCGGCGTCAGTTTTGCACAAGAAGACAATCAGCGGCCAGAGGGAAATCCTATGCCACGGAGACCGATGCCACCACCGCTCATGGCAGTATTGGATGCCGACCATGACGGGAAAATTTCTGCCGATGAAATCAAAAACGCCTCGAACGCCTTGGCGGCTTTGGATAAAAATGGCGATGGCGAAGTCACGGCGGATGAAGCCTTTGGCCCACGTCCGCATCAGAGACCGCAGCCAGATCAAGGAGGGCCTCCTCCGGGAAGGCGTCCCCAAGGTCCGCCACTGGGTGAGGGAAAGCGTGATATTCCGAATCAGCGGCAGCGCTAAACCGCTCGTCGTGATCGGAAAAATGCCTCGATTTTCCCATCGTTGCAGTCTTGCTTTTACAAATCTGAACTGCTTGAATCGCGTCTATGGAACGTCATAGTTACATACCCAAGACATGGGAGTTGCCAACGAGCATTCGTAAGCGCCTTGGCGAGACGGTGGGAAAACAGAGAATCATGGATGAAGAGGGGCACCTCTTGGTTTTGCTTCACGCGCCGCCCGTGGCAGAAGATGATGAACGGCGAACGGCCGTAGTCTTTTGGCGCAATCCCGCAGGCGAATGGAAAAGTTCACCAAGCGGTGGAGGTCTAAGTGCGCTCGAAGCCCATCTTTCCGCGTATCGCGCGATGATTCACCGCATGGACGATGAGGTCGAACAAGCAAAAACTCCACGTCAATACTTCGATGTGATGCGCCACATGCACCCCATGCAGCGTGCTACGCGCAGCATGTTGGATGTCTTGCAAGCGGCGCGTGAGTTGCGCCCCGAAGAATCGCGCTTGATCAGTTTTCGCGACCAAGCGTCCGATCTCGAGCGCGCCATCGAGCTAGTCGCCGCAGATGCGCGAGCTGGTATGGATTACTCGCTTGCCGAAAGTGCCAGCATTCAAGCAAATGCCGCCTACGAATCGAATCGAGAAGCACAACGGCTGAATCGACTCGCGGCATTCTTTTTCCCATTGGTCACACTGGTTACGGTTTTTGGTATGAACGAACCGCAAAAATTGATGAAGGAACAGGGCTTTTGGGTCGTATTAGCCGCAGGCATGTTTTTAGGACTTCTTGTTTTCTCCTCTGTGGCACTGCGCAAAAAATGAATCCCATGATCTAGCCATTCGTTGCCGTTTATGAAATGTTTCACATCATGCTTCCTGCTATTTCTGTCTCTGCTTCTTCATGCCGAGGATACCGATTTAGCGCGTCGTGCCTATGCGAAAGCGCAGCTTGCGACGATGCGCGGCGATGAAAGCGAAGCCATGGCCCAATACGAATTAGCGCGCACGGCTCACCCAACCTCGATTGCTTTGACGAGGATCTGTGCAACGCATCGCCTCAAGGCAAACGACATACGCGGCGCGTCCACACTCTATCGTGAACTTGCTACTTCATTGCCAGATTCTCTGGATGCGCAGCTTGCGTATGCTGATTTTTTACGTGAAGTGAGCGATGGTGATGACTTCGCCCTCAGTTTAGCCGTTAAAACCCTAGAATCCGCCAAGAAAAAATTCCCCACCGCCGATGTTGTTTGGGAGAAACTCTTCCGCATTCACCAGCAACGTGGGCATCAGGAAAGTTCACAAAATCTCTTAGCGGAATACGTGAAGATGCCATCCGCAGATCCCGCCATCGCCGAACGTATGGCGAAGATCATCAGCAAAACCACGCAGGATCGAGAGGCAGAGAAAATCGCCCAACTGTATCTGCAACGCTTCGATGCCGCACCCGACGATCCTGCATTAGCCCGGGCGGCCTCCGATCATTTCCGCAATTACGATAATCCAGAAAAAGCGATTGCAATTCTCGCCCGCCATGGAGTGGCAAATCCTTCTTCCTTAGACCTGCGAATTCGCTTGGGTATTCTTTACTTGGAAAAGAAAAATCACGACCTTGGAGAAAAAGAACTGCTCGCCGTGCTAGCGATCGATCCCGAGAAGCACGTAGCGCACCAAGCCCTTGCGAAGCTCTACGAGAAGTTGGAAAAAATGTCGCAAGCGCGCCATCATCGCTCGGAGTTACTGCGTATTCGCGGTGGCGACGAAGAAGAATACATCACCATGGCGCGCGAATGGATCGATGCGAAAGATTTTTCAAAAGCCCTACCATTATTAGAAAAGTCTCGTCTCGAATACCCAAAATCCGTCGAACTCGCTTGGCTACATGCCATCGCCTCACACGCCGATCCGCAACACCGCGTCAAGGCCGTGGCTTTATTCCGCGAGGCTGAAAAAATCAAGCCCGATCAACCTTGCGAAAACCCTAATTACCTGCGCGCTGCTGCACAAGCTTATTGGCAAGCTGGCGAAAATGCCGATGCCGAAAAAAATTTACGTCGAGCCATCAGCCTTTATCCCCGCGATGATAAAACCAATGCCCCCGCCGCCCTGCGCGAACTCGCATCATGGTGGCAGGAACAAGGGAAAAACCAATTCGAAGCCCAAGCCCTGCGTGATCGTGCCAGTGCTCTTGAAAAATAAAATTCGCGTGCCATTTTTTACGCTCTTCTACAAAAAAACTACAATTTCCCAAACTTTTGGTTTTTTTTCTCTACAAATCCACAAATTCGACTAGATTTATACTATGCCACGTCGCGCTAGTTCAGGCCCTAATCTCACTGTTATCATCGGTATCGTCGTCATACTCGCCGCTGGATTTTTTGGCATTAAATTTTTAATGAAAGGCAGCGGGAAAAAAATGACCGGCGCACAAAAAATGAAAGTCGCGGATTACTGCGAAAACGGCAATTCCTTTCGCGGCAACGAATACATCATCGAGGGAACAGTGGATCAACGTTGGCCGCGCGATAACGGCCAAGTGGTTTCCATGCTAGACTCGGAAAGCGATTCCCTCATCGGCGTGGAAGTTCCCGCCAATTTTAACTCTCTAAATATTGAACGCGAACAAAAATTAGCCATCAAAGTGCGAGTGCGCGAAGGAGGCATCCCAGTAGCTATTGAAATCAATCGACTCTAACAACGTAAATCCCCAACCCTATGAAAATCGGACTCATCCTCACCATCCTTAGCATCAACGCTTATGCTCAAGTCTATAAGCCCCCCCCAGGCGGTCAAACCACAAACCAAACCAATCAAGGCGGTGGCAATACGACCATTGAGCGACCACCTCAACAGCAGGCTGCGCCGATCATGGGCAATGAAGTTCCCTTCGTCGATCCGTCCGCCGAGACTGTCACCTTTAACGGCAGAAACTTCGCCATTGCCGATAATCGACTATTCGCCGCGCGCTTTGAACGTTACCTCAACGAACCGGAAGATAATTCTGAGGAGGCCGTGGTTTACCGGCAAACGATCGACCAAATCTTAACTCTCATCTCGCCGCACAACCCGGGTGGGCCTAATTTAAGTGCCGCCGTTCGACTCTTGCCCAAAGCATCCAGCTTCCCAGGCGATGCCAAATTGTGCGACTCTCTTTCCCAAGCGATCTATGTGGCGTGGATGTCCAAAAATAACATCAAAGACGCCAAAAACTTAATGGTTGCTCTGGAAGAAGAGAAAAAGCAAATCATCCGTTCCACTGATTGGCTACTCACGCACGACAAAGATAACGCATTAAATCAAACTGGTGCTGTCGGTGCTGGTGGCGGCGGAGGCGGCGGCGGAGCAAATGGTGCGCCAGGGCAAAGATCTGGTGCCGCTCAAGATCCAGGACGTGGGGCACAGTCCTTGCGTGTAATCGACAACAATCGACGCATTCTTGAAATTGAGGCGTTGAAAAAGAAATACGAACTGAAAGGGGAAGTCCAAATCGTTCAGGCGAAGATTCAATACCAAGCACTGATGATGCAGATGTTCATTCAGCGTCGCTTCCAGCACGTCCTCATGGCATCAAGATTCTACAATCAAATCTGGACGGATGGTGATAGCAAACTCCACATCGATAAAAATTCCGATACGAGTAAGCTTTTCAATGAGACAGTAGGTTTCAATCCCACAGTGGCAAGTCTAGATACATTCGCCTCAGAGTTCATTCGCGATTGCGATAAGGGCGTGGAAGCCTTTAATTTCCTTGCGGACAAAAAGGAGCTTGAGTCAGCAGCAAAACGTTTATCTGAGGCCTACGCCGTCGGCGAATTCATGCCAGGCATCCGCACGTTACCGCGCGAGCGCAAACGCAAAGTGCTGGAATTCGTCCGCGAATCCTACAAGCTCCTCGCTGCGCTGGATATGAAGGATTACACCACGGCGACGGAGATTACCAATCGGATGAAATCGATGTCCACCGACTTCAATGCAAGTAAGCCCGAGGGTGCGATTGCCACTTACACACGTGTTGCCAATATGCACATTATGAAAGCGAAATCCCACGCGATCAATAATGAGCAAGATAAGGCGAATGAGGAAATCGAAAAAGCCGCACAAGTTTGGCCATTGAATCCTAAACTCTCTGAAATTGATGATATGATCACGCAAGGCAGCGAGATTGCAAAAGCCAAGAATGACTTTGATCGTTTGCTGAGCGAAAATAATTACCGCCAGATCTTTGCCGAGCAATACCGCATTGCTCCATCGATTCGCAATGACCCACAGCGCTCAGCTGCATTTGAAGAAATCATTACCAACCTCAGAAGTATCGAGTCATCCATCGCTAAGGCCAATGAGTTCTCAAAAATGGATCAAGACTATGCCGCCTACGAGCAATTAGCCGAAGTGCGCGAGCGTTTCCCTGACGATCCAAAGCTCGGGCGCGAAATCGAACTCCTCGCCCCCAAGGTTGCCGATTTTACAAAAGCGATCAACAAGGCGCAGCAGTTAGAAAAACGCACCCCAAAACAAACGGGTTCTGCCTTTGCGTGGTATCTCAAAGCACAAAAAATTTATTCCAGCAGCAAAATTGCAGAGGCTGGTATTGCCCGCTTGCTCAATGAGATTATTCCTGACGAAAATGCCGAAGATTCTCCCACAGTCAAAGGCACCGTGAGCAAAGAAATTGACCTCATTGAATACTAACCGCGATCATGAGCGATTCTCCCTATTCATCCAATTATCAAACCGATCCATCAAGTCCACCTGAGCTGCCGCAGCATTTAATGCCGCCGCCCAGTGCCATTAAAACATTCGGCATTCTCCACATCATACTCGCTTCGTTCGGATTGCTTTGTAACCTCGGCGGCCTTG
>CAMAYN010000149.1 GCA_945862285.1 Akkermansia muciniphila | reverse complement strand
TCCTGCATGAGTTCGATGATTTTGCGTATTTGGTCGATTTCCACGGTGTGTGCTATGCTAGTTGTTGATATGTGCCAATCGTAATTGGATAACGTTGGCGGAAGTGACTTTGGGGAAAAGTGCTCTCTTGGTCAAGTATGGAAAATGAGGGCAAACAAAACTCACCCAACTTTCTCTTTTGACAGCCTTTACCATAGCATATAAAAAAGTGTGCCATGAAAAATTATTTTTTGTTAATCGCTGTGATTTGCGTGACACTGCACTCTTGTAGTCAGCCATCGCCGAGTCAAGATAAGGAGCTAGAGGTAGGTGTCGTTACTTCGACTCGCTCTGGGGTGTCACAAACGTATGTTGGCAAGGTGGGAGCTCGTGCGGCGATTTTTATCCTCAGATGGAGCGTTAATGGCAATGTAGAAGGGCAGTACAGTCATCCAGATGATGGAGGAACCATCATCTATCAACTGAAGGGAAGCAATACAGCCGATGGCGAAATGCAACTAACAGAATATAAAAATGGAAAGCAAAGTGCTGTTGTTACTTTGCGGAAATCAGTGGCGAATGGGCTCATTTTGTGGAATGGCCTCATGCATAATACCGATGGCCGCGTTCTTCCCGTTACGATGACACGCCGTGTTGATTAGTCGTATCTCGTGGTGCTAAACAGGAACCTCAATTCGGTAGGCGCTGTCGAGGTTCGGATTTTTTTGCGTTATTGAAACAATCCGTGCAATCGATTACTGCCACTGCACGGGCAGTTCGACGATTTTTTGGTTACGATCTTCGTATTTGATGTGGCCGTTAGCAACGCCGTATTCGTGAACCATTTTGGTGACTTTCACGTCGTAGCAGCAGTATTCGGCGATTTTTAAAAGGAGTTCTTTGTCGCCGTTACGTTTGTATTCCGCCCACCATTTTAGGGCGAGAATGCCATCTGCCGTTTTTCCGACTCCGAGTGTGGCAGAGGCAATGGCATCTAGCTTGAGTCGATGGCCGAGGCGTTGTTCTACGTCCACTAACATATCAAAATTGGTAGTGGTTTCCAGCAAATCAAAGACGGTGTAACTTTGTAAAACGCCGTAATCGAAGCCGATGTGATTGTAGCCGACGACGAGATCGGCACGGGTTAGCTCATCGACTAGAGCCTGCATTTCATTTTCTTGATAGATGCGGTATTCGCCACTGCCCGTGGAGTAGGTGACGGCTACGGAAACTCCCATTTTGTGCTTTTGATTAAAGCCGCCCACTTCGCCAAAACTGCGTTGGGTTTCTAGGTCAAAGTAAACGATGTTAGGCATGGGTGCGACGGATTAGCGGGGGAGTAGCAAATCTTCTTGCTTCATACCCGTGAGGCGGGTGAGACCGCGCGTGAGGTGCAGGAAGGTGAAGAATAAAATGATCAGAAGCGGCGCCCCGACGACGAGAAATCCCCAGCCGGTGATTTTGGCGACTTTTTCATTGTAGATTTCGCGGGCGTTTGCGGCGGTGTGATCGAGGGAACCAAGAAAATACATGGCAAGCAACAGGTTGAGTATGGTGCTGATCACAAAGGAACCCGCAAAGATCCACGTGCATTGAGTGATGAGCTTTTGGTAGGCGCTTTGGTTGTTTTTTTCGGCAACAGTTTTTTCAATGGTGGCGATATTGAATAGGCTATCGCTATAGAGGAAGGCTTGTAGGAGCGGCGTTTTCGAGTTGCGGGAAAGAATCACAGCAAGGCCGAGCATGAAGGGGATGGAGGCTTCTTTAATGCCAAAGAGCAGGCCAGCGTTTGGTTTGACGGTACCGTCTTGATTCCAAAGGTAAATGGTGAGCAATCCAGTGAGTAGAACGGATACGAGACCGAGGATCGAAAAGATATTCGCTTTCTTGGTTTTCCAGAAATGATAAATGCCGTAAAGCAACGGCGGCAGGAGAGCTACGATCATCGCGTTAAACGGGCCGATGTGCCAGAACTTGCCTTCTTCTTTGCTGAGGTGGCTGAGCGCGAGGACGGGAAGAATGACGTTGATGAGAATGTTATAGAGAGGATTCTCTTGGTCGTTTTTTTGACTCATAATGAAGGTAGAAAAACGGCGAGCTTGGTGCTCGCCGCTTTGTGAGAAGAATGGAATTGATTACACGCTACCGAAGATGGTGCGTCCGGTGGAGCGGAGGTCGTCGCACGCCACCTTGAGGCGGTTGGCGAGGCTGACTTCGGCTTTTTTCAGGTAGCTGCGTGGGTCGTATTGTTTTTTATCGCCCACTTCACCATCGATGCGGAGCACGCCCTCGATGTTTTGGCAGATGTGCGAGACGATGGGGCGCGTGAAGGCATATTGGGTATCGGTATCGATGTTCATTTTGACGACACCGTAGTCGAGAGTTTCTCGGATGTCGGAGAGATCGGAACCGGAGCCGCCGTGGAAGACGAGATCCATTTCTGCGGTTGCACCGTGTTTTGCCATGACGGCGGCTTGGCCATCGCGCAGGATTTCGGGGCGAAGTTTTACGGCACCCGGTTTGTATGTTCCGTGAACGTTGCCGAAAGTGGCGGCGAAGAGGAAGCGACCAATAGGGGAAAGTGCCTCATAAACTTCAAGCATGTCTTCGGGAGTGGTATAGAGTTTTTCGGATGGCAGACCAGAGGTATCATGGCCGTCTTCTTCACCACCGACGCAACCAGCTTCGATTTCAAGGATGATGTCGAGGTCGGCGCATTCTTTGAGGAGTTCGCGGGAGAGTTTGAGGTTTTCATCGAGGGCGACGACTGATCCGTCAAACATGTGGCTTTGGAAAAGTGGACCTTTCCCCGCAGCGATGCGCTCGCGTGATGCTTGGAGAAGAGGCTTCAGGAAGGAATCGACTTTGGCGGGGTGGCAGTGGTCGGTATGAAGGGCTACGAGGACGTCGTATTTTTCAGCGAGCCGGTGAGCCGCTTCGGCTAGGATGATGGCACCAAAAGCAGCATCTTTCACGCATGTGCCTGAGGCAAATTCGCCACCGCCGGTGGAGACTTGAATAATGCCGTCGGACTTAGCTTCAGCAAACGCCCGAAGAGATCCGTTAATCGTGGTGATGCTGGTGACGTTGATGGCGGGATAAGCGTAGCCACCTTTTTGGGCGGCATCGAGCATAGCGCGGTATTGAGCAGGTGTTGCAATGGGCATGACACAAGGCTTGTAATCGTATTGCTCGCGTGTGACAAGGGAATTTACGGTTCATTTATGCTGAAATCTGCGTCTGATCACTGGGCGCTTCCTTGGCAAGCGGGAAACGATGGAATTCACTTTGTGGAACATCCGAACTCGCGATGATGGCACAACGATTTACCGCGAAGGGAGGTAGCATATTGTGATAGACATTGAGCCGCATTTCTCGAGTGGTGTGGCAGAGCATTTCTGCGGCGAGTGAGTGTCCAATGACGATGATAGACTCCAACTGTGCCGCTGCATTTCGCAGCTCCCTGCGGCGGATTTCTTCTTCTGGAGCGCTGGTGTCAAGAAAGGTCACTTTGCTATCGCGATGGCGACCCTGGATGATTTCGGAAAATTTCCGAGCTAATGCGGGATCGAATGCTGTTTGGCAAATGAGGCTGTAACTCGGGTGAAAAGGGATACGTACCGCATCTTCGGCATTTTCAATCACCAGTGCGCGGGGGTGATCCGCGATGATGGCTAGCGTTTCCGGGTCACTTCTTCGTCCTACGATGGCAAGCGCACTTCCTTCGAGGCGCATGAGCGCAAAGGCTGACTGAGCACGGCGAACTGCTGCGGATGAGTGGTCGATCACATTTCTGCGCTCCGACTTCCAAATTTTTTTCAGTGACATTGGCGCACCATGCGGCGGGATTACAATCGTGGAATGGCTTTTGAGATCCTCCGGTTGGTGAAAGATCCCGTGTTTTTCTAAATCCTCTGCCACCCCTGGATAATTTGACCATGGTTTCCATGTCCACAGATGACGTGAATGGGCAACGGATTTTAGCGATTCAAGGATGCGTGTATCTAGTATCGGCATGCCGCTTGATGGTATGATGGGGTAGTGATAATGTTTCATGCTTTGTGCTGCAAAGTTATTCATCAAAATAAAACATCGCAATGCGCGATGGCGGAATTACTTTGCTTCACAAAGTTAATTATGGCAAGTGAATTTTACAAAAAAATTTATCGACCGAGATCGAGGATTTGCTCGAGGACGGATAGGTATTGCTTGAATGCTGTTTTACCTTCTTTTGATAAACTATAATTTGTTTGAGGTCTGCCATCGCCTGTATTTTTTTCCGAGCTGATGTAGCTCGCGTTATCCAGTGAGCGCAAATGAGTGATGAGGTTCCCGTCGCTCATATCGAGCTGCGATTTAAGATCTTGGAATGACCATGGAGCTGCACGGGATGCAAGCAGAGTCATGATGGAAAGGCGACCTTTCTCATGAATGATTTTATCCAGTTGTGAAAAATCGATCATGCTGCGGATTCATCGGAGTTCAACTCGTCACGAGGTTTGAGAGTAACGATGAGGGCGCCGTAAATCATGTGAAATCCACCGAAGGTTATGGCCATGAGTCTGGAGCCATTGAATTTCATCAGAAAGAGCTCGCGTGGGGCCTCGGACGTAAAGAGGAGATAAAATACAGTGATACCAAATACGACAAAGCTCCAGCCGAGCCAGACCATCGACTTTGGTGTAAATTCACGAATCGCGAGCAGAGCGATGCCGTAATGCGTAATCCAGAAACAAGCTGCCATCTCACGGGGCAAGGGAGAGATGAATTTGCAAGCGAGTACGCCGAGGATACCACCAGTGACGAGCGATGGCAAAGCGCAGCGCAACGCTGTTTTTAGTCCAGTGCTCCAGAGACTGCGAGAGCGACTGACGCGGGCGGCACGCCAGAGTTGGTAGATGTGAAATACTACGGCTAATCCTAGTCCTGCGAGCCAGATGGTGATCCAGTCCCATGAGTATTTCCGCTCTGACGCCCATGCGGCCAGCAGCGCTAAAGCTCCACCGATTAGTGCCGTTTCTCCGGTTAAAGCTCGATAGACTGTGGCGCGCTCCATGAGCTTGCGAATCATGCGCAATTGTTCTGCGGCATCGTTAGCGGAATTGTCCATACGGTTACTTTGTGCGGCAAAGATGATTCGTTCAAGAAATATTCATGATTTACAAAAAAAACCCGAAACCGGGTAGGTCTCGGGTTTTTTTGTGAAATCGATACGATCTCGCTTAGATTTCGACTTCCGAGATGGTTTTCAACACGCGACCAGCAATGGCGTATGGGTCGCCTTGGCTGTTGGGGCGGCGGTCTTCGAGGTATCCTTTATAGCCGTTGTTGGCGAAGCTATGTGGAACACGCACGGAGGCACCACGGTCGGCAATGCCGTAGGAGAACTTATCGATGGATTGAGTCTCGTGTAGGCCTGTGAGGCGCATGTGGTTGTCTGGGCCATAAACAGCGATGTGTTCGAGGCAGTTTTTCTCAAATTGTGCCATGAGTTTTTCGAAATATTCTTTGCCACCAACTTCGCGCATGAACTTGGTAGAGAAGTTGCAATGCATACCAGAGCCGTTCCAGTCAGCGTGCATACCAAGTGGTTTGCAGTGCCATTCTACATCTACGCCGTAGCTTTCGCAAACGCGGAGCAGCAAGTAGCGAGCAACCCAGATTTGGTCGGCACAGGTTTTGGATCCTTTGCCAAAGATTTGGAATTCCCACTGTCCTTTGGCAACCTCGGCGTTAATGCCTTCGTGGTTGATGCCAGCCTCAAGGCACAGGTCAAGGTGTTCTTCGACGATTTGACGAGCGATGTCGCCAACATTTTTATAACCAACGCCACAATAGTAGGGACCTTGAGGAGCCGGGAAACCGTCTTTCGGGAATCCAAGTGGAACGCCGTTTTGATAGAGGAAATACTCTTGCTCGAAGCCGAACCATGTATCGGGATCGTCGAGGATGGTGGCGCGAGTATTGGTTGGATGCGGAGTGACACCATCGGGCATCATCACTTCGCACATGACCAACACACCATTCAGGCGTGTTGAATCGGGATAAACAGCTACAGGTTTGAGAACGCAATCGGAGCTACGTCCTTCGGCTTGTTGTGTGGAGCTGCCGTCAAATCCCCAGTTAGGAAGTTGCTCCAAGGTAGGGAACTCGTCAAAGGATTTAATTTGTGTCTTGCTGCGAAGGCCTGCGGTCGGTGTGTAACCGTCGAGCCAAATGTATTCTAGTTTGAATTTAGGCATGTTGGTAGTTGTTTGTTATTGAGGTGCCATTACTTTTATCGAATTTTCATACATGACCAGAAAAATCTCAAAAAGTTGTGACGGCAGTGAAGAAAGCACAAAGCATGCCAAGTTCAGCTTTGTGCGACATTTTTTTATTTGATTGACCAGAAAGTCAGATCTATTCTCGCTACGGGGAGAAAAATTACGAATGATGGAGGCAACAGAACGGGGGATTGGATTGCGATGGTCGGGAATCTCTGATGTGGGGAGATTTCGCAAGAATAATGAAGATGCGTTCTTGGCGCTGGTGTTTGACGACAAGGAAACGCGCTATCTCGGGAAATTTGGCGCATCAGGGATTGATCGTGGAGATTTTGTGTTTGCGGTAAGCGATGGGATGGGCGGTGCAAAGTCGGGCGAATTCGCGAGTAAAATTGCTGTGGAAAAAATCACACGTTTGTTGCCGAAGAGCTTAGGAATGCAGGCGGCAAAAATGGAATCGGGCGCGATCGATATTCTTGCGGAACTCTTTGATCAAATTCATCAAGCCGTTTTGGATTTAGGGAAATATTATGAGGAATGTCGCGGTATGGGAGCCACCCTGAGTTTATGTTGGCTTACGCAAGAATGGATGTACTTTGGGCATATTGGCGATAGTCGTATTTATTTTTTACCAAAAGGCGGTGAAATGAAGCAGATTACTGAGGATCATACCCGCGTAGGTATGCTGTTTCGCCAAGGACTGATCAACGAACGTGAAGCTCGCTCGCATCCTTTGAGAAATACTCTCATGCAGGTCATCGGCGGCGGACAGAAACGGATCGAGCCACAGTTCGGGCGCCTTCACTACAGTCCAGGGGATCGCATTTTACTCTGTTCTGATGGTCTTACAGATGGTCTGAGAGATCACAAAATTCAGGATTTTTGTCGATCGGACAATCAAAATGGCGAACTGCGAATCGCCGAACTCGTCCGTGAATCAATAGCAGAATCAGGAAGAGATAATACTACTGCCTTACTCGTCGAGATTCTTGAATCTGGGAAGGAAAATCAGACGTTTTTACCGCGCTAAGACATTACTTAATTCCCGAGCTAGTCGGGCATACCCTTTTTCGTTAGGGTGTAATCCATCGCTGAACAGGTTTCCGATTAACTGCCCTTTGTCATCCAGAAATGCTTGGGAAATATCATGAAAGTGAACTCGCTCTAGGCCTGCCAAATGTTGATGCAATTGCGCATTCACTTGCTGTGCAGAAGTCGCCGGTTTCACGGGAGGCTTTCGCGGTAAAATGCCAATCACGTGCACGGTGCAGTCGGGCAATAATCCGAGAATCTCTTTGCAAAGCAATTGAATGCCTTTGCGGATTTCCGATGCGTTGTTCAACTCCAAATTATTCGTACCAATCATCAAGATCACGACTTTCGGTTTGTGTGCTAATAACTCGCCATTCGTAACACGCCACAGGGCATTTTCTACGCGATCCCATCCAAAACCAAGATTTACCACTTTTTTCTCCCGAAATAACTCATCCCACGTCGCTTGTCCACGCGCGAACGGGGCTTGTGGTCTGCCGCCCCAATAATGCACGATTGAATCGCCTATAACAGCTATATCGGACGCGCCTTCTTTCCCTTGTTCCAGCACTTCCGCATGGCGATTTTTCCAATCATAAACCGCCTTGTCGCGATCTTGCGTAACCGCCACCATCGTCGTTGGTGTGACTTTTTGAGCTTCTGGGGCTTGCTTGATTTCCTCCACTGTCACGCAAAATGCTAAAAAATGACAAAAAATAATTGCGTCTCGTATCATCATGTTCTTTATCCGCATCCATTTTGACGCGCTGCGCATCGATATCTTCAAAATAACTCATAAAATTGAAGAAAAAAAAGTTTCTTCGCAAGTTATTCACAATGGATCCATGTTGATTCGTCGTCCGCGTAGTTCCGAATCCTCGAAATATCGGTTTTTCAGGTAAGCCGACGGCGATCGAACGGAATTTCCAGTGTGTATCATAAAAGGGTAATAAATTTATTGTATTTTCAATGATATCACAAACTCCTCTACATCGGTTAATCATTTGAATCTCTTAAAAAGAATCGCCATTTACCTAGTGAAATGTGACAAAATCGACACATGGACAATTAATCTTGCTCATACGACGTGGCCAAATTGCCTTTTATTTTACAAAACTCACAAGTTATTCACAATCGCTCCGCTCCCAGTGAAAAAGAAATGATTTTACAAAAAAATAACGTCATTTTCATTTGATAGCTTGTCATTTCCAGTAACAATGTCACAAATGCCGCCTGCCAATTACCTAAAAATAATGTCCTACCAAAACATCACTCCACCCGCAGGCGAAAAAGTCAGCATCAAAGACGGCATTCTCAGCGTGCCAAACAATCCCATCATTCCGTTCATCGAAGGCGATGGCACAGGCCGCGACATCTGGCGCTCCTCTGTCCGTGTGCTAGATGCCGCAGTGGAAAAAGCCTATAATGGCACCCGAAAAATCTCTTGGTTTGAAGTCTATGCCGGCGAAAAATCCTTTAACATGTTCAAGGATCAAGTCTCAGACCTT
>CAMAYN010000148.1 GCA_945862285.1 Akkermansia muciniphila | reverse complement strand
AAAGAAATTCGCGACCGAGCTGGAAGTGATCCGCCGACCGGACCGGCTTGACCGTATCGCTGAGGATATCGTTTACCATTTCCCTCGCCGGGGCTATCTGGGCAAAGCGGTGGTGATCAGCTTAGATAAACTCACGGCGGTGCGAATGTTCGACCGCGTGGAGCGGCTCTGGAAAGAGGAGATCAAGACGCTGACAGGCCAAGTTTCCAAAGCCATCACGGAAGCCGAAAAGGCGAACCTCAAGAAGCGGCTGGAATGGATGAGGCGCATGGACATGGCCGTGGTGGTGAGCGACGAGGCCGAAGAAGAGAAGAAGTTCACCGAGGCCGGGCTGGACATTGCCCGACACCGAGCGCGGCTGAACAAGATCGATGCGAATGGCCATGACATGGAGTTCAACTTCAAAGACCCCGAGCATCCCCTGCAACTGGTCTTCGTGTGCGCCATGTGGCTGACGGGGTTTGATGCGCCCACAGTTTCCACCCTCTACCTCGATAAGCCGCAGAAGGATCACACCCTGATGCAAACCATCGCCCGCGCCAACCGGGTGACCTCATGGAAGATTGGTGGCGTAGAAAAGAAGAACGGCGAGATCATCGACTACTACGGGGTCTTCCGGAACATGAAGAAGGCACTCAAGGACTACGCCCAAGGTCCGGGCGAGGAATCGCCCGTGCAGGAAAAGACGGCGCTGCTGAAGCTGCTTGATGACGCCATACTGGAAGGCATTGCCTTTTGTAGGTCGAAAGGCATCCTCATCGAAGCTTTACTGAGGTCTGAGGATGTCTTTAAAAAGCTCGACGACTTCCAAAGACACGCTGACACCCTGATCAGCAAAGACGAATGGTGGAAGGGTTTTGCCATCCATGAGAACACCATCACGAGCCTCTACGAAGCCTGTAAACCAGAGGTGCTGGGGAAAGCCGTGATGCGCAAGGTGGCCGTCTTCCAATACCTGCGCGGCATCATTGACGCACACATCCAAGGACAAGATACTGACGCAATATCCAAGAAGATCGCTGAACTACTTGATGCGAGCTTAGTGGCGGATACGAGCAGTGCATCGATAGTCGCGGAGGGCGAATCGAAGCCAACTCATGCCATCATCCAACGCGGCAAGACATGGGATTTAAGCAAGATCGACTTTGAGAAGCTGAAAGCCGAGTTCAAGCAGGCCACATACCGAAACATCGAGATCGCCGACCTCCGCGCTTTCCTCGAAAAAAAGATGGAAGAGATGCTGAAGGTGAACAGCACCCGCAAAGACTTTGCCCAGCGCCTGCAAGAGATCATCAACCACTACAATGCGGGCGGGGCATCCAACGAGAGCTATTTCGACGAGCTGGTCAAGTTCACCAAGGAGATGAAGGCTGAGGACGAACGTCACGTCCGTGAAGGTCTCACTGAAGATGAACTGGAGATTTTTGACCTCCTCAAAAAAGAAAAGATGACCCAGGCCGAGGAACAAGCGGTCAAACTTGCCGCGAAGAAGCTGCTGGAGCGCCTGAAGATGGGAACTCCGCGCGTGCTGGTACAGGACTGGTTCAAAGACAACCAGTCGAAGAAGCAAGTGCGCTCAACTGTTGAAGCTGTTTTACATGAACAGCTACCCGAAACCTACGAACGGTCGATTTTCACAGACAAGTGCAATCGAGTCTTTGAACTGATGATTGATTACGCAAGCCACGGACTGAAGTGGGCGGTGTGAGCCTTTGCGCAGCGAAGCCGACCTTCGACATCGCACAAACCATCGCCGCTCTGCGAGTGAAGCACAGCTTAGCTCGCAACAGAGCTAATGACGAATCGGAAAAAGTTGCTCGATGTATCTATCCTCCCAGAAAAAAAACGCCCGCAAGGGGTTGCTTGCGGGCGCGTGGGGAGTTGGGGTTGGTTGATGGGTGTTATGGGGCGGGTGGGGCTGGGGCTTGTTCTTCGTCTTCTTGGGTGCCGGGGCGGTCGATGATGACGCGGGCGGTTTCGTAGGCGGTGTAGAAGTCCGGGGCGGAGGAACGTAAGACGACGGCAAGGCGATCCATGCGGGAGTGGACGGTGCGGAGTTTGCTGAAAAGGTCTTCTAGCGAAAGGGTGCGGGTGCGGCGTTTGACGGTTGTGGCTCGCGGGGAGCCGATTTTCTGGCTGAACTGATTTAGGGCTTCTTCAAGGTCGCCGAGGCGATCTGCGGAGACTCCGTAGCTAGCGAGGGCGGTCACATCCATGTCGCGGGCGGCATTGAGCAGGTTGACGGCGAGGTCTTCTGCTGCGAGGTCGGCGGCGTAGTAGATGTCTGAGTAGCTCTGGTTGAGCTTGGCGGCGGCGGATAGGTTGCCTGTGGTCTCGGCGAGTACACTGGCGGGCGCGCCGGTATCGGCAGCTAGGCGGGCGAGGGAATTTTTGGCCTCGTCCTTGGCTTGGGTGTGGGGTTTGGTATCCGCGCCGAGCTGAGCCTGGCCGTCCTGACGGATGCTGGCGATGTGGGTGCGGGCGAGGGCGACTTCGGTGGCGAAGGCGGGTAGGGTGGTCCAGTTGGATTCGTAGTCACTGCAAACATCGTCAGTAGCCAGAGCCATTTTGAGGTAGTTTAATTGTTCCGTTTCCATAATATTGATTTAGTATGCGAATGTTATTTTAGGCAAAGAGTGTTTTTTTTCAAGGGGGAAAGTTAGGACAAACGCATGAAAATTGGTTGATTGCGCCATGCGCATGGAATCGTGGCGGAGAATTCCATCCACCAAGCCTGTCAAATTCAATCATTGGCTAGGCACTTGGAAAGCGCCGCCACGGTCAATCGGTACGGTCGGAGGGTAGATCGGTACGGTCGGAGCGTTCATCGGTACGGTCGGAGTGTTCATCGGTACGGTCGGAGCGTTCATCGGTACGGTCGGAGGGTCAATCGGTACGGTCGGAGGGTCAATCGGTACGGGAGCAGCGTCAATCGGTACGGTCGGAGGGTCAATCGGTACGGGAGCAGCGTCAATCGGTACGGTCGGAGGGTTCATCGGTACGGTCGGAGGGTTCATCGGTACGGTCGGAGGGTTCATCGGTACGGTCGGAGGGTCAATCGGTACGGGTGCAGTGGCAATCGGTACGAGTGCAGTGGAGAACTCATTTTCTTGGATTGCTAAGTGGCGGGCTTTGTTGGTAGGGTCATGGCTAGAAAATAAGATATGAAGAAAGTCGTGATTGGATTGATCGGGGTGCAGTTGGATCAGCGGGGGGCAGGGGAGGAGCGGTGGAATCGTTGGCGGCCTACGGTTTCACTTGGACAGCATGAAGATGTGGTGTGGGATCGGATGGAAATTTTAACCGAGAAGGCACATCGGCGTTTGGTGAGTTTGGTGCAGAAAGATTTGCGGCAGATTTCGCCGACTACCGAGGTGCGGGAGTGTTTGGTGGATTTTGGCGGGGATGCGTGGGATTTTGAGAAGGTCTATGGGGCCTTGTATGATTGGGCGAAGGGGTATGCGTTTGATGTGGAGAATGAGGAGTATTTTGTGCATATTACGACGGGGACGCACGTGGCGCAGATTTGTTTGTTTTTGCTGACGGAGGCGGGATTTTTTCCGGCGAAGTTGGTTCAGACATCGCCACCGATGGGGAGGGATGCGACGCCGCGCTATGATGTGATTGATTTGGATTTATCCAAGTATGATAAGTTGAATACGCGCTTTGAGGAGGAGCGATTGGAGGATGCGGATTTTCTGAAGAGTGGGATTAAAACGCAGAATGCGGCGTTTAATCGGATGATCGAACGGATTGAGCAGGTGGCGTTGCGCTCGAAGGAGCCGATGTTGCTGACGGGGCCGACGGGGGCGGGGAAGTCGCAGTTGGCAAAGCGGATTTATGAGTTGCGGCAGCAACGGGGTGGCTTGCGTGGGGCGTTTGTGGATGTGAATTGTGCAACGTTGCGTGGGGATTTGGCGGCATCGACCTTGTTTGGTCATGTGAAGGGGAGTTTTACCGGGGCGCAAAAAGATCGGCCTGGCTTGTTGCGCGAGGCGCATGGGGGCTTGTTGTTTTTGGATGAGATTGGGGAGCTGGGATTGGATGAGCAGGCGATGTTGCTGCGGGCGCTGGAGGATAAAACATTTTTGCCAGTGGGGTCGGATCGCATGGTGAAGAGCGATTTTCAATTGATCGCGGGGACGAATCGGGATTTGCGTAGCGATGTGGTGGCGGGGCGATTTCGGGAGGATTTACTAGCGCGGATTCATTTGTGGTCGTTTTGTTTACCGTCGTTGGCGGATCGGCGTGAGGACATTGTGCCGAATATGGATTATGAATTGTTGCGGTATCGGGAGAAGAGTGGCCAGCAGGTGACATTTAACAAGGAGGCGCGTGAGAAGTTTGAGAAGTTTGCACAAGCGGTAGATACGCCGTGGTTGGGGAATTTTCGGGATTTGAATGCGGCGATCACGCGGATGGCGACTTTAGCTCCGCGTGGGCGAATCGGCGTGGAGGAGGTGACGGAAGAGATGGAGCGTTTGCGAGAAGCCTGGCATCGACCTGAGAAGGATGGGGTAGGAGAGGGCGATGTGTGGCTGAAGGAAATGGAGGAGATGGATCCCTTTGATCGGGTGCAGTTGCAGTATGTGGTGATGGTGTGCCGACGGAGTAAAAGTCTGGCCGATGCAGGACGGGAGTTGTTTGCGAAGTCGCGTGAGAAGAAGGGTAAGGCGAATGACTCAGATCGATTGCGGAAATATTTGGCGAAGTTTGGGTTAGCGTTTGAAAAATTAGGGGAGTAAGGAATCAATTGATAGATGATAGAATCGGAGTGCGTAAAAGTTATACCTCTATGAAACGACGCGACGTATTGAAGATCATTCCTGCTGCCATGGCGGGTAGTACTTTTTCTGGATTCAGTAAAGCCCTGGATTCCTCCCTTTTAACGAAGGCAGGATTTACGATTTCTGTGCAATGCTGGTCATTTAACCGCTTTAGTGCCTTTGAGGCGATCGAAAAGGCGGCACAGGCTGGCGCCAGTGGGGTGGAAATTTATCAAGGGCAAGTGCTCAGTAGCGATTTAAAAGGCGTAAAAGTGGGTGCTGGTATGCCACAAGAAGCCTTTGCTGCCATGGTCGAGCATGCGGCAAAACATAAAATTGCCTTCGTCAATCACGGCGTTTTACCGATTGCTGCTGATGAGGCGGAAGCGCGGAAAATTTTTGAATTTGCAAAATCGCTTGGGCTTTATGGGCTTACCACCGAGTCGCTTGGCTCTATCGATACGATCGAAAAATTAGTGAAGGAATACGACATCAAGGTCTGCTTCCATAACCATCCGAAGCCAACGGCTTTGTGGAATCCCGATACGATTTCTAAGGCGATTGAAACCCGAGATGAGCGCATTGGCTTCTGTGCCGACATTGGACACTGGGCTTCATCGGGTCTCAATCCGCTTGATGTGATCAAAAAAATTGCGCCGCGTGTTCATGCATTTCACTTGAAAGATCGCACGAGCATTACCGAAAAGACACCGGATACCATTTTTGGCAAGGGCATCATCGATCTCAAAGGCATTCTCGATGAAGTGCGTAAGCATGGATTTAAAGGGAACGTCACGATTGAATACGAAAACAATTGGGAGAAAAATGTGCCCGACATCACCGAGTGCGTCACCTATCTGAAGAATTATTCGGCGTCCGTTTGATCGGGAATCGGCTTCCGTTTAATCGGAAGGCGGATTTACTTTTTCGAGTTCGGCAGCTTTCGATCGTAGAGCTGCTGTGCTTTGTCGAGGTATGTCGATATGTGATCTGACTTGCGCTGGACTCCTTGGTTGATTCGTTCTTTCGTTTTGAGATATTGATCAAAGGCGCCCGTCGTTTGCCGGGCGCGCGTGATTTCATACCAGTCGAGAAAATCGCTCGCTCGTTGAAATTTTTGCTGCATGACTTCGCGCTGCTTTGCCAGATCAGCGAGTTTGGCTGTGATGTCTTTGGTGGATTTTTTTGTCACCAAGGCATTGAGTATCGATTGATATTCTTGGAGAATTTGCCGATAGGATGGAAAACAACGATAGCTCAAGCGCACGATTTTTTGTTGGGCGTGTCGAGTTCCCGCGACGCGTAGCTCATCATCCAAAGTAAGGAAATTTTCCCAATCATCGATTTTGCGGATTTGGTTTTTCCCTTCCTCGTGAGGGAAGTTTAAGTGGAGGGCATCGACTAAGGCACTTTCCGATTCCGCAACACTCAAAACTTCCCCTAAGGAACTTCGTCCAAGATTGGCCATTTTTAGGCTCCACCATTTCTCTAGGCTTTTGTTCGATAAATTGAGTTTAGGGAAATGCTTGGTAAGCAACACAGATATCTCACCATGGAAGCCCGCAGCTTCCGAGATAAATTGGGAAAATGCGACATTTCCTTCTGGTTGCTCGATCAGAGCCATGACAAGTGATCCGGCGGATGCCTGAAAGGCTGATGTCATAGCGCCATCTAACGAATCAAATTTGCTTTGTGATGTGCTCAATAACTCATCAAAGGAGTAGAGTTCGTTTGCTTGGAAAAGCAATTGATAGAGTCTGCGGTCGCGTTTGCCGGACTTCCAATCGATCGCTTCCGCGATGCCCTCAGTGAGCCAAGGGCGTATGAGCAGTTCATCCTTGAAGCCTGCGGTTTTTTTGCCTCGCAAGTATCTTTCATGAAGCAGAGCTTTGATGATGGCCGAGCGGAACTTTTCTTCGTATAAGCCCTGAGCAAGGTGGATGTAGATCAGTAAATCGAAGCCTTTGCTGTCATCGTAAGTAAAATCAAAAACAATCGATTGTGGTTTAATCGGATCACCTGGTTTGCCGATCAGAATCACAGAAATGGGAACTTTCCATCCATCCTTTTCCTGTAATATTTGCTGCATTTCGCGTTTCGTTTGTTCGGCGATGAAGCTCAAGGCCGCTCGCACCGCAGTTTCTGAACCGGCGATGCGAAACTGCTGGCTTTCGCTCATCGTTGTGGGCACGAGCTTTTCACTGCCGGTAATGGCTACAGGCGGAGTTACGACGGGTTGATTTTGACCACTCTCCATGGGTTCTGCCGCGTGACACAGCAGGGAGAAGATTAGAAAAATAGGATAGAAAATTTTCACAAGTTGGGCGTGTTGCACATGGATGAGACCATTAGAAGTGCGGCTTGTCATTTGGGAAAAACTTGCATCGCTGAAGTATCTCCTAGCCAAAGTGCTAAGTAAGGCCACTCCGCCTGATCTCGCCAAAGGAAAGTGTAGAAGGGGCGATTAAAATGAAAAAGTCTTGGGTATGTTTCTTCTCTATCGCCAAATGGATCTTCTGCGATTTCTACTGTAGCTTCTACTCTTGCTCCTTTTTCGTCTAACTGAAAAAAGAGCTTCTGATTTGCTTTGCTGATGAAAAATGGTGCTCGCTCATTTTCATACTTGCGCATTCCTTGCAACAGGGGAGAGAAATCAGCCGAACAATGAACTGATAGATAAGGTATGCGGACTTCTTCGTGATTTTGAAGAGAGACATCGAGCAGGCTGCCATCCTCTTGCTGAAAGTCCTTGCGATTTTTCCATAGAAGCACATTCTTGCACGCGTCGGCAAATGTGCCGCTTTTTGCAGGTAGGTAAAAGATGACACGATCATTGCCACCTTTGCATTTCGCTTCGAGCGCAAAACTACCTGCTCGCGGATTGTAATGAATGACTTTCACATTTTTAAATCTCTCGCCATTTGGCGTGCCAAAAAATCGAACGTCTTCCTTTTTATCTTTCGTCTTGAAAGTGAGTGGTACATCTTTCGATGGCGAAAAAGGATCAGAAAAGGATACTTTATGCAACATGGAGGCTAGAGCTGCATATCCGCCTTCTACCGAAGATGGGTTGAATTGGAAGGGATTCACGATACCGAGTTTACCAGCTTCCTGATTCGCTTTTTCGTAGAGCTCAGGCGAACTAGGCCCTGCGACGACAGACCAAGCTCCTTTTGGTAAAACGTCATCTTTTTTCCAAGTGAAGCCATCGAGCCATTCGATCACTTGGTTAGGTGGTTCTGTTTTCGGCTTTTCGTTCGCTTGATGCGCTGCCGTAAGTTCATCCCATGCCGCCTGAAATAAAGGCGTCCAGATCACTGTGTGCTTCGCATCAAACGTACATTGCGGATGGGGCACAGCAAGGATGTCAGCATGCAGGGAGAGGGGAATGGATAATGTTAAGGCAAGAATGGCAGGATTTTTCATGGGATGTAGCGTTACTTGATCTTTCAAAATTACCGCACGATTTGGACTTCACATTTTAAAAAAACCAGCCACGAACGAGAGGTGTCGCGTTTACCTTCAGCGTTTTTTGGGTTAACGATGCCTACCAAGGAGTATGCTCCCGTTCTAGCAATAATGGAGGTATTGATTCGATTCACGTAAAAAAGCGGCATTTTAATTTCTACTTCGTTACCTCTTTCATCCTTATAATTTTGCCAAATCTTATCATTGTGGTGATCAACGATTTCCCAAGCGATTACTGTTTCGATCATCTGATTATTATCACTGATACTTGGCTCGACTTCAACATTGAATCCAAGATTGCGCGTCTCAAATTCTACTGCTGTGGCAGGACTGAAGGGTACCGAATTTTCAGGAGCATCCTTGTCGCTTTCATTTGGTGGAGCAATGGGCGGCTCATATGCGGTAGGATAAATTAATTCCAAAATCGATTCTGTCTTCGCCTTCTGTCCACTCCTCGCAATAATCATCATTGTATCAACCACTTGCGCTTGATCTGTGGCGACCATTTCTTGGAGTTCCTTTCGTAATTTCGTCGCATCTGCAAGGCTTTGGTCACGCAGGAATAGTAATTTTGTCAGTTCCTTATGGGAGACCTCCACGCATTCAAACTGGC
>CAMAYN010000147.1 GCA_945862285.1 Akkermansia muciniphila | reverse complement strand
TGTGCTATCAACTCCATGGCCGTTCTCATCATCACCGTGACCTTGCTGCAGCGTGCTGGATATCTGAAAAACGTTGTTTCGGTTGAGCATTTTCACATCAAAGGAAAACTCTTGTTCGCGTTCACGGTTTTCTGGGCTTACGTTACTTTCTCCCAGTTCTTCCTCATTTGGTATGCCAACATCACCGAGGAGACGATTTATTTCATAAAGCGAAACACGGGATTTTGGAATGTCGGCAGCATCGCCCTTGTCATCTGTCACTTCGTGATTCCCTTCGTTGTGCTGCTGCAACAATGGCTGAAAAAGAAACCGCTTCTCCTCAGCGGAGTCGCCGTCTACATGTTGCTCGTTCACATCCTAGACATTTACATCGCCGTCATTCCTGAGCGTGGATTCTCGCTTGGAAATATCGCCATCGAAGGCGGTTTCAATGGAGCAGAACAATTCGGCAAAGTAACCACTTCCATTGCTGGCGCTTGGATGGGCGATGTGTTAGCATTCGTCACCATTGGAGCGGGCTTTGTATTTTTCTACCTCCGCGCTCTTGGTCAGCATGCCCTGTATCCTCATCGCGACCCACGCATTCTCGAATCCGCTAATCTCTCGAACTAATCGAACTAACCTCTACCTGATTCATGGACCAATCTAAAGATAATCCGATTCTTCGCTTCCGCGCCTTTATATGGGGTATTGGAATGTTTTCTGTTTTTGCTGTGGCCTTTGGGATCATTGCCTTGATCAATGGAAAAAGCAAACCTTACGCTACCGAAGATGCCGCCGCGACTCCTCGTTACGAAACTAAATCCAAGGTCGATGCCGCACAGGCAGCAAATTTCTCTTACAAAGAAGTCGAGGCTGGGAAAACTGTGCAAGTTCCTCCTCATGATGTCTTCGCGCACGTTGCTAAGCAATTGGTCGCCGCAAAACCCACTGCCGTAGAAAAACCAGAACAACTTGTGCCTGGTTCCGAGACACAGAAAAAAATGGAAGAGACGGCCAAGAATGCCGCACCCGTAGAAGTTGCCGAGGGCGATGCCAACGCCCCCATTGATCCTGCGGTTATGGCTGCTGGCCAAGCATCGTTTGCACTATGCATGGCATGCCACGGGATGAACGGCGAAGGTGGCCCGATCGCCCCGCCACTCGCTGGCTCCGAATGGGTTACAGGTCCGGTATCAAATCCGATCCGCATCGTCCTTCGTGGACTTGGTGGCCCGATCACAGTTGCTGGCAAAGAATACAACATGCCCGCACCGATGGGAGCATTACCCCAACTTTCTGACGACCAAATCGCCGCTGTTTTGACCTACGCTCGAAATTCATGGGGCAACAAGGCATCCGCCGTGACGCCAGATCAAGTCAAAGCATTCCGTGGTGAGGTTGGACTGCCAACTCTTCAAGCCTCTGACCTCAAAGCTCCGAAATAATCTTCCCTTTCATCGATTTTCACCCTTCTCTAAGCAACAATATATCCAATGACCACACCCGCGCAAAATGACGCCCTAGTGCGCAGTGCCATCGATCGCTCGCTGCGCCATCCCGTGATGTTTTTCTTCACCAGCGCCGCAGCTTGGTTGGCTGTTTCCATTTTATTGGGCATCATCGCCATGACGAAGATGGTTTCGCCCGAGTTTCTTGATGGCGCGGCACCGTTCACAATTGGTCGTGTCTATGCAGCACACATCACAACACTCGTTTACGGCTGGGGATGCCAAGCGGCGTTTGGCGTGTTGATTTGGCTCGTTGCCCGCTTGACTCGCCTAGAATCCACCAGCTCAGGCTTGGTACTAGCAGCAGGACATGCGTGGAATTTGCTCATTTTCATTGGCGTAACAGCCATTCATCTTGGATACGGCACGGGTGTACCGTGGATGGAAATGCCTAAATTGGTTTGGCCCGCACTCTTGGCAGCTTACGGCTTGATTGCCATCTGGACGATGATTCAATTCCGCATTCGCGCAACAGGTCCTGTCTATGTGACTCAATGGTTTGCCATCGGCTCGCTGATCTGGCTACCATGGATTATGGGAACAGCTTGGTTTGTGATTTTCTTCATGGGTGACAATGCGCTATTCTCCGCTGCCGTCGCTTCATGGTTCCGCTCGGCGATGATTTATTTATTTTTCGTCCCTACCGCCGCTGCTGCCGCCTATTATCTTGCACCAAAAGTGACTGGCAAACCAGTGCATAGTTATTCGCTTTCTGCCGTTGGCTTCTGGGCTCTTGCCTTTCTCGGTCCGTGGACAGGATTCCAAAAGCTCACCGGCGCACCGATTCCTTATTTCCTTCCCTATGTCGGCGCAGCTGCTGCCGTGTTGGTTGGTGTTCCTTTAATTGCCATCGCAATTAGTACATTGCGCACAATGGTATCTGATCCCGCCCGTTTTAGTGCCAGTCCCAGCCTGCGCTTCGCCTCAGCGGGCATCGTCTGCATGTTCGTGCTTGGTCTCTGCGGCACGCTGATTAATATTCCTGAAAGCACACTGCCCCTAAGTCAGTTCAGCTTTTCTCAATACGGCATGGACATTCTCTCCATTTACGGCTGTTTCAGTTTTGTGATGTTTGGTGCCATTTATTTCATCGTGCCACGACTAACTCGCCGCGAGTGGCTTTCCAGTCGCATGATCAACTGGCACTTCCTGCTTTCCATGTATGGCGTTGTCACCATTGCCCTGCTCGCCGTGTTAGGTGGACTGCTTCACGGTCAAGGCCAAGAGTCCTTTATGTTTGAATGGAGCGCGACTCGTGCTTATCCCTACCAAATCGCCACTCTCGTCGCTTGGTGCTTCGTTTTGATTTCCAATCTATTCTTTTTCGTTCACCTCCTCTTCATGTGGGCACGTCTTGGCCGACGTTCCAATCATCCTACCTTATTGCCCCATGGTCACCACGATAGTCCACACGGGCCCGTGGGCGACATCGATAACGCCGGCCCCGGAACGGTCATCGTTCACTAAACCTTGCTCACCTTTTCTTAGTCTATGAACATTCGCACTTTTCTCTTTGGAATGATCGCCACCTTCAGTAGCGCATGGTTACTCGCCATCGTCGTGCCGTATTACAAAACACGCGAACTCAAGCCTGTTGCCTACGAAGAAGCGCTCGATGAAAAAACCGGTATTTATTTCCCAAAACGCGCGGGAGCCATTGAAACTGGGGCAAAGGTTTACGCGCAAAATGGTTGCTACGTCTGCCATTCCCAACTCGTTCGCCCCACCTACGCCGGTAATGACATCCATCGCGACGGCTGGGCGGGCTTCAAACAAGATCCAGATCGTGGCGATACCCGTCGCGAGACCATTGCTCTTGACTACCTAGGTGAGAGCTTTGCGCAAATCGGGGTCATGCGCATCGGGCCAGACCTCTCGAATGTGGGTACTCGCATGCGTCGCAAAGCGGTTGATCTCACTGCCAAGATGAATGAAACCGTTCGCCCTGAATCGTTGCTCATGGAGCACCTCAAAAATCCTCGTGCGAAAGTGGAAAATCGCGCTTCCACCTGTCCGTCCAGTGCGTTCTTGTTCGATGATTCTGGCAACCCGAAAGGCGAGGCCGTTGCATTGGTGGGCTACTTGATGTCTATGAAAAAAGATGATGCTGTTCCTGCATCGCTAAACTACGCACCTAAGTCTGCCACAAAGTGATATTGAAATTTTTGATTTGATTGATAGATTCTGCCATGTCTGACTCATCCAAACTTCCTACCATTCGCCCTGACCTTGATGAAAACATCAATGTGACTCAGGCGCATTCTGTTACGCCTACCAATGCAGCTGCCCGCGAAAATACTCATCAAGGCTATACGCGCGAATCTCTCTCGATTGCGGTTTTCGTGCTTTGCTCTTTCATCATGATCGTCGCAGGTGGAGTCATTGGCAAAGCGCAAGGAACTTTGTTTGGATACAAGCAAACCGTTCGTCCGGATTATGTTCGTGGTAAAGCGCCCGGAGTGAAAGATGATTCCGCACTGCCACCCAAGCCGATTCTTGCGGCTTACATCAAAAAAGGTCAGTCGCTCTACAGTGCCAAATGCAATGGGTGCCACATGTCCGATGGCAAAGGAGACGGAGCAAACTATCCTTCTCTGGCAGGTTCCGCTTGGGTGAATGGGCCATCACAACGCTTTTCCCAAGTCATTCTCAATGGTCTGCAAGGCCCAACGAGCACTGGCAAAGTTTACGGAGCCGGCGTGATGCCTGCGCAAGGTGGCGGGATGACCGCACAAGATTTAGCATTCCTAATGACTTTTGTGCGCAATAGCTTCGGCAACGCCACTGGTGATGTGGTTACGACAGAGCAAGCTCAAGCTGCTCTCGATACCGCAGCTGCTCGTTCCAATCCTTCTGCACCCGTTACCGCAGAAGAGCTGAAAGCCCACGAAAAAGATCTTCCAGGTGAAAAAATGGATCCCGCCACACTGGTGGATCCCATCACTTTCAAGCCTGCTACAAAATAAAGAAAGGGATTTTCAAGCCTTTCTCCCTTGCCCAATGAACTTTGCCATTTGCAACGAAACATTCTGGAATGGTGATTTTACGGCCACATGCGAAGCAGCAGCGAGACACGGCTACACAGGTCTGGAAGTAGCGCCATTTACTCTCGGCGATATCACATGCATCAATGAGGCCGATGCCAAAAAAATCGGCGACGTGATTCGCTCCTTTGGTCTTCAACCTGTGGGGCTGCATTGGCTACTCGCGAAAACATCCGGCTACCATCTTACCGATCCTGATCCATTGGTGGCGCAACGTACTTTCGACTATGCCAAACAGCTTGTCGATGTCTGTGCCGGTATGGGCGGTAGCATTCTCGTCTGGGGAAGTCCTCAGCAGCGATCCATTGATCCTTCGTGGGATCGTAATGATTGCGAAAAGCGTGTTATCGATTTTTACCAACGACTTTCTCCTTACCTGCAACGCGGCGGAGTCACGGTTGCCCTCGAATTTCTGGGGCCAATCGAAACGAACTATCTCAATACAGCCGACGAGACGATTCGCCTTCTACAAGCAATCAATTCTCCAAATGTTCGTCTCCACCTTGATGTAAAAGCCATGGCGGCAGATATTCGGCCTATTCCTGAAATTGTTCGCGATTCCTTGCCATGGACGGCACACTTTCACGCCAATGATCCGAATTTACTAGGCCCTGGAATGGGCGAAGTGGACTTCTCACCCATCGCAGCAGAGTTGTTGAAAGGCAACTACCAAGGCTGGGTTTCCGTAGAAGTCTTTGATTTAGCCATGGGGGCGGATGTCATTGCCGCTACGAGTATGCGAAATCTTAAAGCCGCATTTGTAAACGATGCAGACAAAGCGTGAAATTTGAGGAGTATTCAATGCTCCATTGATTTCTTAAAAAACCATTCATTCCTCATTCCAAGCCCCCCCTTCTCTTCAACTTTCGTGTATTTTGTCTGCATATTGTAAAGAGTCAGGCAGACTATCTCCGCTTCGCTTCGATTGTGGTCAAAAAAATCTTCAAAAAAAAGATTTCATAGAAACAGCCACGTTTCATCGGACGCTTACCATTCTACGATCCCAACGGGATTACACAGCAAAGCCCAGGGTTGGTGCGCGTCGCTCCTACCCTGAGATGCCATCCACCCCATAAAACAAACAACGCCAACGCGGGTTGTGGAAATGGGCGAACAAAAGGATCGACATAAGAAATCGCCGAATGAAGGCAAAGATCATGCAAAAAGTTTCACAGAAGGTAACAGAGAAAACGAAGGGGCAAAGACATTGTACCCTTGCTTTCCTTCTGTGGAAAATGAAACTTCTGTGGAAATAAATTGGCGAAAAAATCCATTCTTCTATCCCAAAGGGATTACGCAGCAAAGCCCAGGGTTGGAGCGCATCGCTCCCGCCCTGGGACAGCATCCACCCCATAAAACAAACAACCCCATCGCGGGTTGTGGAAATGGGCGAACAAAAGGATCGTCGTAGATGGCGTGGCATGATTCACGCATGACGCAAGCCACCCCTGGTTTCATGGCGCTGGCTTCAAAGGCATCGAGAATGGCTTCGCGCTGCGCCTGGGACATGCGTGTGCGACCAAGGACATCGGTCTTGAGCAATTGGCTTGGTTCTGCTGCCGGGCTCTCGGCTCCGTCGGAATGGTTCGTCGTAGTCATAAGCGTCGTAGGTTAGCAGCTACGACGTTTATGACTAGAGGCGCTTCATAGGACGCTTACGGCGCTTACGCCGTAGCCAGAAAACTCCTCATTCACATCAATACCGAGCTTAAAAATAGCTACCGACCACACACAAAGAATAACTCATATGAACAACAAATGCAACTCAAAAAACTGTTAGAAAAACAAAGTTGCTGACCCCAAAGAAGTTTATCCTTCGCTTTCACTGCCCCCTGAGATAAGGCAGTTTCCTTGAAGCAACAAGAATCACTACTATTTCTGCGGGAATTTGCATTACGGACTCATTAGTAAATTTTCTCGCAAATATTCATATTCTAATTTATGATTTTTCATCCAAGTTTCATCATCAGATAGTAAACGATTACCATAGCGATTTTCCACTGATAGACTTTTATCTAGATTTATTACTTCAGAGACCTTATTTTTATCATCAAAATCTACTATCGCAGCTTCATATGATCTACATGCCTTATAAAAATGGTGATCAAATTGCTTTAAATCAATTGGTTTATCTAACAGTATATGATTTTTAATTGAATTTAATATATAAAACAATCTTGCTGTATCCATGTATAAATTCTTTGTGCTAGCCTTCGAGTTTATTGATATTTTAACGCTAATTATATTATCCTGTGCATAGATGTCATCTAACATAATTGATTTATCTTGCTTGTCATTTACAAACAAGAAATACTTAACAGATATATCCTTATCTAGTCGCGTTGCGAAAGTAGAATATTTTGTAATCCAGTTATGTATAGCATTCATTTGAGGAGTCCTCTTAGACAGGTCTTGAGGAAACGAAATCCTATAATTTTCATTCAATTCTGATAGCTTCGCTTGTATTGCAATTGGGGGTGTCTCTATCAATTCCTCAGCCTGCGAAGTTGTTTGTGTTATTAACAAAGAAAATATAATTAGTAATCTCATGTGATTTATATTATGCCTTATTTTTCATCCCAACCTTCACCAAAATTATCTCCATCAGAAAAAACCGGAGGCTCAGGCAAATCCTCAAATCCATCTGTTGGAATAGGTGCAATTAAACCTGGAACTCCTACACCATCAAACATGTAAAACGCACTTTCGTGTTTACAAAATTCAAAACTACCATTTCCTGGATTCGTTTCAAAAATCTGCATTGAATTATGAAATGTAATCGACGCTGAATTATCTTCAAAAACATCATATTGCGCTTCAATGATTTTGGGGCCATCTGAACAATTTCCTGATGGAGGCCTTTTTAAGTATAAATCAACAGCCTTCCCATAATAACCTCTAGAACCACCTAAATATTGTACATATAATCCCTCGAGGAAATTAAAATACCGACCGGCTGGAACATAATGGCAGCAGCATGGGTAAGCGAAGTCATGCACATCGTCCCATATTAGCTTTAGTCTTATTTTTTTACCCTCCTCTATCTTCCATGTATTTGGTAGGATGACAATAGGAGCGACAGGATTTGGAATATTTTTCGGGGGCGTAGGGAGAGGAATATAACCAGGTGGTTTTGGAATTTTTGGAATGTAATCAAAAGACTGACGACCCAATCTATCAATCGAATTCAATCCCATATTACCCACAAACCCATACAAATTCGGTCCACCCCTTTCTTCAATCGGATCGCGGTTGATCCAGCGGCCTGTGGAGGGGGTGTAGAATCGGTAGCCGTAGTAGAGGAGGTTGAGGATGCCTAGAGTGGGTTTGGTGCTGAAACCGTGGATGTTGTGGGTGACCCAGTTGCTGTTGTCGAGGTCGGTGGCACTTAGGACTTTGCCGAAGGCATCGTAGCGGTAGCGGGCACTGACGTTGCCCGTGCTGTCAGACAGGGCGATGATGTTGCCGATCGCGTCGTAGTGTGGGAAGCGGATGCCGGTGTTGCTGCCGACGATGCGCTCGATGGCGAGTAGGCCGCCGACTCCGCCTGCGCCTTCGAGGCTTTCGCTGAGGTCGAGGCCCCAGGTGTAGCGGAAGCTGCTTGTGGGCGTTGTGCCGGCGAAGAGTTCGCGGTTAAGCAGTGTCCAGCCGCTCCAAGTGTAACGCTCGCGGTTGTCGGTGGGGCTGGTGTTGTTAAAGCTCTCGATGCAGCGGCTTAGGGCATCGTAGGTGTAACCTGTTGTGGTGCCGTTTTGCGTTAGTGTGCGTAGGCGGTTTTCTTTGTCGTAGGTAAGGGTTGCAGCATCAGTACCTACGGGGCCGGTGAGCATGTTGCCGTTCGGGTCGTAGGTGGGATTTTGGCTGGGAGGCAGGATGCCTCCGCCACTGATGTTGGTGTATGCGTTCACGGTGTTGGTTGTGTAGTTGGTAGTGACGCCTGCGTCAAGCACGGAAGTGCGATTTCCTGCGGGGTCGTAATTATAGGCGTGGGTGGGGCTTGCCGTGGGGTTGACGGTGGCGGGGTTTGCGGTGTTGACGATGACGTTTTTCACCTGTCCGGCGTTGTCGTAGTCGTAGGCTTGACCGAGGGCGTCTTCGAAACTGGCGTAGGTGCGGCGACCTGCGGTATCGTAGCCGTGGGCGACGCTGCTTTTTACTGTGCTACCTGCGGCGGTGCTGTGGCTAATCACGCGCTGGGCGGCATCGCGAAGGGTGGTGGTGGTGAGGCCGTTTTCTAGGGCGATGGTTTTGACGAGGCCGTTTTCATAGCCGTAGGTGGCGAGCGGTGGTGGGCCATCGTTGTTGATGGTGTGGAGTCTGCCCGTGGTGGCTTGGTAGGTATAGTTCAGGCTGTGGGGGACGGCGGTGGTGGCGACGCTTTGCAGGCGGATGTTGGCATCGTAACTGCGGGTGACGGTGCGGGATTCGCTGCC
>CAMAYN010000146.1 GCA_945862285.1 Akkermansia muciniphila | reverse complement strand
CCGTAGCATGAGGAAAAATTGGTCATTTAAAAATGCCCAAGGTGCCACCGTGGGGGAACGATTCACGCCCTTTGAACGCGTCGGCGTGTACGTCCCCGGCGGCAAGGCTCCGCTGGTATCAACCGCGCTGATGACAGCCGGATTTGCTCAAGCTGCACGAGTCCCACAAGTCCTCGCTGCCACTCCTTGCGGTGCCGATGGTTCTGTAAACCCTGCACTCCTCACTGCCTTAGCCGCCGCGGGCGTCACAGAAATCCTCAAAGTCGGAGGCGCGCAAGCCATCGCCGCCATGGCTCTCGGCACTGCATCCGTCAAACCCGTGGATCGCATCTTCGGCCCAGGAAATCGCTTTGTCGTCGAGGCCAAGCGACAACTCGTCGGCGCGGTTTCCATCGACCTCCTACCCGGCCCCAGTGAAGTTCTCATCATCGCTGATGCCACTGGCGATCCTCGCTACATTGCCGCCGATATGCTCGCGCAGGCAGAACACGGAGGCGATAGTCAAGTCGGTTTCCTTTCCCCCTCGCTCCCATTAATCCAAAAAGTGCAGGCAGAAATGGAAAGCCAACTCCAGAGGCTCGAACGTTCGACCATTATCTCTGAGGTGCTCGAAAAAGGTACTTTCCTCGTCCACGTGAAAAATCTTAAGCAAGCCATTGAACTATGCAATGACTACGCCCCCGAGCACGTCTCCCTCATTTGCGAAAACGAAGCAGAAGTCTGCGAAAAAATCCACACGGCGGGAGCCATTTACCTCGGCAATCTTTCACCCGTCGCGGTGGGCGATTTCCTTGCTGGACCCAGCCACACCTTACCCACAGGCGGTGCCGGTCGATCTTTTTCTGGTCTGCGTGCGGATCAATTCCAGCGCCGCACCAGCATCGTAAAACTGAATTCTGCCGCCGTGAAAAAATCGCTCCCTGCCGTTACCGAATTCGCCCGCATCGAAGGCCTTGATGCTCACGGAAATTCCGTAGCAATACGGCTCGACAAATAGCATTCGCTAATGGCAAACTTTGTGCCGATTGAGCAAAGATTCGTTACAAAAAAGTAGATCTTACTCCGCCTCTTCTTTCATGGGTGGAGAACTTCTTTGCCCGTCATGCGGCGCAACACAGAGTCATGCTGTCGCAAAATGTACCGATTGCGGCTTCACTGGTGAAAATTCCGTTTCGCTCTTCGGGCTAGCGGCTCCGCCCATGGAATCGATTGTTGATCCACAGAATCTCTTCACCACGAGCGAAAAAAAATCATTTATTCGCGCGATCTCTCTATTTGAAAAAAAATTCCCCCAAATTCGCCTCACCTTGTTGCGCACCGAGCTACCGCCTCGCTACGATATCAAGGTGTTTGCCTTTTGGTATTTCAACGTTGCGCCGTTACGCTCCGGGGAGCAAGCCGAAGACCGAATGTGGTCTATCCTTCTCGTGCAGGATCCGGACAATCGCCGCATCGCCGTGATCGGTGGATATTTGATTGAGCCATTTATTTCCGCCGACCAATGGGATGCTCTTTTGTTTTCGCTGAAAAACGAGTGGCAAAATGCGGGCCGATCCAACGCGCTGAAATGTTTCATCCATAAACTCTCCGACATTCTCCAAGCGAGTTTCGTCGATTGCTCAAAAAAAATCCCCCGCCGCACTTGAGATGAAAATGATCCATCGCTTCTCCTTTTTCCTGTATTTTCTCTTGGCCGTCCCACTCTTCGGCGACAAGGCTCCAGGCGCAGCACAGTTTCAGAAATTACCGCCGCGCCCGTCCTTCGGTGTCAGTGATGCCGCAGGGTTACTCATTCCGAGAGACAAACTTGCATTGGAAGATCGACTGCGGAACATTCGCAACCAGAGCAATGCCGAAACGCTGATTATGATCATGCCCGTGGAATCAGCCGCAGCATTTCCCAGCGAAGTGGTGATGAAAAGAATTGCGGAAAACTGGCCCACGCATGACTTATTCAGCGTCATTCTCCACTGCCCCGAGCAGCCCGACTTTCCCAAGATTCACATCGGTGGGGCAAGCCTTCCTCTGGCAGAATTGCCCGCCACAAAAATGCGAGAAATCATCACGAAAATCGAAGCGAACGCCCGAAACCAAAATACTAGTATGCAACGACTCGATGCCGCATTGTCATCCCTCGCCAAAGAACTTGCTATTTTACGCAAGACCATCGATCACAATGCGGCGATTCTTCAAAATCAAAAAAAACAGATCGAACATTCCGCCGCCGCAGTTACATTACAACCCCAAACGCGGGTCATGCTCTATTTCGCCATGGCGGCATCTCTGATCGTCATGATCTACCTCGTGCGTCTCATTTTGGGAAACAAATACAAAGTCATCCATTTTCCTCAAACATCGCCACGTAAACGATTTTGCGCACCCTACAGCGGCGGCAGTGGTGGGAAAATATCACTCACTGCACCAGACTTCCCAACCGATGAGGACTAATCCTGCCCTCAAGGTAAAAAACCACGAGCCTGTAAATTATTGAGGCGGCGAGCCACGTCCACAAGGCCGTCAATCACCGTCTCGGTGTAGGTTCTGCCATTCAACGTATTTACCCCATGCCCCGGTTCCAAGTCTCGCAAGGCACCGAGTGCCACATCTTCATGGTGAAATAATTCCACAAACACCGTTTCCAAGCAGCCAGTTTTTGCCGCGGCAGTTAATGTCGCACCGATCCAGCCATCGTCCGTACTCAAGCAACCGCGTGTGGTTTTTGCCGACGCATGAAAAATTCCCATGTCGCCCGCCGCCGCGATCTCGGCAATCAACGCTTCATTTTCGGGAATCGATAATCCGGAGTCACCGCAATGTGCCGCATCCACCATCAGCTTGAAAAAGCTCCGTCCTAGTTCTTGATTCGCCGCCTTCACAAACGCCCACGCTTTGCGCAAATTCGTAAATGTGCTGAATTCACCCGGACGCAAAAACTCAATGTGCCATGCACCAATCGATGAATCGAGCAATCCCGATTCTTTCGCCGCCCGAATGTGCAGCTTCACATTTTGCGCCACCGCCGCATCAAAATCTTCCGCCGCCGCGCCGCTCATCCATGCCTCGATGGACGTGGAAGCAACCGACGCCGCACCATGATCAATCGCCGCGCGGATGGATGATAAAAGTTGCGCTACCACCACATCCTCGTCAGCAGGATTCATCGGGTTTGCCCCGCCCACCATCATAATCAAATGCACATCCAAGCCCAACGCCTTCAGCCCCGTAATCATTTCTGCCGTCTCAGCTTCATCCGCGCCGGGAAAAGTGGAAATCTGTGTGCAGCTCGGCTTCACGGGCGACTGCTGGCAAATCCGATCCATTTCCGCCACAGAAATCAATCGTCCATCTGCTTCACGAGGGAATTTCCCCGCTTCATCAGGCACAAGACCACCTACAAATTTGATATGAGTCGGTACGACTCCCAGAGCGACTTTCGGCAATACAGTTAACGGTGCGGACATGGACAGGATTTAGGCAGCCGTGAGAAACTCGTCAAGCAAAGCATCAAGCAAAGGCAGAAAATATCGAAGTTTCTCCCATTTTCCCTCTGGTTCCCCAGTCCAGAAATCTTTTCCTCGGATTTCTCTCTGGTAGCGCCCCAAGCCTTTTTTTCGATCCATCGCAAGTTTTTCGAAGCAAACTCCGTAGTATCCGATTCTATGCCCGCTCGCCTTTCCTTGCTACTTTGTTTTCTCATGATGCCAATCATCGCGGCGGAAAAAGTGAGTTTTAATCGTGAGATCCGGCCGATTTTATCGGAAAATTGCTACTACTGCCACGGTCCTGACGACAAACATCGCGAAGAGGACTTGCGGCTTGATATTCGTGCCGCAGCCATCAGCGCGAAAGCCATTATTCCTGGAAAACCAGAAGAGAGTTCATTGATCGAAAGAGTTTTTAGCGACGATGAAGACGATATCATGCCTCCTCCCAAAACGCATAAAGTCCTCACGTCCGCCCAAAAAGACATCCTCAAACGCTGGATCGCCGAAGGCGCAGAATACGAAGAACACTGGGCCTTTGTCGCACCAAAACCACAACAGATACCGAAGCTTACAACTGATCAGGCTGTTTCAACTAACGCTATCGATACTTTCATCCAGAAAGAACTGGAAAAGGCTCAAGCGCAACGATCCGCCCTCGCAGATCCGCAAACGCTGATTCGCCGCGTTACTTTTGACCTCACTGGTTTACCTCCCACGCTCGCAGAGGTCGATGATTTCGTGAAAAAATGCCGTGATTCTCAGGGCTCCGGAAATACGATTTCCATGAAAGCGTACGAAGCCGTCGTGGATCGATTGCTTGCTTCCCCCGCTTACGGGGAACAAATGGCACGAACTTGGCTCGACTATGCCCGATATGCTGATAGCCACGGATTTCAAGTCGATAGCTCGCGCAGCATGTGGCCATGGCGGGACTGGGTGATCAAGGCATTTAATGACAACATGCCCTTTGATCAATTTACCATCGAACAACTCGCCGGCGATTTATTGCCGAATCCCACTAATGCACAAATCGTAGCCACAGGTTTTCACCGCAACCATCGACTGAATGGCGAAGGGGGTCTTATCGAAGAAGAGTGGAGGGTGGAAAATATCATTGACCGCGTTGATACAACAGGCTCCACCTGGTTAGGTCTGACTCTCGGCTGTGCTCGTTGTCACGATCACAAATATGACCCTATTTCGCAGAAGGAATTCTATCAGATGTTTGCCTTCTTTAATAACATAGATGAAACCGGCAACATGCTAGGCGCCATCAATCGAAATGGCGGAAATATCGCGCCGATCATTCGTGTGGGATCCAAAGAACAGATTAAATCCATAGTCGAATTAGAATCGCGCATTGCCTTGCTCACGAAAAGTCAGCAGCAATTGGAGAAAAAAATTAGCGCGGAACAAGCAGCTTGGGAGAAAAGTAATGCGGCGAAATCTACCGTCCCTCCAGCGATGCAAAAAATCCTCGCCATGGATCGCAAAAAACGCAGTAAACAGCAGGCTACGCAAATCGCGAAATACTTCCGCGAACATGCGGAACATTCAGGTAAAGAAATCGGTTCGCAGCTCGCAGCCGTCCAAAAACAACTCGCAGAATGGAATACCTCAATTCCAACTACGATGGTAATGAAAGAACTCCCTACGCCACGCAAGGCCTATATTTTGAATCGTGGTCTGTACACCGAGAGAGGAGAGGAAGTCACGGCTTCCACTCCCGCGGCACTGCCACCGCTACCCGCAGGCATGAAACGGGATCGTCTCGCCTTAGCAAAGTGGATTTTCTCACCAAAAAATCCACTCACAGCACGAGTTTGGGTGAATCGACAGTGGGAACGTTTTTTTGGCAATGGCATTGTTGGTACAAGCGAAAATTTCGGCATGCAATCTGAGCCACCATCGCACCCGGAATTGCTCGATTGGCTAGCTTTGGAATTTATTAACAAAGGATGGGACATGAAGGCCATGCAAAAGTTGATGGTGATGAGTGCCACCTATCGCCAGTCATCGCAAATGAAATCGATCTCACCAAAGCTGTTAGAAAAAGATCCCTACAATCGCTTATTGTCCCGCGCTGCACGCATTCGCCTTCCCGCCGAGTCCATCCGCGATCAAGCACTAGCCGTCAGCGGTTTGCTTGATCTTACGCTCGGCGGTCCAAGTGTACGACCTTACATGCCCGAGCGAATCTGGGATGAAACCAGCGTTTATGGCGATCTGCGCAATTACAAACACAACGTCGATGGAGGTCTATACCGCCGTACCCTTTACACGATCTGGAAACGCACTGCCGCGCCGCCAAGTATGTTGATTTTCGATTCCCCATCCCGAGAAATGTGCACTGTTAAACGCTCTAACACCAACACGCCATTGCAGGCCTTAGCGTTACTGAATGAAATTACGTATGTCGAAGCGGCGCGTGTTTTTGCCCAACGCATGATCGCCGAGGGTGGGAAAAATCCCGATCAGAGAATCGCTTGGGGCTTTCGACAAGCAACACTCAGATCACCATCCCCCGAAGAAATGTCGATTTTACAAAACAGCTTCGCGCGCCATCTCGCCACCTACAAAGCCGCCCCACTAGAAGCGGCGAAGCTGATTCAAATCGGCGAATCCGCCGTATCGAAAGAAGATCCCATAGAACTCGCCGCATACACCCTTTGTGCCAATGTCATTCTCAACCTTGATGAAGTGATCACCCGCGACTGAAAAAATCCTGCCACCTACCTACCATGAACCCATTGATTCTCCACGCCCAAGATGCCATCAATCGGCGATCTTTTTTGTCTGGCTCTTGTTCCTTGTTGGGCATGACCGCGCTGAACTCACTGATCACTTCACCGTCCTTGCAAGCGGCTCCGATTGCCTCAACGCTACCCGGTTTTCCCCACCTGCCCATTAAAGCCAAGCGGGTGATTTACCTATTCCAATCCGG
Source organism: Akkermansia muciniphila (assembly GCA_945862285.1). Classification (GTDB taxonomy): domain Bacteria; phylum Verrucomicrobiota; class Verrucomicrobiia; order Verrucomicrobiales; family Akkermansiaceae; genus UBA956. Next base: position 2,546 of record CAMAYN010000146.1, on the reverse strand, counting down.
TGCGCCATCGCAAATGGATCTCTTTGATTATAAACCAGAAATGGCGAAACATTTTGGCAAAGACCTTCCTGATTCCATTCGCCAAGGCCAGCGCCTCACGGGTATGTCATCTGGGCAAAAAAACTTTCCCGTTGCCCCGAGCTTGTTCAAGTTTGCCGAACACGGGCAGAGTCGCGCTACCATTAGTGAATTAATGCCACACCTATCGACCATTGCCGATGATCTGTGTTTTATTAAATCAATGCATACTGAGGCAATCAATCATGATCCCGCCATTACGTTCTTTCAAACGGGCCGACAAATTGCCGGTTATCCCAGTATGGGCTCATGGCTCAGTTATGGTTTAGGGAGCGAAAATAAAGACCTCCCCGCCTTCGTTGTACTGACTTCTTTTGGCAGTGGTCGTCCTGATGATCAACCACTCTACAATCGACTCTGGGGCAGTGGCTTTTTACCCACGCAACATCAAGGGGTGAAGTTTCGCAATTCGGGCGATCCCGTTCTCTATTTATCCAATCCGAATGGCATGTCCGCCGCCACGCGACGGCAGACTCTGGATGACATCAATGCACTCAATCAGCATCGATTTGGCAACGTAGGCGATCCAGAAATTCAGTCTCGCATCGCACAATATGAAATGGCATTCCGCATGCAAACCAGTGTGCCGGAACTAACGGATTTCTCAAAAGAACCAAAACAGATCCTCGATTCCTACGGTCCCGATGTAAAACGGCCTGGGAGTTATGCGGCGAATTGTTTGCTAGCGCGTCGCCTTGCCGAACGCGACGTTCGGTTTGTGCAGCTTTTCCACATGGGCTGGGATCAGCATGGAAATTTGCCAAAAGCCATCAAAGGACAATGCCACGATACCGATCAGCCAACCACGGCATTGATCAAAGACCTCAAACAACGGGGACTTCTCGATGATACGCTGATCGTCTGGGGTGGTGAATTTGGGCGAACGATTTACTCACAAGGTGCGCTAACGAAAGAAAACTACGGACGCGACCATCATCCCCGCTGCTTCACAATTTTCCTCGCTGGCGGCGGCATTAAGCCAGGGATGACTGTCGGCGAAACGGACGATTACAGTTACAACATCGTCCGCGATCCAGTGAGTATTTTCGATCTTCACGCCACGATGCTGAATCGATTAGGTATCGATCACAATCGCCTCACCCACAAATTCCAAGGGCTGGATGCCAAACTCACAGGCGTAGAAAAAGCCCATGCCATCCGCTCGATATTGCTCTAATCCCGATACAATGGAGAGTTTCCCCGACGAGGCACCAATGGAATCAGCCCCATTACGTATCAATCACAAGAAGCAAAAGAATTCGCGACATGGCAACCACTATCAGCCAATACGTTGAGATGACTTTACGAACCAGATCCTTAATTCCGTGATCGACGTGCGCCCGCGCTGGTAGTGGTGCATGCGTTCATCGTTTGGCAAGACGGTAAATGTGGTTCTTGCGACACGCGCCGGAGCATTTCCTCCCTGAACAAAGCCTTGCGGAGCATCCGGCAGAGCATTTCCTCCCTGAACAAAGCCTTGCGGAACATCCGGCAGAGCATTTCCTCCCTGAACAGAGCCTTGCGGAACATCCGGCAGGGCATTTCCTCCCTGAACAAAGCCTTGCGGAACATCGAGCGGGACTCGTCCAGATTGTCAGGTGTATTTCCAAGGATTCGTCAAGGCATCAGCCACGATTCCAGAATCAAGATGCCGAACAAGACGCGAGTGGCAAGCGGCAATCACAACCTCAACCGTGTGAGCGATGAATGTCCTCGCCAGAGTATTTTTTCAAATAGATTCGGCTATTTCTGGATTGTTTCAATGGCGTTGCAAGGAAGCCAGCCGGGGGTGGTGGTGTTGGGGCGGGTGACGTAGGCGTAATCGTCTTTTACTGACTCGATCCGGATCAATGTGCCGGGGGGGCAGGCACTGAGTTTTTCAGCGGTGGGGAATGGAGAGAGGAGCAGGGATTGCTCGCTATCGATGACGATGGCGAACTGGTCTTCAGCTTTTCGCTGATCGATGATCCAAGCGATGCTACCGGCGACGATGAGGCAGGTGCTTGCATTGAAAATACCAATGAGGCGGAATTTTTTCTTGCGGCTAAAGCTCGCCATGATGACTCCGATGACGAGGTGGATGAGGCTGGCGTAAAAAAGCAATGTCCATTCGCCGCGACTGAGCCAGGCAATGCCGCTTGGGAGATTTGCGGGGAGTGGCCTATCGGTGGGGAGAGAGGCGGCGGTGCGGAGTTGCTTGAGGTTGTTGGCGACATCGGTCGCGCGGGGGCTGAGGGCGAGGGCGCGTTCGTAGGCGAGGACGGCGCGTCCGGTATCGGACTTTTGTTGGTAGCAGAGGCCGAGGTTGTAGTAGCTGCTGGCACTGGGGCCTTGCTCGTTGAGGAGGTCTTGGTAGGTGGCGATGGCGCGATCGGTGTCGCCGTTTTTCGCCAGTTGCACGGCTTCCTCAAAGCTGGCGGCGTGGAGGGTGTGCAGCGAGATGAGAAGGATGAGGAAAGATTTCATGC
>CAMAYN010000145.1 GCA_945862285.1 Akkermansia muciniphila | reverse complement strand
GGACTCACTCATCTCAGAAATCAGCTTTGTTAGAAGCTCCATATTTTCTTTTGATGGCATAGCATCTGCGTTTGATTGCAGATGCAGCGCGAGTTTTTTCCACCCCGTTTTCCGTGCCGAGTCTAAGCGCTGTTCAAGCCGCTTGCTTTGCGAGCTTAGCGCATTTTTTTCGGATGTTCCTTGGGTGCGAGAGCCAGTGCGCATCGGGTCTTGCTCTTCCAGCTTGGCAAGGGAGTGATTTTTCTCTTCGGGCTTTTGTTGACGCAGCCAGATGAGCGAGCCGGCAGCTACAAGGATGGTGATGGCGATGATGTGTGTTTTGTTGAATTGTTTCATGGTGGTAGTTTAGAGTGATAGAATGGAGTTAGGGGCGAATCATGGCCAGCGTGTGATCCAGCGATTACGTCCAAACGCGTTACTTAAGGATCGTCGGATGTTGCGGCGGTGATTCGAGTATTCTTTGAAAATTTTTATGGGGAGCGTTGGCGGCGAAAAGACGTACTCTCGCACCAGTTGATCGAGGTCTTGTAAAAAGGCCGTACGCGTAAGCGACCGGCAAGTCAGGGACTTGCAGGCCGCAACGGTGACTTTGATTTTCTAGAGCAATCGTGATTGGCCTTCCATTTTCAAGTAATCCCATGGGAATCTCACTTAGGCCTTCTATCCAAAAACGTGACGTTTCCCTGATAGTCGAGATGCAATCGTTGAACCATTAGTGTCTTTGCCGAGTCCACATTCTCGTGCTTCGGCTTGGGGGTGTAGCACGTCATGACGATGTCCCAGCCTGGCTTGGTGGCATTTGCCGAGGGACGGACTCTAGCCAGCGTCCTCAATTCTCCGCCGTTGACCTCTGGCGAACCGAACTTCGCATCGGCGGCCTTGGAGATGATTTCGCGAAGGCCCAATCGATCTGCGATATTCGCGTAGTATTCGTCGGGATTTTCATACTTGCTCTTCGGATTCACCAAGTGGGAGATTTTCTTGCCATAGGTCTTTTCATAGAAGTCCAATTCCTCGTTTTTCTTCTCTTCTTTCGGTTTTGCAGGCGCCTGCTCCCATGCTGCTATACTTTCCAAGAACTCAACGTTTCCCTCATAGTCGAGGTGCAGCTTTCGGATGAATAGCCTCCTTTGCGAGGCCGCTTTCTCTTGCTCCGATTGGGCGGGTCGGCACATCATCATGATGTACCAACCTGGCTTGTGGGCTATTGGCGAGGGGCCGACATGGGATAGCGTCCTCGCTTCTGGGCCGTTTTCATCTCCCGTGCCGAACTTTGCATCGGCGGCCTTGAAGATGATATCGCGAAGGCCCAATTGCTCCAAGATCGCCGCGTAGTATTCGCGGCTATGAGGATACTGGCTCAATGGACGCACACCGAAAATTTTCTTGCCATAGGTCTTTTCATAGAAGGCCAATTCCGCGTCTTGCTCATCTACCTGCGGCTTGTCAGTCGCCGCCGCTGCCAACGCAAGGTCTTCCGGGAGGCGAAGAGACACGACATCTTCCCCAATGTGGACGACCAGACCCGCTTCCTTTGCCAAGGCTTTCAGGTAGTCATGCAGGCTTATTTGCTTATCATCCAATTTGCGCCAGGTTTCTTTCGTTTCTCCCGTGTGCATCAGGACGATGTTGATGCCATTGTCAAAAGGAATGCCCTTGTGCTGTGTCGCGAGGATCTCACATTGAAAAACAATATTTCCTACGCTTGCATAATCCAAGATGATTTCATCGAGTCGTTTCGTCAGTGCGGCAACTTTGGTGGCGTCACTCGGCTGGAATTTTCTTAGTTTGGTCTCGACTTGTACAGCCCACTGCATGGAGCGCATGTATTTCATTCGCAGTTCATTTTCATCACCACCGTTGAGTTTGTAATCCCTCAACAAATCCTTGGCCTTGTGCATCTCCTCGACGGCGGCTTGGTAAACCTTCCGTAAAGCCTCGCGTTCTGCGTTATTGAGTTCGAGTTGGCGCTCGGTTGGCGGTGTGTCTTTTCCTTCGGCTGCAGATGCCTGAGCACGCAGTGAGGATGGAATAGCGACCGTGGCAAGCACGGAGGCGACTAATGTGATGCGTTGATGTGTTTTCATGATGTTTCTGAATGATTTGATTCGAATCGTGGCCTGCGGGTTATCCGGCGACCTCGTCCTCATTCATTACTTAAGGATCGTCGGAAGTTTGTGGCGGAGATTGAAACATTTCGGGAAAATTTTTTGGGAGGGTTGGTGGCGACAAGATGTATTTTCGCACCTGTTGATCGAGGTCTTGCAAAAAGGCTGCCCGCGTGACAGCTACCTTGGGAAAACCGAACCATTTCTCCCTATTCGGTAGTAAAACTTCTGTTATAAGAGTTTCCATTTCCCTGAACGCAATACGGCCTGCAAGTCTGAGACTTACAGGCCGCAAAGGCGAATTTACCTTGCCGGAGCCATCGGTATGAGCCGTGAAATTTCACGTCACCCATTTTGCTCCCGAACGGGTAGTTCTCAGTCTCATTTTTGGCCCTGCTCCATCGACTGTATTCTTTCCGAGAACGTAACATTTCCCTTAAAGTCGAGATGCGCCTTTTGCTTAATTACAGTCCTTACCGCGTCCTTTTTCTTATGCACAGGTTTGGGGGTGCGCCACGCAATGACGATGTCCCAACCTGGTTTGGTGGCATCGGCAGAGGGAGCGGCATAATCCAGTTCCCATTCTCCAAAGCCGTCTTTCTTGGGCGAACCGAACTTTGCATCGGAGGCCTCAGAGACGATTTCGGGAAGGCCCAATGCATACGCGACTTCCCCGTAAAATTCGCTGGGATCAGAATATCTTTCCTTCGGATCCACGTAGGGAATTTCCTTCCCATAAGTCTTTTCATAGAAGTCCAATACCGGGCATATCCGCTCTACTTTCGGCTTGGCAGGTGCCGCCTCGGATAACGCAAGGTCTTCCGGGAGGCGAAGAGACACGACATCTTCCCCGATATGGACGACCAGACCCGCTTCTTTGGCCAAGGCTTTCAGGTAGTCATGCAGGCTTATTTGCTTATCATCCAATTTGCGCCAGGTTTCTTTCGTTTTTCCCTTGTGCATCAGGACGATGTTGATGCCATTGTCAAAAGGAATGCCCTTGCCTTGCGAAGCGAGTATCTCACAATAAAAAGCAACATCTCCTACGCTTGCATAATCCAAGATGATTTCATCGAGTCGTTTCGTCAGTGCGGCAACTTTGGTGGCGTCACTCGGCTGGAATTTTGTTAGTCTGGTCTCGATTTGCACAACCCACTCCATGGCGCGAATGTATGGGTGAATATCATCAGCTTTTTTACGGTTGGTTCTCATTTCATCCTTGGCGTTGTGCATCTCCTCGAGGGCGGCTTGGTAAACTTTTCGTAAAGCCTCGCGTTCTGAGTTATTGAGTTCGAGTTGGCTCTCGGATGCTGGTGTGTCTTTTGCTTCGGCTGCAGATGCCTGAGCACGCAGTAAGGATGGAATAGCGACCGTGGCAAGCACAGAGGCGACTAATGTAATGCGTTGATGTGTTTTCATGATGTAATGTTTTCTGTATTTTTACTTTCGGATCGTGGCCTGCGGGTTATCCGGCGACCTCGTCCTTATTCATTACTTAAGGATCGTCGGAAGTTTGTGGCGGTGATTCGAACATTTCGGGAAAAATTTGATTGGGCGGTGTATCGGTGCTGAGAATGAGTTCGCGCAGCATTTGATCGCGGGCTTCGAGCCGGGCGACTTCTGCGGCGAGGTGTTCGGGGACTGAACCGCCGTTGGGTGTTTGCATGAGGGCTTGTTTGCGGGCTTCCATCAAAGCGTTGAAATTTCCCTCCCATCTCTGAGCGAGGCTTTTTCCTTTGTCTGGATCTGTGAATGGAACGGAGGAGGGCGTAGAAATATTCCGGTGCTTGCCCGATAGGCCTTCCCAGCCCGCCCATGCTATCAATGAAAGAGCGGCGATGACCAAAGTGGCGGAAATCCATAGAAATGCGGGGCGCGGCCAGCGGTGCTTGCGTGCCAGAGCCGACTGCGCACGTTGGATGCGGCTGCGAAATTCCACGACACTGTCGAATCGCCGTTCCGGTTCTTTCGCGAGGGCCTTCAGCACGATCTCGTCGATTTGGGGATCGACTTTCGCCCGCCGGGAGGGCGAGGTCACGCTGTTAGTGCCGGGCCGTTCGCCCGTGAGCATTTCGTAAAGCACGACGCCGAGCGAGTAGATGTCGGCGCGGCGGTCGATGAGAGCCATGGCGAGTTGCTCCGGTGCGGCGTAGTCGGGTGTGCCGGTGGCCATGGTGAATGCTTGTGTGCCAGACCGCAGAAGGCCGGATGTTTCCCCGGCAATGCTTTCCTGATCCATCATGCGGGCAATGCCGAAGTCGGCGATCTTGACGGTGCCGGAGCGGTGAATCAGCAGGTTTTCCGGCTTGATGTCGCGGTGGACGATGCCGAGTTCATGGGCGCATTGCAGCGCGTCACACACCGGGGCGACGATGGCGAGCGCTTCCGCTGGTGTCAGGCGTTTCGACTTGAGGACTTGACGTAAGTTTTCGCCCTCCACGTATTCCATGAGCAGATAGAACATCCCGCCCGCCTCGCCGAAGTCGTGGATGCCGACGATGTGCGGATGGCTGAGTGCGGCGAGGGTGCGGGCTTCGCTGACAAAGCGCTGGGCGAAGGCGGGATCCGCGGCGCGTTCGGGCGAGAGCAGCTTGAGAGCGACCCAGCGATCGAGCGACTTCTGTCGTGCTTTGTACACCACGCCCATGCCGCCTTGTCCGAGGCAGGAATGGATCTCGAACTGGGGAAAAAATGGCGCGAGTTCCTCCACGGAAGAAGGCGGAGAAACTTGGTGATTTCCCGTGCCGTGGTCGGTGGTGAAGGCATCGAAGTTGAGGCTGCCGAGACAGCGGGCGCACAAACCATCGACATCAGCGCTCGCGAGCGGCATTTCGCAACGCGGGCAAAGGGAGATGGCGGGAGCTTCTTTCATACGTGACCCAGTGCTGAGATTAGCGCCCGCATTTCCTCATCGATCTCGTCCGGCGTGGCCACGGTACCGGCGACTTCCTCGCGGAAAAGCTCACGGAAACGCTTGCGCAGGCGGTGGACCATGCTGCGGGCCGAGACGGGTAAGACCTGCAAGTCGGCGGCGATGGCATCGTAGTCGATCTCCCCGCGCAAGGACGTCAGGGCGGGTTTGATGCGCTCGTATTCGCGGAGCCTACCGGCAGGTTCGTATTCGGCACGCAGGCGGTGAAGAGTCGATTTCAAAACCGTGAGCGCCCAACCGCGATCGAACGCCGTTTCTACCGCCATCGTGGCGGCGGATGCCAGCAGCATTTCGCCTTCTTCCGTATCCATGCTGCTGATGACATTCAGGCCGCCGCGCTTTGCCGCCTGCGAGCGATCCCATGCATTGGCGAGGAAACGTTTCATCGCTGTGAGCAAAAACGAGCGGAGTTTTCCCTGGGAGCGATCCGCCGAGGCGAGCCAGTTTTTTTCCAACAACCGCGCGAAAAACTCCTGGGTGAGATCCTGTGCATCGTGGCGCGAGTGGCCGCACCTGCGCACGTAGGCGTAGAGCGGCGACCAATACTGCTGGCACAGCGATTCGAGCGATCCCTCCGTCGCCCCTGAGGTCGGGCTTTGCGCACGCGCCACCACCGACCAGCGGGTGCTATGGAACTGAGCGAAGCGTGTGTGGTTAGACGATTCAAGCGACATTACGAAATTACTTAAGCAAAACGTTTCGCTTGTTTCAAGTTATCTGAGAAAATTTCACGTGAGATATTTATAGTTCCTTGGAGTGCGTTGGCATGACGACGCTTTGGATGGGGCGACATGTCGCCTCCGGGGAGAGCTGAGTCATGCCACAGCACTCCAAGGTGCGAAGATCGGCGATTCACCCGATACGGGAAAAAGCAGGAATGCGGCTCATTGCAACTTCCATCTGTCAAAAATGATGATTTTTATCTGTCGGTTTTTTCTGCTATTTTGCGCGTGTTTGATTGTCATGAAAAAACATATCATCACATTAGTCGTTGCCACCACGACGGTCATACATTCACAAGCTGCTGATCTAGCAAGCCAATTGCTAGGCTACTGGAAGGCAGATTCTGCAAACACCCTCATTGCCGCTCAGAAGGCAAATCGTGAACTGGATGCGTTACAGGTCGCTGTATTAGACAGCTTGGTTTTTGAATTCCAAAAAGACAAAATGACATTCCACGGATCTCAAAAGCCAAACAATGAATACGTTTCCTATACAATCAAAGCCACGGACGAAAACGCGAAATCGCTTGTCTTGAAGTCGGAGGAAAAAGAAATCAAAGCCAAGTTTACCAACGGCAACTTAGAATTAAAGGAAGGCACGGAGGAGGGCTGGACGATCTATAACCCTATCTCCAAGGAGGAATTTACGAGTCTTTATGCAGATCAAGAGAAAACGGAAGAGGAAGCTGCGAATGCTGAGCCAATCGAAGAGATTGCAACGCAACCGATCCCTGATCAGCCTGCATCGGGATTGGTTCACGGCAGAAAGCTCAAAGTCGAGGAAGCTACCTTAGATTTAGAAGATGGTTCTTTAACAATCGGTCAGGGCGATGGTTTTTTGACCAAGTTAGAGGAATTTGAGATTGTATTCCCCCGTCAGAAAATCAAAGACTTTGTAGGGAAAACATTTACGGTCGAAGACTTTACTGGTAAAACATTCACGGTGGAGCCAAGCGAAGATAAAGACTTTGACGTCACGTTGGCCTATAAAGTTCATGGAGAATTTACCATCAAAACTCGAACATTCCTCCGCGGCTTCAGTATGAGACTCGAATTCGGTGCCCAAAAGGATGGAAATATACCAGGGAAAATCCACCTTCGGGTGCCAGATACGAAAAGAAGTTTCGTCGTCGGCAGCTTTGTAGCGGAAGTCAAATAATACATCAAATTTCAATGCAGTTTCGTTTTTATCAATCATTTAACACATCAATCAAATCATCATGAAAAAATATATCATTCCACTCGTCGTTGCCGCCACGGCGGTCATCCATTCACAAGCCGCCGATCTCGCAACCCAATTGCTGGGCTACTGGACGCTTGATGCCGCCCAAACCGTCAAAGTTGCCGAAAAGGCGAATCGCGAAATCGATGGCTTGAAGCTGATGTTTATGGAGAAAAAAATGGTCTATGAGTTCCAGAAAGACCAGATGATCATCCATGTCGCCTCGCCAGATAAGGTGCCCGCCGTACCCTACACCGTCAAAGCGGTAGACGAAAAAACGAAATCGCTGACTCTGGATTTGGGCGGTGAGATCGAGATGAAAATCAGGCTCGATAAGGGCAAGATGGCACATAACGACCCCGATGAAGGATGGATGATCTATAACCCCATGAGCAAAGAGGACTTTGCGAAATTTGCCAAAGCTGCGGAAGCTGCCAAAGGGAAAGTAACGACCGAACCAGAGGGCGGCGAAAAGGCTCCGGCTACAGGTAAGCTCGAAGAACTCTCCAAGGAAGCTATTCCCGACAAGCCAGCCAACGGAACAGTTTACGGCAAAGCTTTTACAGCAGAGAAAGCCATTGTATCGAATGCTGGCACCTTTAAGCTATTGAAGCTTTCTCAGGGTACAGGACTAATTCCAGACATGGAATTTTCCGTATGGTTCCGCCCCTTAGACGAAGGATTTCAGGGTAAAAGATTCTTAGTCAATCCGAACGATCCCAACATTCAACGCATCCGCATGGAACGTAAGTTGAAAGAAGGTGGCTTGCCTGAGGGTGATGAATTCAAAAAATACTCCATGAGATTGGAATTCGGCACCGAAAAGGACGGCAAGATACCCGGTAAAATCGAGCTTCGCCTGCCGGATACAGAGAAAAGTTTCGTCATCGGCACCTTTGAAGCGGAGATCGAATAAGCGATTCTATCTATACTATTTTAAATTTTATACGCATAATCATATCATGAAAAAATATATCATTACACTCGTCGTTGCCGCCACGGCGGTCATTCACGCACAGGCTGCCGATCTCGCAACCCAATTGCTGGGCTACTGGACGCTTGATGCTGCCCAAACCAAAAAAGTTGCTGAAAAGGCGAATCGCGAAATCGATGGCTTGCAGCTGATGTTTATGGAGAAAAAAATGGTTTATGAGTTCCAGAAAGATCAGATGATCATCCATGTAGCCTCGCCAGATAAGGTGCCCGCCATGCCCTACACCGTCAAAGCCGTGGACGAAAAAACGAAATCGCTCACGCTCGATTTAGGAGGTGAGAAGGAGATGAAGATCAGGCTCGATAAGGGCAAGATGGCACACAACGACCCCGATGACGGATGGATGGTCTTCAACCCTATGAGCAAAGAGGACTTTGCGATATTTGCCAAAGCTGCGGAAAATGCCGGCGGTAAGGTAACGCCCGAACCAGAGAGCGGCGAAAAGGATCCGGCTGCAGGTAAGCTCGAAGATCTCTCCAAGGAAGCTATTCCCGACAAGCCTGCTGCGGGGAAAATCAATGGCGAAGATTTCATTGTGGAGAAAGCCACTTTCAGTGACGGTGAATTGACTTTATGGCAGAGTGGTGCTGAGCCTAACAAAGATGATCGGAAATTCTCGATCTTTGGATTCAAGGATAAGGTAGATAGCAAAAAATTCTCGATGAAGCCAGGTCAAGATGCGACCGGCCTATCGACTGTCTTGCGTTACAGGAAAGAGGGCGAAGATTTTGCTGTTCCTACAACTTACTCCAATGGATACAGCATGAAACTGGAATTCGGCACCGCCAAGGATGGGAAAATCCCCGGCAAGATCCACCTGCGCCTGCCAGACGAGGAAAGAAGTTTCGTCATCGGCACCTTTGAAGCGGAGATCAAATAACCGATTCTATCAAGAACCACATGAATCAGCCTATGGCAGAAAAACAGCAGTCAGTAGTCGGATGGATCTTTGGCGGCGGCTTCACCTTGATTGGTCTCCTTTTTTTGGTCATCGGTGCATTCCAACTCCGGCAGGGCCTGAAAACGAATGGCTGGCCA
>CAMAYN010000144.1 GCA_945862285.1 Akkermansia muciniphila | reverse complement strand
ACGGAAATGCCCAAGCGGTATTGGAAAAATTTGCCCGAGGCGACGATCATTGATGAATTGATCGGCATTAGCGGTAGGCGCGTGGACGCGATGATGGTGACTGACTTGCGCCCCGCAAGGCCGGCACCGAAGAATGCCTATCTTGCTCGATTGCGTGAGATGAATCAGTCAGGCGGTGACGCTTCTGAGTGAATGCACAGTGCCCGCCATAGATTGCGCGCGCAAAGCGATAAGCGGATTCAACAAATGTAATAGATTCATAGAGATATTACGGCAAACAACCTATTTTGATAATTTCGCGATGCTCCCCGCTGCTAACTCAGCAGGCATGGGATAATATCCATCCTTCTCCACGACCTTGTGCCCTGGGGCGGCAGGATGTATTTCACAAACTCCAAGGTCAGCAAGTCCAAAGGCAACGATGGCTATTTATCAACGTAAATAATCAAAAACCGCGCCAGCGGGTAATCACCCGACAGGCAATTTTGATACGATGCCGCAAAAGACTCCGACTCCGCATGCAGTGCCAGCGGTAAGTGGCGCACTTTGGCGGTGCGGTCAGCCTGCAAGGACGGAAAAGGAAGTCGGTTTTTGCTCCTTGCTGCCTAAAACTCCCGACTCACCCGTTTGCGGGTGATGGCGGTGTGGGTGTGGGCGTGGAAGCTTCCTCTGATTTTTTCTTGGCTACCGCGATCGGGTCGCGGGCGAGCAGGTATTCTTGGTGAAACGTAGTGCCCATGAATTGCAGGGCGAGTTTATCCAAACCCTTTTCCAGGATTTGGTCAATTTCACCAAGAGCTGCTTCGAGGTTCTCAGTGGCGGCAGTTTTTGTGCCACGGGCGGCACGGGGTGTGCCAAGCAACATATTATAGGTCTCAATCTGTGTCTCAAACTCATCGAGCTTGCCGGGCGTGAGACCTACGTCGGACAAATTCGGCTGGTTGTTGCCGACGGCGGGTGAGATGACGCGGGCTAATCCTAGCAGATCGGTGGCTTTATCATCCACAAGGGCATCGGGAAGTTCGGCGATGTCGCTGTAGTTCAGATCAGCTTTGGTTTGGAGCACGAGATCGGCACGCAAGAGAGCTAGGGCGCAGAGCGAACCTGCAAACTGAAGGATGTTCGCAGTGAATTCTTTGCGATTTTGGTTTTTGGCTTTGGTGATGCCCGTGGTATCGCTGGTCTGGACCAGCACACAAGCATCGACGTAAGAGATTTTGGCAAGGAACAGGTCGTAAAGCGGCTTCCATGCGGGCAAGCTGGAAGTGAGTGCTTGGCTATTATCTCTGGCGCATAGTGTACGCAGAGCCAGGTGGCTATCATATTTGAGGCGTTGACGGTCATTCATGGTCTTTGGTTGTTGGTGTTTAATGATCGAAAAGAGCTTCGCCGAGCACGGCAAAACTTAGGTAATACATAACGGAAACCATGTCAGGTGTAAATGATTATTTGCGCATGAAAATGATTGTTTCTTGCGAAAAAACAGCAGCGTCGGGAAAATGGCGAGGATGCGTGGCAAGGTGCGAAAGTTTTAGAGAATCGGGGACTTGTGATGGGAAGTGGAAAGTATCATCGTGCGCTGACATCGTTGCAGAAGTCGCATCCATACCGAAAACCTTCACGTTGGGAATCAGGGAAAAGCGCTAAGAGGTGGGCAAGGCGTTTGGGTGTTGAGTAAGATGTAGGCGAAATTTACGGCGGAAAAAATGTGAAATTGGTTGATTGTGTTTGGTGGCAACATGTGGCGAATGAAGCGAGTAGCCACGCTGAAAAAGGCATTCACTTGATGAGCCAAAATGCTGGGTTCATAGCCGAGACGCTTCTGTAACTTCATTTTTCAAATAGGTTGGCATGTCCTTCGCTATTGGTTGGCGCGTGGGTTCATTTAACTTTTCCGTAGTTTGCAGAAATGATTTGATTATTCTCGTCAACGACCGTTCTCAATCTCAAGTAGTAATTCATTTTACTATTGTTTTCGTAATGCTCCATGGGCTTCTCTGGAGTACTCAAGTATGTTTTAGTTAAACTTTTTACGTAGCCATCCGTAGGAGCCGTGTGATCTAACCTTAGAAAGCTACCGACTCTTTCTGGCAAATCTTTGCCAATCGCTCCATCATGCGGGTTGGCAAATGTGATGCTCACCTGGCAATCAAACTCGTTATGTGCTTTGTATGTGCCTTTAAATGTAAAAATCAAATCTGCTGTTTTTCCTTTTCCATGTGGAGCTAGCCAATCGCCGGCTTCTAGGTCGTAACTGCAGGCTTTGTTGTATTCAGGCACTTTGCCGTCATGATATTTGGCATACATGGCTACTGGATTCTTTATTGGCTTAAGCTTGAACTCGATCAGTGGATTGTCTGGTTGCCATATGCCACTACTTTGGGACTTGTATTCATACTCATACCCATAATCTTCGTAAAATCCATTTGTGTTTAAAAGTCCAATGCCAACTGTCGATCCTCGACTATTGTTTGATACTGTTGCGACTCCTTCATGATTGGTTAGAGCTTCTTTGAACTTGTATGCAGCACTGCCAAATCCTTCGGGATTAGTAATTTTATCGAAATAACCTGCTCTAACAGTAATGCCTTCTAATGTCTTGCCAGCTTCATCCATAACTTTAACGGTAATGGTTGATTTTGCGGAGGTAGTCTGTTCTCCACACGATACAGTTAGCATACTAAGAATAAGCAGATGATTTAAAAACGTTGATTTCATATTAGTATTGTTTATGGATTTCTTAATGCAGCGAGTTCACAAAATTTATGAAACACACCATAAATGTAGAGAAAGGACATTTCTCGAATGTCGCTGTGATGCCAACCAGGCTCATCGTTTCTTGATGCAGGCCAATCATTCTTATAGAGTGTGTTCATATCGAAGTTTTTTTCTTCGAACGCTTCGATCAACGTTGACCCCGCAGCGTGGCTCAGGGCGGGAATGGATTCAGCGAGGAGCTTAGAGACTTCATCGTAATTGTTCGCCGCGGCGTCTTGTTTTGTCGCATCGTGAAAACCGGCAAAGTGGAAGGGTTCGAAGAAAGGATTGGTTGTCAGCCATTCGTCTGTGATGCTTGTGGTCTCCGCAGGTGTTCTCACGCGTGTCTTTAGGGTGGGTATATAAGCACCCGCTTCACTTTAAGAGATATACCAATGTTTACGGTGAAAGAGGCACTTCTTCAGATGGTAGATTTTTGAACAGATTTTTTTTCATGTCGAATTCAAGATTGCGGTCGTTTGCCGTTGGGTTGAAGTAATAGTTTATTAAAAATCGCTTAATTGTTTTCCCGTCAACGACATAACGAAAATCATTATGAACTTTCACATAATTTGCTTTAATTAATTTATTATTTTCATCTACAACGCTTCTGATTCGCAGAAAATAGTAGTTTCTATGGGATACATTGGTTTTATGCTCTGGATTTATTGGGTCAACGAAAAGCGTCTTGTCTGGTATTGTCGCATATCCTTCTTCGGGTGCCATGTATGGCATCTTAAGAGTTGAGCCTTTTTGCAGTGGTTCTATATCTAAGTTTACAGCCCCATCCATCGGATGCGGAAATCGTATTTGAAATGTAGATTCCTGATCATAATAACTATCAAATCGGCTTGCTAAATGAAATGATACATCAGTTACTATCCCATTGCCATATGGAGCTACCCAATCTGCTTTTTCAAAGTCAAATCCGATCCATTCTTGTTCTTTAGGTATAGTCAATTTTGCTCGCTTCGCATGTAATGGAATGGGATTTTTGATTGGTTTGAGTTTGAATTCGATAAGCGGATTGTCTGGTTGCCATATGCCACCAGATTGGGACTTGTATTCATGCTCATGAGGATGATGTTGATAGTAACCCTCAGCTTTCCGAATTCCGAAAAAGACAAGAGGGCTGCGTGTTTCATCTGTTAAAGTGACTATTCCTTCAGTATTTGTAACAGCGGTTTTGCTTTTATTTACGCCGCTTCCAAATCCTTCCTTGTTGGTGATTTTGTCAAAGTAGGTGCCGCCGACAACAACCCCTTCTATGGGATTACCACGCTCGTCGAGTACTTTGATGGTGGCATTTGATTTAGCGGATGGCAGTGGTTGCTCTCCGCACGAATGATTTAATAAAGTAAGACCAAGGATTCCAATTAATGTTGTTGATTTCATATTAGTATTGTTTATGGATTTCTTAATGCAGCGAGTTCACAAAATTTATGAAACACACCATAAATGTAGAGAAAGGACATTTCTCGAATGTCGCTATGATGCCAACCAGTCTCATCGTTTCTTGATGCAGGCCAGCCATTCTTATAGAGTGTATTCATATCGAAGTTTCTTTCCTCGGTAAACGCTTCGATCAACGTTGACCCCGCAGCGTGGCTCAGGGCGGGGATGGATTCAGCGAGGAGTTTAGAGACTTCATCGTAATTGTTCGCCGCGGCCTCTTGTTTTGCTGCATTGTGAAAATCGGCAAAGTGAAAGGGCTCGAAGAATGGATTGGTTCTTAGCTGTTCGTCTGTGATGCTTGTGGTCTCCGTGGGTGTTCTTACGCGTGGGGCAGAGTAGTGAAGGCCATCGGGTTCTACAGTGTAATCCCTCGTAAACCAGTATTGATTCCATTCCCATCCGCCTCTTGCATGGACATGTCCTATTCCGCCACCACTAAGAAATCCGAATCCTTTGGTCATTTCTTGTTTGGTCCATGCTCGCAGCCCCGATAGAGAGATGGTAGGCTCTGTGCCTTCGGAATGTTTGAGCACTTCTTCTCCTGTGGAGTAAAAATTGTAGGCATTGGGGAATGCGGCAAAGCGTCCTTTCCATTTCACTTTTTGATGACATGCATGGTTTGCCGGGAAGCGCGCATGCCAATTCGATGCCCACAGGCGTTTGTTGTAACCTTGCCACGCAGGGTTACGCATGAGATTTTCTTCATCCTCTGTCCTAGAGCCGCTGTAGGCTTCTCGCGGCACGGCGGCATCGATGAGAAAGTATTTACTTACCTGCATTCCATGGTCTTGAATGGCACTGCTGACCATGACATTACCAAGGCTAAAGGCTGAGATGGTTTTTTCACCTGAAATTCCGTTTGCGAAGTCTGCGAGCGATTTTGAGGTGCGAAAGGCGTTGTGAACGTTGCGCCAGAAGTCTGGTGTTACGGATCCAACTTGCGACTCATTCCCTCGCCAGATCACTCCTAGGAAGCGCGCGCGTGAGCCTGACTGATGCATGCGCTTAAATAGCTCAGAATGCCATCCACGAGAATTATTCACGCTGACGTTATAACCATCTACGAAAATGAAGGTTTTGCCATTGGTTTCGCTGTCTGGGTAGGCAGGAGGCTCCGATGGTAGCCCGCCTTGGGAGCCGCCAGCTAAGTTTTCTTCCAGCCATTTCGATCGATACATATCTTCCACTTTGCTGATCCTAGTGGGTAAGCTAATGGTGTGGACAATGGAGTTATCAGATGTTTTGCGTATTTTTAGTTGAATCGTCTTATCTGAGGCAACGCATCCTTCCAGCAGTATTATGCCATTTCCTTGTTCGAGGCTATGAAGCATTTCATCGGGGATGTGCCTGCCGTATCGATAATCAGATACGGAGTTCGTAGCTAATTTTGTGATAGCGTGCGCATAGGTGATATCTTTGTGGTGTTTGTCACAGCTACCAAATGAATTGGTGAGGGAATGAGTTGGTACCCATGCAACTTTGAATGCGGGATGAAAAACGGGGTGCCCTTGGTGGGCTATCGTATAGCGATAGGACTCCTTCGGAAATAGTTTCAGTGCTTGCTGAAGTTGTAAGGTAACGGGAAAGAAATCTACCAGATCACGCACTTGGTCTATATAACTATTGGAGCAGTCTCGGTTGCCAGAGTCGGCATTAGGGATGTCATTCCCGCCCGTTTCGTGCCAGTCATTATCATCGTTGATCCAGATGCGCCATGGCTTTTCATTGGTGATTTTTCCTTCGTCTTCTTTGCTGAATTGGCCGTCGCGGTTGGCATCGACGAGGAAGGCGGCGCGGAGGAGGACGACCCGCTTTGGCTCGTGGGTGGTGAGGAAATTGACTACGTTGTCGTCATTATCATCAGAAGGGTTTATGTCTTGGGGATCGAGGAGTTTGTTAGCGGGGTCGATGGTTTTCGTTTTGGGATCGTAGGCATCGAGCAGGGTGTGGCTTTGATTGCCGCTTAGGGGCTGGACGACGAAGTGATAGTCGAAGTCGGCTCCTTCAGCAGTGGAAGTTCCCGGGTTCTTGGTGGCATTGTTGGTGCGCTGCCAGTCGATCTGGAATGTGTAGGTTTTGTCGCGGGGGAAGGAGCGCGTTTCCTCCTTGTATTCGCCGTAGCCGCCGCTACGCAGGGTGTAAATGCGTTTTTCGCTACCGTCTGGCTGTATCTCGAAGACGTTGAGGACGTAATCTTCGCTTTTGCTGACACTGCGATCTCCTACGCCGAGCTTGAGTGTGAGAAGGTCAGTGGCGGGCGGACGATTGCCGCCATCTGTGGGGTCGTTGGGGTTTGATCCGTCATCGGTATCAACATTGCCGTCTGAACCTGTGGCTTCTTGTCCATCGTTTTTGCCGTCGCCGTCGGTATCGGCAATTGTGGGGTTGGTGTTGTAGCGGTATTCGTTGATGTTGGTGAGACCGTCGTTATCGGGATCGAGGTTGGCATCGGCGGCGCTGAGGGGATTGAGGTTGTATTGTTTCTCCCAGCCATCGGGCATGAGGTCACCGTCGGTATCGGGATTACCGGGATCAGTTCCATGTGTGAGTTCGTTAGCATCGCTAAGGCCATCGTTGTCAGAGTCTTGCGTCGTTGGTTGCCTGTGGTAGGGGTCGAGGATAAACTTTTTCTCTCCTAGATCTTGAAAACCATTGCCGTTCGCATCACGCCAGTAGGATGTGGTGTTTTCGATGCGATCAGGAATACCGTCTCGATCCATATCTTGCTGATAGAGTTCTATAACCTCCGCATCAGTCAGGGTTTTGTAAACGCGAAGACGATCAAGCCTTGCTCCTGGCCAAAAGCCAAAATTTGCATTGAAGCTTGTTGCTGTTGCTAAATCGCGGCTGCCGATGAGCGTGAAATCATTCAGCGCATTTAAGGAAGCTAGGATGTTAGTGCTTGAGATTGTTCCTAGGTTAACTCCATCGAAGTAAAATTTATAATCTTTTTGATTTTTATACATGACGATGTGGTGCCATTTCCCATCATTCCACGCTTGAGGAATAGTCCATCCTGATACAATGGGTTTCGCTACTCCTAGGTCAGGACCTATCGCATGCGTATCTATTTTGATTTTTTGAGTTTGCAAATCAATATACCAATGCAGACTTGGTAAACCTATAGAACCTTTACCGAAAGAGAACAGAGAGCGGACGCCAGTCCCTGGAGTAGTAAATACATTTTCCGGCAGTTTGAGCCAGTAAGAGACGACATGACTATCCTCTCCATGAATGATAGATGTGGGTAATCGTAAGTGTTGATTAATGGGTGCTGTTGCAAAAACGCAACAATGAGAAGGCATGCCAGTAGGCATAGTAAAAAAGTCTGTTCCAATGAATTGCGCAGATGCACTTGCTTGTCCTGGAATTGATGAAAGGAAGTTTCCTGATGACAATTGCTCGAAATCGTAGCGACCAATGAGTTTTCCGGGTGCAACATGACTGTTGAGTAGGTTGCTTAGACCAGATCCGTCGGGATCGGCGATGGCATTGTTGGCGTTTGGTGTAATGTCATTGGTATCTAGAATACCGTCGAGGTCGGAATCATTCGACAGCGGATTCATGTTGTTAGTGATTTCTAGACCATCGGGTGTGCCGTCGCCGTCGGTGTCGGTAAGAGTGGGGTTGGTGCCATGGATTTTTTCTTGGGCATCGCTAATGCCGTCGCCATCGGTGTCTGCGAGGAGTGGGTTCGTGCCCTGGGCAACTTCGTCACCGTCGTTGATGGTGTCGTTGTCGGTGTCAGGATTGTTAGGGTTAGTAGAAATGCTGTCTTCGTAACCATCGCCGAGTTGATCATTATCGGAATCGTAATTGAGCGGATCAAGTGTGCGGAGAAGTTCGGCTTTATCGTGGATGCCGTCGTTGTCGCTATCGTTGTGATAGGGATTGGTGCCTAATGTGTGCTCTTCGTGATCGGTAAGGTCGTCGAGGTCGCTATCAGCATCAGAGATATTTGTGCGCCAAAAGTAACGCAGGGCGGGAGTGCCTTCGGTAGTGTAGGTACCCGTAAGGGCTGTGTGGTTTGGTTCTAAAGCAAGGTGCTTATCATCAATATTGATCCAAGATAGGAGATCGTAGGAGCCTTGAATTTGATAGTTTTTGCCAAGTTTTGTGGGGATTTGGAGAGAGAAGAGACCTTGGGAGGTGCTTGGTAGTAGTGCAATGTGTGATCTGCCGTCGAACTGATTGGCGGAGAAGGGATTGGTTCCCGCTAGGGCTTCTTGAGCGTTTGTCCAGCCGTCTTGATCGGGATCGGCGGTTGCGGCGTGGGTTGTGTTGGTAGCTGAAAAAAGTTGGCTTGTGTTGTATTGCTTTTCCCATACATCGCTTAGGCCGTTATTGTTTGTGTCGAGGATGGCAAGGAGTGGGAAAATACTGAAAAACTGAAACGCTAAAAAGCTGAAAATGGTTTTCATTGGCCACCTCCCTGCTGTGATTGAGCATCTTGTTGCTCTTGGAGTTTTTCTGTCATCGTTTTTTCAGGAGTCCAATAGCGGATGATGAGGTTAGGAGTTGGGTCGGGAGGGTTGGCGGCTAATGCAGCGGCACGGCGGGCGTTTTCTTCTTTGAGGGCGGCAGATTTAGCGATGAAAGCGGCGTGGTGCTGTTGGTAGATTTCGTGCAGACCATCGAGGGCGGCGAGGTCGGTTTCAGCGGGATTCCCTTGGGTAATGGCGTAGGTGGGTTGCGTTGTAGAATCGGCGGGGAGTTCGGGAATAGTGGGTGGGGTATAGGTTTTTCCTGCTTGTGCGGCGCGGGTGGCGGCTTGGGAATTAGATTGATCGCCAATGCCAAACATGACGTTGTGGGTAATGTTGGCTTTGTTGAAGGCGTGAAGATG
>CAMAYN010000143.1 GCA_945862285.1 Akkermansia muciniphila | reverse complement strand
CATCGATTACCCACTTCGTGAGGAAGCTTTTTTTCTCAGCAGTTTGTGCCATCAATGCTGGCATGGTGACGATTGTTGCGGTGACGAAAGCGGCAATGGCTTTGCTGCGACGGTTTACAAGTTTTTCTAACATAGTGGTGGTTGTTTTTGCTTTGTTACTGGCGTGAGGGAATTATCTCACGTATTTTTCAACGTTCGACAAGAAAGAAATCTTGGTTTTTTGCGTATTTATAAATCATTATTGGCGTAGAATTTACTTGACACTAGAATCTCCTATTTTCGCCGATATGAATTATAGGGAATCTACCATGCTACTATGACTCGATAGACGATTCGATTTGATGCTGTGCCTTCGAGATAGTTTCCTGATTAACTTGGGTAAAAAAGTCCATGAAAATATGCCGAGCATCGCTAAGCCAGCAAGATCCATCGCAGGGATGGTAGATGAGGAAGATAAATCAAAGGTAGATTTTTTTATTGCGGGGAGAAAATAGAGGTCGCCTGTCCGCTCCACGCCCTCTTCATATTAATGTTTCCTTCGATGGGGTCTCGGTGATGAAATTAAGGCGAAGCAGACGATTTGCCGCATCGACTTTATACGGAAGTTCTCTACAGGAAAAACGTAGCTCTTCCCGTCAAAAAGAACGTCTGTTGATTATGTCAATTAGCGATCGACGCGGGCACTACCACCGCCGACGAGTTTTTTCACCTCATCCATCGTGGCCATACTGGTATCGCCAGGAGTGGTCATAGCGAGGGCTCCATGAGCGGCTCCGTATTCGACGGCGAGTGCGGCATCGTTGAATTCGAGGAAGCCGTAGGCGAGACCACTCGCAAAGGAATCACCACCGCCGACGCGGTCGTAAATTTCCATTTTTTCGCGCTTTTGGGATTCGTAAAAGGCACCATCGTGCCAGCAAACCGCGGCCCAATCGTTCACGGTGGCGCTGTGGACATCGCGCAAGGTGGTGGCGACGACTTGGAAGTTGGTAAAATCCGAAACCACGCGGGAGATCATGTTTTTGAAGTGTCCTACATCGATGCCAGTGATGTGCTCACTCACGCCTTCCACCTCGAAGCCAAGGCAGGCGGTAAAGTCTTCTTCGTTACCGATCATCACGTCAACGTAGCGGGCGATTTCGCGATTCACCTCTTGCGCTTTTGCTTGGCCACCGATGGATTTCCACAGGCTGGGGCGGTAATTGAGGTCGTAGGAGACGATGGTGCCATATTCTTTGGCCTTTTTGCAGGCTTCAAGAACGACTTGTGCGGTAGTCTCCGACAGCGCGGCAAAGATGCCACCGGTGTGGAACCAGCGAGCGCCGTAGGTGCCAAAGATTTCATCCCAATCGACGTCGCCAGGCTTGAGTTGGCTGGCGGCGGTGTTGCCACGGTCGCTGGTGCCTTTTGCCCCGCGCACACCGAAGCCACGCTCGGTGAAGTTCAGGCCGTTGCGGACATCGCGCCCGATGCCATCGAATTTTTTCCACTGGATAAATCGGGTATCCACGCCGCCTTGGAGGATAAAATCTTCGATCAGGCGTCCGACATCGTTTTCGGCAAAAGCGGTGACCACGGCGGCGCGTTTGCCAAAGCAGCGACGCATGCCACGGGCGACGTTATACTCGCCGCCGCCTTCCCATGCGGTAAATTGGCGGGTGGTGCGAACGCGTCCGTCACCGGGATCCAGGCGGAGCATGATTTCGCCTAGGGAAATGATGTCGTAGGCACAGTCTTGCGATGATTTGATAGTTAAGCTCATGATGTTTTACGGATTAGTTGTTTAGAATTAGAAATCGGCGGAAGGGACGATGCCGTTGGCGCAGAAGACTTCGCCGCTGCCTTCGAGGAAATGGATGAGGTTTTGCAAGGCTTTCATCGCTTGGCGAGGAACGCTCTCGAAGGTGCGCGAGCCAATGTGGGCGGTGACGATGGCCTTGGGATGGCTGAGGAGTGGGTCATCAGAAGCGGGTGGTTCTTGCTCCATGACGTCGGTGCCGTAGCCGGCGAGATGCCCACTGTCGAGCGCGGCTAGGATGGCGGTGGGGTCGGTGAGTTCGCCGCGGCCCGTATTGACAATCCATGATCCAGGCTTCATCAAGGCGATGCGTTCGGCATTGATCAGATGGTGGGTGGCGGGTGTGAGCTTCGTGTGGGGACTGATAATATCTACGGCGGAGAAAAGAGATTCTACGCTATCATGGCGGATGATTTTGAATTGATCGGCAATCGGTTGTGGCCAAAAATTACCAAAACCGTGGATTTCCATGTCGAATCCGTAAGCGCGGCGAGCGACCTCTTGGCCGATGCGCCCCATGCCGATGAGCCCGATTTTTTTCTGCCAGAGTTCATGTCCCGTCGGTCGATACCATTGCCCCTTGCGGGTAGCATCGACGGAGGGGATGAGATTTTTCGTTAGGGCGAGGAGCAGGGCGAAGGTGTGTTCTGCTACGGTGGTGTGATTGACTCCTGGAGTAAACATCACAGGGATGCCCATTTCCTTGGTGGTAGCGATGTCGATTTTATCAAGACCAATGCCGTATTTAGAAATCACGCGCAGGCGAGGGCCGCATTTTTCCAGAACCGCGCGGGTGATGGCATCGTCGCCGCAGAGAAAGGCATCAAAGTCGCCCGCTAGTTCGAGCATGCGGGATTCGGGGAGCGGCCCGCGTTCACGGACGATTTCAAAGCCTTTTGATTCAAGCAGAGCATGGTGTGGCCCTGGGGTATCTTGAAAACTGCATGTAGTGAGCAATACTCGAGTTGGCATAACGGGTGGCGAGATACTTATTCTCGCACGAGATCAGGTCAAGTAAAAGCGACAGGCAATTTTCCGAGGGTTTTACAGTGGACGCTTGCGACGATAGAAAGGCATCACAAAAAGAACGGCGACGAGAAGGTTTGTCGGTTCCGGGATCGCCGTCCATTGCAAGGTATTGCCCGCCAGAGAGAAATAACTGCCTGAGGGAGAAACGGCCTTTGAGCCATCCCAGGTTAGATCCGCACCAGCAATGCTGGAAAAAATACCACTAAAGGAAATAGGCGCGCCGCCTAGTGTAGTGAAAACATCCGACCATGCGCGGTTCACCGACCAAAAGGCGGTATTGAAGGCGGTGCTGGAGGAAATATGAAATGTAGCATCAGAGCCACTCAGTGCGCCGCCTACTTTGACTTTATCGTAGGTGCTGGAAGCGGTAGCAATCTCCCAGCGGAAATTGGAACCGGCAGAGTAGGTAAGATTGCCGTTGAAGGTTTGTGTGCCGATCCCATTTCCGGGCGAATGGCTAGCGCCTGATTGAATGGTAGTGGCAGCGGCGATAGTTCCTGTACCGCCGAGAGTGGCACCATTGGCGACGATGACACTTCCTCCTGCGGCGATGTTGCCATTTACGATAAGCGAACCGGCATTGATGTTGGTCATACCAGTGTAGGTATTATTTGTCGCGGTGATGAGCCACTGCCCTGCATCATTTTTCGTCAGGCTGGTGAGGCCAGTACCGTTGTTCGCGATGGTTCTGGCAAAGGTGTTATTTCCTGTATTTGTTCCACCCAGAGTGAGGATTCGGGTTTGATTCGTAGTGCCATATCCGAGTGTGCCAGAGGTGAAGGATAGCTCGCCTAAACCAGATGACTGGATCGTAGCACCACCGCCGACACCGCTGCTCAGTGTGAAGCTGCGGTTGGTGGAGGAATTCGTGTTGCCCACGTAGCGGAGTACTGCGGCTGACGAGCCAAAGACAAGTGAGCTTGCGGCATTCGTTTGGGCTCCAAGGCTGCTGTTCACTCCGCCGTTCGTCATTTTGCTTACTTCTAGCACACCAGCAGTAATGTTTGTCCGTCCTGTGTGGGCGTTGTTGTAGCTGGTGAGGGAAAAAGTGCCACTGCCTCTTTTTTCTAATCGACTTAACGAAGCCTGAATATCTCCTGCGAAAACGAGATTCTTCGCATTCACGGTGATGACGGTATTTCCTAAGAGATCCATGTTGCCCGAACCGAGAAATAGATCGTCTGTGCCTAAGAAGGTGAAACTCCTAACGGAAAATGGATTGTTGTTCGTAAGAGTCAAGGCACCGCCGGAGGTGTTATCGATGCTTGTACCTGTAGCGCCAAAGGTGAATGCGCCAGTGCCGATCGCAGTGGCGTTTTTAAAATTCAGTAGGCCGGAACTCAAGGTGGTGCCACCATCGTAGGTGTTAGCGCCAGTAATAGTGACTGAGCCAGTGGTGCCTGCGGCTATGGTTAGCGCGTGGCTATTAATGCCATCGGTAATGACCCCATTGATATGAGTATGGATGCGCGAAGCCGCTTGCGTGATCGTCGTGTGATTGTTTAACGAAATACCGCCATTAAAATTCCATGAGGATGTTGTGCCGCTGCCGCGATTGATGCTAAAATTTCCATTCCAAACTTGGTCGTTCGCGATGGTCGAAATTTGGTTACTGGTAAGAGAACTGATCGTCGTGCCAGACGAAATGGTAAGCACACCTGAGCCTAACACATTGGCATGATTTCCGATCCGTAGATGGCCGGCATTAAGGTTAATGCCGCCAGTAAATGTATTGTTTCCAGATAAAACGAGCATGCCCGCACCAGTTTTTGTGAGTGAGCGAGCGGAAGTGCCAGACTCACTGATGCTGCCGGACATCGTCAGTGAGCCTGCGGCAGTCACGAGAAGATCATCGGCAAGGATGATGGGTGCGGAAATGGTGTCTTGTCTCGACCCTGTTTCGTTCAAGACCGCGCCTACGCCATTGTTATCGAAAATGAGCGACGCTCCGCCAGTAGATCGAACTGTAAAACTGTGGGTATTGTTTAGATCTCCAAGTGAGAGCTGTCCCACAGTGCGTGAGGTAGTATTGATTGTAACGTTGCGATTGCCACTAATATCGTTGGTGATAGATACAACATCACCCGCGGCTGTGCCTGGGATGATGGGGTTGGATGTCCAGTTAACGGCAGTGCTCCAAGTGCCGTTACTGTTGAGAATCCAATTCCCGCTGATTGCTTGCACGGATGATACTGATAGAGCCAGTAGGCACTGATAAAGCCAGTAGGCTTGGGGGTGAAGAAGACGCATATGATGAAATTTTGATTACTATTGGTTGGGCGTTCACTGTATTAGAAAACGTCACAATGAATCAACCCCCTCAATTGGGGGGTGATAGCACGATTGGTATATGACAACTCGTTATAATGTTTTATGCTGCGTGAGGTGATGCAGAAATTTTTTCAATTAAAAGAGGCCACGGTTTGGCGTGGTGAGAGAAAGGTGTTAGATCGTTTTGCTGTCGAGTTGCGGGTGGGCGAAAGTGTGGCGATCCTTGGGCCGAATGGCTCGGGGAAGAGCACGTTAATGCAGTTGATCACCGGGGATTTGTCAGTGGCGTATTCGCCCCAGCGGGTATGCCGACTTTTTGGAGAAGATCACTGGTCGTTAGAAGAATTGCGGCATCGGATTGGCTATGTGACACCCGAGCAAGGGCGGCATTTCGATGGTGAGGAAAAAGCCTATGATGTCGTTCTTTCCGCATTGCGCGGAGCGTATGGTCGCACGAGGGAGATGAAGTTTTCTGCTAAAGAGAAAATCGCGGCGGCGGCGGCGATGAAGATCACGGGAGTGGATGGACTAGCGGATCGATCCATCCACAGTTTATCATCGGGAGAACAAAGACGGCTCCTGATTGCCCGGGCGATGGTTCATCAACCGGAAGTCTTAGTGATGGACGAACCGACATCGGGCTTGGATTTTGCGGGTTCGCAGAAATTGATTCAGAGTTTGCGCAAGGCGATGACGCAAGGTTCGACGGTCGTGCTGGTGACCCACCATCCCGAGGAAATCCCTCCGGAAATGGAGCGGGTGATTTTGTTGAAAGAGGGGCAGATTTTAGCGGATGGAAAGAAGCGAAAAGTCCTAAATACGGCGAATCTTACCTGTCTTTACGATACTGCGGTGCATGTTCATTGGCGTGACGGCTGGTGCCATGCGCGGGTCAAGGATCTTTAAAGTGAGGCTTCTTCAGCTTGGTGTGCCACTTTCGCAGCTTGGCATGCCGCCTCCGGACATCGCCACTCCCTCTCCGCTCCTTGGCGGGCGTCTGATGAGCATCGCCGATCCTCCTTCATACTTGGGTGGGTCGCCTACATACTTGCCGCATGGCTTTCCCTACTTGCTCTGCCACTTTCCCTACTTGCCCTATCACTTTCCCTACTTGCCCTACCACTTTCCCTACTTGCCCTATCACTTTCCCTACTTGCCCTATTACTTTCCCTACTTGCCCTATTACTTTCTATACTTGCCCTATCACTTTCTGGCGAAAAATTGCTGCCCAAGTGCGTTTTTTGGCAGAAAATGTGCCTAAAAATGGGGAAAACGTCCAGTTTGCCCCAAACGATGGCTCATTTTTACGAAAAAAGGGCTGTTTCTTAGCGAAACAGCCCTGTTTGCAGGGAAATGAGGCACATTTTCCCGCCATCAAGCAGGTGAAACGGGTGGCGCAGGGGCGGCTGTGGGGGGATTGTAGATGGTGGGAACTTGCCCACGGATGAGATCGCCATTCGTTGTGCCAGACGGGAAGACCGCAGTGGCCTCGGCATACCACTGAATGCACTCGTCTTCGAGGCGGCTGATGAGAGCATTGTAGTTGCCTGTGGCGCGACGAGCCTTGGTGCGAGAATCCGCATAATTGCTCTTCAATTTTGCTAGGCTAGGAACATCTGGCTTGCCTTCAAAGAGTTCTTTATAGGTGGCATACGTATTGCCCGGAGCGGGAAGAAAGTCTTCGCCAAACTCTTGCGACCATGCGGCCAGCAGTTCTTCGCCTTCGTCTTCAATGACGGGGACAGAGCCGCCCTTAGCACTCAATTCATCGACCACGGGACGTAGCGCCGCATCCGCAAGTGCCCGCGCCCGCATGACCTTCACCGCCTGCAAGGTGCGCGCATGAATGGCCTTGCACCGCTCATCCAATGCCGCAAATTGGATTTGCTTGTGGGTATCGGCAGCTTTCGCGGCGTGGGCGAGAGTGCCGCTTTTGGCGCCATTGAGTTGCTCAAGATCAGCCTGCCATTCAGCGACAGATTTGCTAGGCCAAACCCATGCGTCACTGGGTAAAGCGGCAAGAGTCACTTGAACCGCAACAGTTTTTTCCGTGCGGCGGATTACGAAGTCAATGCTGGTGCTAATGTCTAAGTTCATGATGGTAATGGTAGATGTTATATTAAACAGTGTATAAGAATTAGAGCAAATGATAGGGCGCGTCAAGGTGAGAATTTGCAGAAACAACGCCGCATATTTTTTTGAGTCAGAACATCAAGTAGATCGTTTCCATGGACAGACTTTTACGCTTTCTTTTTGACGATAAAAAAACTCAAGACTATTGCCAGCAACAAGCCAACTAGCCACCAGTGGCTTCGCGCGGTTTCGGATCGTTTAGGAGCGATTACCTCAGCAGTCACAGCGCGATCTCTTGGCGGTTTTTTATCACTTTGCGTTGCTCTTTCGGCGGCTTCTTCAGTTGGTACGGGGTAAAATGGTGGTCCAGGCGGGACGATGACTTTATCAAATTGATGGGATTTCAAGGCTTCTTGGTTTACCTCGACGAATTGACGGGCTGTTAAGATCGCGCCACTGTAGGAGTGCGTTAGATACCTCTGCGCCCATCTTTTTACCTCTGGGGAAAACTCGGGAGCCCCTACCACTAGCTTGCTGATCAGCAGAGATGCCGCAGCAGATGGACCATGATCACTAATCCCCATTCCCCCTTCCCCCCAAGTTCGATAAGTCGCCTGATCCGTTACATACAGGGCGGGAGCTAATTTTTCAATCAGGTAAGGTGAACCGGAATCTCCGATAGTCTGACGCAACATCCTAGTTTTTCCTTCCTTCTCTAAATAAATTCCCATAATTCGCTCCACTGTGGGGGAGTGATTGATGCGCAGACGAGATTCAACACTTAAATGTTTGATCACTTCTTCTTCACGTTCATTTGGTAGATTTTCTGCCACTTGCTCTTCAATGGGTAGCACTTCAAATCTTGATGCCATATTGAAAGCACTTTCCTCCCCGAATGCGTTATTTCCCATTAAGCAAATAATCATTAACAATAGTGTTCTCATAAATCGATTCATTTCGCTCTTTCGTTTGCCCATTTCCAATCTTCCCACCGAATCCACCGTCCATAAATCCAAGGAAGTTCAAACAAGGCTGCCGTGCCTTCGGGTGTTCCTGCTTGCATCAATGCGCGATTGGGAGCCGATTTGTGCTTCACAAATGAATTTCCAGGGTGGACCGGGGCTACTCCGTTGGTATGATCTCGTGCTATAGGGATCGAGTAGGGCGGTTGGTCGTGACCGCCTCTATCATCTCCATCCTCATTCACTCCTGCCTTAGACAATCCCAACTCATGGCCTATCTCGTGCGCCACTACCAAGCTGATTTGTGTTTTTTGTTGCAAGTTTCGCGCAAACACTCCACTGCCCGCAAAGCCACGCTGCATCAATCCTGGGTAATCTTCACCGTAAGGCATACCAGACTCTTTGAAGATGATGACTACATGTGTATCTGGATTTCCGATTTTCACGGGAAAGAGAGTATCGATCGGTGCATCGTGTTTTATTGGCTCAGTTGCGGGTGGTATCGGTGGTTCCCATTTTTCTTCCATAAATGCGCGGCGCTCATCACTGTCTAACTTACCATCAGAAGTGCGCGCCGGCAAATCCGTAGAGTATCCTTTCTCTTGAGAATAGCCGCGAGTATCATAAGGGTATTGATAATTTCCCGATGAAGGATGTAACTCAAATTTCACGCCGCATTGTTCGAAGCAGTCATTGCATGTTGCTAAAATTTCAGCATCTGTGGGCAAGGCCACAGCGGGATCTTGGGTGAATTGAGTAAGGGGTGCTGTGGGGTCTTCTAGCCGATAGATCGCAATCTTTCTTGTTCTTTGGGGTAATACCAAAACCTTCAGCGTCAATGCAATAGGGCCTGTTTTACCTCGTGGCAACAATCCGAAGCAATCTTATTACGGTGGACATGTTCGCCAAAACGTTGTTGCCGCCGTTCATCCAGAGAGTGGAGACTTCGTTAGTCTCATCGTGCCGCATAACGACAAAGAAGTATTTCAAGCATTCCTCGATACCTTCGCTCAGGAAGTAATACCACAAGAA
>CAMAYN010000142.1 GCA_945862285.1 Akkermansia muciniphila | reverse complement strand
GCGATTCTTACTTACAATTAAGGCTTCTACACCTTGGTCTTCAAGAGGCTTTCCGCCGTTTGCAGAGTATCAATGTCTGCCAACGATTTGTCATAGCGGATTGCCTTGATCCGTGGAAAACGCAGTGCCAAGCCCGAATCATGGCGCGGTGATCGACGAATGGAATCAAAGGCAATTTCTAACACCAAATTCGGCTCAACGATGTGTTTCCGGTGCTCTTTCGCAATCGTATGCTTGCGGAAATGATCGCTGCATTGCTCGATTTCTGCATCCGTCAGCCCCGAATACGCTTTCCCTAAAATTTTCAATTCTCCACTCACCTCATCCCGCACTGCAAAGGTATAATCGGACAAGACATCCGTACGCCGCCCATGTCCCTGCTCCGCCGCCACCACCACGCAGTCCAAGGTCGGCATCACGCCCTTGAGCTTGATCCACGCTTTCCCGCGTCGCCCCGGCGCATAGCAACTCGCCCCATCCTTCGCGATCAATCCTTCATGATCCGCTTGCAGCGCCGACTTAAAAATCGCCTCGATTTCTGCTGCTTGCCACGCCTGATACACCTCGATGCGAGAAAACATTCCCGCCAGTGGCATTCCCTCCAAGTGCTTCCGCCGCTCCTCCAAGGTCTGCTCGATCAAACTCACCCCATCCTTCCACAGCAGATCAAACGCCACATATCGCAACGGCACCTCAAACGCCCCCACGGGCCCTTCAGAAAATAAATCAAACTCCACAGTCTTTCGCCCTAGTCGTTTCTGCAAATCGTGGAAATTCAGCTTCCTTCCGGCCGCATACGCCACCAATTCTCCATCCAGAATAAAGTCCCCATCCAAGCGCCGTGCCGCTTCTAGCAACTCAGGAAACTCCTCATCCATCGGGCGTAAATCCCGACTAAATAAACCCACCTGATTCCCCACTTTATGCAACTGCGCGCGAATCCCATCGTACTTCGGCTCCAACCAAAATGGTAAAGCAAAGGCTAACTCCTCAAACTTCAGCGTGCCATCCTCCGCATTCCGCTCCAATGGCGATGCCAACATGCAACGAATCGGCACCAGCGGTGTCAACGCCGCATCATGCAAGCGCTTTTCCTTCGCCAACACCGCCGTTTTGCCCAAATCACCACACAACATCGCCGCATGCCGCAGCACCGCATCATCGGCGGCAAACGCCACCATGATCGCCTCTTCCACCAAGCCGTCTTTTAAGCCAATCCGCAAATCACCAGTGAGAATTTTCACCACCTGCTCGGACTCTGCTGGATGCAACTCCGTGAAACATTTCGCTAGCACGTCCACCTTTTCATGCGAGCCTGCCTTGGCTTCCAACGCTAGAAATACCTCACACAGCCCTGCCAAGGACATCGGCTTTGGCGTTAAGAAAATTTCCTGCAACACCGCGCGCGTCGTCCGCGCCATGTCATTCTGCACCGCCGAAATCTGTTGATAGCGCTCAATTTTCACCCCCGGCACAGCAAACAATGCCCGCTTGATCGTTGCGCTTCCCACATGCAAACGCCGCCGCCCGCGCTCACGCGGCAGTGCCTCACCCACAAACCAGCGTACCGCCGTTGGCAAGTCCTCCACCGCCAGATCCTTGATGTAATTGGCTAAAAATTCCCGCTTCGCCACCCGACTACTCGTCTCGCCGATCAATCGACACGCATCAGAAAAATCTGCCAAGGCACAAATGGGCCGATTGTAACGCGGCGCTGGTGTGCCGCGACGATTCGCCCCTCCCATCGCGAAACCTTTTTCAAAGGAAATTTCTAACTGATCGCCCCCCATCGCGCACCACGCATCCATGCCTTTATCGCGCAGTTCGGCGGCAAACTCTTTGGCGTAACCATGCACCGTCAGCACCCGCTTCGGCCTCACTCGCGTCACGCATTCGTGCAATCCAGTGTAATCCGCATGATCCGACATCGGAATCACCTCGTCGGTGCGATATCGATATTGCGAACCCGCTTGCATCGCCCAGCCCGATAACATCGCCGTGCGCTTTGATTTCAGCCCCCGCAGCAACTTCGAGGTCAGCGCATTCGGCGGCGCGATCACAACCTGCCGCTCGTTCGCGACTCCTTCAAAATCGATTGGCTCGGGTAAATCAAGCCCCACTTGCCGACACGCCAGCGTCATTTCCGCCACCTTCGGATGAGACAGCACCTCGATGCCATGCTCCGCCAGCAAGGCCAAAGCCTCCTGCGCCTTGCCCAACGAATACCCTAATAAAACCGGCACCTCGCCATCGGCAAACGCATCTTCCACAAATCGCAACACCGCTGCCTCCACTGCCATCGCACTCGGGAAAACAAAGTGCGGCAGCCCGAAAGTCGTCTCCATGATCAAGGTATCCGCTTGCGGAAAATTTACCGCCTCCGTGGTTCTCCCTCGCCGCACCTTAAAATCGCCGGTATAAAGCAGCGATGCCCCATCGCTCTTCCGCGTAATATGCAACATCGCCGAGCCCACAATATGCCCCGCCGGCATCATTCGTAGTCGAAAGCCATTCCGCTCCAACATAACCCCAAAGTCCATCGACTCAATCCGCTCCTCCGCCATGTGAAATCGCGCCCGCAGCAATTGCGCCGTCACCGTCGAGCATAACGCATTGCCATGCCGAGCAAAATGATCCGCATGCGCATGAGAAACAAATGCCGAAGGTCGTACATCCCACGGATCTAACCAGAAATCCATCTCAGGAAGATAAATTCCTCGGCTAAAAACAACATCAATCACGCCGCAAGCTAGACAA
Source organism: Akkermansia muciniphila (assembly GCA_945862285.1). Taxonomy (GTDB): domain Bacteria; phylum Verrucomicrobiota; class Verrucomicrobiia; order Verrucomicrobiales; family Akkermansiaceae; genus UBA956. The sequence continues at coordinate 6,426 of CAMAYN010000142.1, read as the reverse complement.
TCCCGCCGCACTGCGCAATGCCTTTTGCGTATCATGTATCAGTCCCATCCGTGGCGAAGGCGTCCTCGCCTTCCAGCCAAAATTTTATATAGAAAAGGCTGGGAGGCGAGATACCTCCGCCACTGTGCCGAATCGTGATTTCCAGCCCAAGAGGTGGGGAGTGTGATCAACTGATAACGCGCCGCCCGCTCTCGTGGTTGCTGGCGATGTGGAGCCGTTCCGCTCCGAGACCATCGCGTCCGAATGAGGTGGACTACCGCTGCCGTACCGTTTTGAAGTCTAAGCACTGGCTCACATCGAATACCGCACTCTTCTGGAGTACATTGATCGGGTGAGCATCGTCATCTATCCAGAGCCATGAAGCCCTTCAAAGACGGGGAGTTCTTTGTGTTGGGTAGTTTTTATACCCTAATGACGATAAGAGATGTAGCGTAAAAAATGCAAAAAATTCACTTTAGCCCATTTGCTTTTGTTTGACGTACCACATAATCAATCACTAGATTACTCGCAGACCTAACCGCAATGCCTAAACGCTCCTTCAATATGGCCTTAAAGAAACTAGACCAAGCTAGGCGTATGTCTGTAACCAACCAGCTCAATGTATGGTCTAAGGAGCCAAAACAATCAGCTACTCGCCAGATCGCTAAAAATATATCCCGTGAAACTGGTCTTCCGATTGCACGGTTCACCGCGCTCCTTCAAGATTTCGCAGATGCCCTTGTCGAGCCGCTTGAGCCACTCAAAGCCTGGGAAAAAGCATGCGCAGATCACCGTTTCGCTATCAGCCCGCTTGCCGCATCTGATCGACCATTGAAAATGGGTCGCGCTTGTAAATTTGACATGTTTCTGCGCTATTCCATCACATCTGATAGGACATGGAAACACTCGCTCACGAAATACGCTGGCAACTCAAAGCCGCTAACTTCATTCAAAAACACCCTCCAATTGCAATATCTCGGCGGCCCTGTCACCTTTGCCACCTTTAACGAGGCGGATAGCACACTTGATCCTTTTTCAGACCTGCCCATGGATACTGATGCGATTCGCACTGCACTAGGATTAGGGCAGGATGATCACACAAGTTCATCGCCCTATCTGCTCTTCCGCTACGATCCAGAAAGCCCGAGTCACCTGTCGCTGCATCGCCCCAGCATCGCCGATGCAGGTACTTTTTCCTATTTCAGGCCAGCTCCATCAGTAAAAAATAAGTATGGCCAAACCCTACCAATTGCTCCAAACAAGCGTGGGCTTCCCTCCAAACCAGAGATCATCCACTCTCAAGCGAGTGCCGCTCACCTTGTCTTTCCTTATCACATCACTACGCCGTAAGTCATGCCCGGATCACTGCAAATACTCGACACCATGAGCCGCGAGCAGATTTTCATCTGGCTCAAGGATGCACTCCATGAGCGAGTTCCTGTGCCACGCGAGTATCACGACCAACCAGTTTGGGGCGCAATCGCCGCCGCCGCCGATTACCTAGATACAATTGCCAGAAGGGATTTCTATGCTGCTGCATCCACGCTGACAGCTTCACTCCTCACTGGTAAGCACGACCGCGAGTTTGTCGTTCATCTGCTGAAGCTCATCACCAAACTGGAAATCTTCGAAGTAGTGCCAACGCTACAACAGCTTGCCGCCGATATCCTCAGCCTGAAAAAACGCTTCGGCTGGGAAATTTGCAACGAGGTGCTTTTTGCCCAGCTTAATCTGCGCGACCTGAAGACCCCGGATTACTGGCTCGCCATTTGGCAGCATAGCCCCGCTCACCTCTCCCCCGTCACCATCGCCGCCCTTTTTGATCTCAATCCGCTGACCGCTCTCGATTTCTTGCCTAATTTACCGAATGTTGCCGCGCTAGGTGATCTCGCCGTTCTCAGTTTGGACTACGCAGCAGATCAATATCGCAGTGCCGAGCGCGAAAACTTTCGTAATGCAGCAGCCAGTAAGGCAAAAAATTGTAAGAAAGCGATACGCGATGCACTCGAACTGTGGCTAACAGAAACCAAACCAGTAGTGCCAAAATGGAGTAGCCAACTAGAATCATTAATCGATAGTTTAGCTGTAGATCAGAAAGTACCTGTTGCTCACGGTATGAAGACAGATTCACATAGCGAACTGTCTGCCGCCTAACAATATGAATGAACTTCTACCCACTGAAGAAGCTGCTCCGGTCATCACTTTTTACTCATACAAGGGCGGTGTGGGTCGCAGCATGGCCGTCCTGAATGTAGCGACTCTGCTTGCATCTCGTGGCTTTCGCGTTTTGATCATCGACTTTGATCTCGAGGCTCCTGGTCTCTCGCATCTCGTTGAGCGATCAGCGAAAAAATCGAAGCCGATTGAGAAAATTCCGCCGCCAAATGGAGTCATTGATTTACTGCTAGATGCCCGCCAGCGCCAGGAAAACTCGGATCTTTTCCGTATGGACGCTGCCGCGCTTGCGGCGAAATACACCTTTCGCTACCCCATCCCAAGCGACCTTCACCCAGCAGAAGATGCCTGCCTGACGATCATGCCCGCAGGTCGTCTAGGAGAAGGATATGCCACCCGCCTTGATGAGCTAAACCTGCCGCATCTTTATGATAAACCACCTGATGCACCCGCAGAAAGTATGAGCCAAGGGCAAAAATTCATCCTCGCCTTCAAAGCCATCCTCACCCGCTCCGGTGCTTATGATTACATCATTGTGGATAGCCGCACAGGGCACTCAGATGAAGCGGGCATCTGCACCCGCGACTTGGCCGACCACCGCATGGTTTTATCTGGGTTGAATACTCAGAACATCAGCGGTACTGCTGGCTTCCTCAAAGGCTTGCGCAAAATCTTCGAGAAAGCCAACATACCTTTCATTACGCCAGACATCATCCTATCTCCCGTGCCCAGCAGCGAAGAGGAACTGATCAGCCGCCGACTCAATGCGGCTGCAAGGGAATTTAAACATGCTCTAGGAACGAAGCCTGAACTAGACCTCTTCATTCCCTACCACCCCCGCCTTGCTCTCACGGAAGAAGCCTATGTGCCCTCACTTCCTACTAGCGCACTTCGCCAAGCCTACCTCAGGATTGAGACACGGCTGCTTCATTCGATCAACCATAGGCAGAAGCAATTTATGGAGCGGTTCACCAAACTCATTGAAAGTGCTAAAGGTGACAAAGCTCTTAAACTGTTGCAGCACTTATTAAAACTCCAAGGCACACCAGGAGTGCCTGCATCGCGAATATTTGATCGTATTTTTCCATACTTTCTTCCTGCCGAAAAAATATATCCGCTGGCTGAATCTCTCGACATTTTAACCCTTATCGCCAAAAACTTAAGCTCTGATTATGGGCTTCTTGAAATCACTAAAAAATTTCATTTAGCAAATGAAGTTCAAGCTGCCGCGTTTAGCAAAATCCTTCTTGAATTACCCTCATTAAGTAGTGAGTTCCTTGGTGATTATGCAAATTTTCTGACCTACACCCGCAAAGACCACGATGCCGCTGAGGATTTCTTTATACGCTCACTGGAGATCAATCCGCGAAGTGCTCAATATCTAGGTGACTACGCGATATTTTTGTCGCAGGTTCGCAAAAACCATTCTACCGCAGACGATTTCTTTAAACGTGCATTGGAAATTGATCCAACCAATTCCTTCGTTCTCGGTGCCTTCGCAAATTTCTTGACGCAGATTCGCAAAGACCACAACGCTGCCGATGCTTTATATAAACGCAGCCTTGAGATCAATCCCAAAGATACTTTCGATCTTAGTAACTACGGACATTTCCTAGTAGTTCGTGAACGCTTGACGGAAGGCATCAGCTACTTGCGATTGGCATGGGAAAACCGCGATGATGACAACGACATCATTGACGCGGCACTTGCCTATTGTTTGTGGCTTAGCACTTGTCTCAATGGCGCGGAAGAATTGAATTGGGAACGCGTTTTCAAACATTATATTGTAAAGGGCTTCATTCGCAATCCTTGGAATTTCGATGACATGCTACTCGTAGCGAAGGAGAAACTTGATCCACAGGATTTCGATTACTCCCAAGCCCTTGCTGTTGCATTTCTCGACGATACTAAAGTAGCAGATCTTGAGAGATTTCCGCGTTGGCAAAATCTCAGGCCACTCTACCCTGACTTTGTGGAATCTGACGGATCAGAAGGCGGGCTGTTTTAGACGCCAGAGACGCAACTGTATCTTGTAGGCAGCAATGCAAAACTGCCGCAGATATGCTCTGTATGATTTGAAATCATGCATCGGGCGGGAGCGTGGGTGATGAAGTGATCCTTTCTCTGGGTTGAGAGTGGGGATATTGACGGACTATTGGTGCGGAGTGGGTGTGTGATTGATTACGGCTATCTGCCGTTCCGCGTTGCGTCACCATAAAGGGCGGGATTGATGGGCGAATGCGCGGATGATGTTGGAGCGGAGTTGGGTTGGCAGATTGATTTAGGTGTTCATCGGTACAAACGGAGCGTTAATCGGTACGGTCAGAGGGTTGATCGGTACGGGTGCAGTGGCAATCGGTACGAGGGAAGGGGAGGGGGATTAGGGGATGGTGTTGTTGAGTAAGGCGAGCATGGATTCGAGGCGGGTGGCGGCGTCGCCGGCGGGGAGGAGGGCGGTGAGGCGGTCGGCCCAGAGGGGGAAGGCCATGGGGGTGAGGTTTTTTGTTTCGATGAAGTGGAGTGGTCGCTGGGCTAGGGCGCGGATGGCGGCGGTGAGGCGGGTGAGTTCGAGCTGGCGTTCGAGGATTTCCCGGCGGGCTTGGTCGAGGAGGAGGTTTTGTGGATCGTAGCGTTCGAGGACTTCGAAGAGGAGTCGGGAACTGGCTTGGACGTCGCGCTGGCTGCGGCTGGGTTTGCCGGGTGGGGCGTTGAGGATGAGGCCGGAGACGCGGGCGATTTCCCGAAATTGGCGGCGGGCGAGCTCGGCGGTGTTCATGCAGGCGATGAGGTCTTCGAGGAGGTTTTCTTCGGATAGGGCATCGCGGATGCCAGTTTCGCCGATGAAGAGTCCTTTGGCGGCGGTGAGGCAGAAGCCGTAGTCGTTTTGGGTGGTTTGGATGGAGACGCCGGTGCTTTGGGCGATGCGGTAGGCGGCGAGGGCGGCGAGGCCTTCGTGGACGAGGCGTCCGGCGAGGGGGTAGAGGAAAAGGTGTTCACCTTCGCGGGAGCGGGTGTGCTCGATGGTGAGGGATTGGTCGTCGGGGATGCGGGAGGTTTTTTTTTGGATGGCGAGGATGGGGGCGACGGCTTGCATTTCGGGGCAGGGCGCGCCATTTCCGCGCAGGCGGTGGGCGACGGCGTGGACGAGCTCGGTGGAGAGGGGCATTTTGCTGCCGCCCCAGATGGCGACCTGGCCTTTGTGGTTTTTTGGCGCGGCTTTGACGGTGGCGATGTTTTGGTGGAAACGGACGAGGGTGAGGTGTCGGCCCGCGAAGACGAAGGTGGTGCCGATTTTTAACTTAGTGATGAAGGATTCCTCGACGGTGCCGAGGGTTTTGCCGGTGGCGAATTTGATGGTGACGTGGGGGTCGCTGGTGATGGTGCCGATGCTCATGCGGTGTTGTTGGATGAGCTTTTTGTCATCGACGAGGTAGAAGCCGTTTTCGAGGCGGGCTTTTTGGTAGCGGGGGTAGGCGGATAGGGCATCGCCGCCGGTGGTGATGAAGGTGAGAGCCCATTGCCATTCGGTGGTGGTGAGGTGGCGGTAGGCGTGGGTGGAGGTGACTTCGGCAAGCATGGTTTCGGCAGAGAAGGGCTGGCCGATGGCGCAGGTGATGAGGTGCTGGACAAGGACGTCGAGGGGTTTTTCGAGAGGGATGCGGCTTTCGATGTTTTTGCTGTGGGCGGCATCGCGGACGGCGGCGAACTCGATGAGTTCGATGGCGTGGGTGGGAATGCCGAGGATGCGGGAGTTTGCGCCGGGGCGGTGGCCGGAGCGTCCGGCGCGTTGGAGGAGGCGGGCGATGCCTTTGGGGGAGCCGACTTGCATGACTTGATCGACGGGGGAGAAATCGACACCGAGGTCAAGGGAGGAGGTGGCGACGACGCACTTGAGTGTGCCGTCGCGGAGGCCGTCTTCGGCGGTTTTGCGCTCGGCGGGGTCGAGCGAGCCGTGGTGCATGGCGAGGGAGTTTTTCCAATCGGGGCGTTGGAGGAGGAGTTCTTGGTACCAGATTTCCGTTTGGGCACGGGTGTTGGTGAAGAGCAGGGTGGTGTTGGCTTTTTCGATTTCGCGGGCGACGGCGGCGGCGAGCTTGGTGCCGATGTGACCGGCCCAGGGGAAGCTGTCCATTTCCTGCGGGATGAGGGTGTCGATGGCGATGGGTTTAGCGACATCGGCAGAGATGATGGTGGCGTTTTTTGTTGCGTTTCCGAGGAGGGCGGCGAGGGCATCGGGGAGATTGCCGAGGGTGGCGGAGAGGCCCCAGATGG
>CAMAYN010000141.1 GCA_945862285.1 Akkermansia muciniphila | reverse complement strand
TCATCGATGGCATACGCATCAGATAGACTAACGCTAAGACGGCGATGGTTAGTCCGACAACGACGCGACGGAGGACTTTTTCTTTTTCGATGGATAATTGACTCATGGTTTAGAGGCTAGTTCTGCGCGAATACGATCATACATTTCCTTCTTCACCGCTTGGTATTGCGCGGGGCCAAGTTCGCGGGACTCGGCGAGTGGCCATTTTTTGATGAAGGTGAAATCTTCGTTGACGAGTGCGAGTCCAAGGTCATGGGCGTATTTGCCGTTGCTTTCGATGTCAGCAGGATCGGTGCGAAGCTTGACAGAGAAAAATTTCATCGTTTTCTCCATGAATTCGTGGGTGGATGCGGCATTGCCATTGCTGAGAAACCACCAGTTTTTGTGTTCGGCATTCAGGCAGGATGCGTATTCGGCAATTTTTTCTTGGTTGTCTTGCTCGGGATCGATGGAAATACACACGAGGTGGAAATTCGGATCGGAGCCGAAGGTTTCAATAAGTTCACGCAACTCTGCGCCATTACGCATCGCGCAGTGTGGGCAAACGGCAAAGAACTCGCAAACCACCCAAACTTTCCCTTTCAGGTCCGAGAGTTTCACCGACTCGCCTTTCTGATTGATGGCAGAAAAATCGGCGGTGATTGGAAAAAATTCGTCCACTTTTTCCGCCCCAGAATTTTTCACAACAGGCTTTTCTCTCTCAATTAACCCGGCGCGCATCCAAAACGACACACTAAGGATCAAGACGCAAGCGCAGGCCATGGCAAAATAGATAAGAACAATTTTGGTTTTCTGATTCATGAGGATTATGATTTCTTGAGACCGTCAGCGAGCAATCGGTCGATGGTTTTTTCGATCAATAACTGCATTTCCTCAAGATTAGTGTTTTCGGTGCCTGTTTTGATTCCTTTGGCATCCCATTCAGCGGCTTGCTGAAAATCGAAACCGGTGACATACGGACGTCCGCCTTTTTGTTGAGGAATGACAGCGCGGCGCAATTTCATATCGCGATCGATCAAAATCAAGCTGCTATCGTAAAGCCATTTTCCTTCGTGAAAATGCGGCAATGTGCCGAGGCGACATTTATCCTTCAGGTATTTATGTAAAACGACGGGATCGGTGGTAGCAAAATACCATTGCGGGACCGTAGCGGCATGCTTCTCGGCTGCTTCTTTGAGTTTTTTCAGAGCTTCTTCGCCTGGCCCGGGGTCGACGACGAGGGAAACAAAAGCCACGTCCTTGTATTTTTTACTCAATCGCTGAATTGCCTCCGTGCCAAGCTGACATGTTTCTGGCTGCGTCACGCTATGCGGCTGTATGATCCAAACTTTCCCTTCAAACTCTTCAAATCCGGCGATTTTTCCATCTTGGCGGATCAGTTTCAGGTTAAAAAATACATTCCCATGATACGCGGGCCGATCACTGTTGTTTTGCTTAGAGGCGGCAATCGAGTAATTCCACAGAACGACAACCGCGCTGATGAAGCAAAAAATAACGATATAAAACGCCGTTTTCTTGAGTTTTTTCCGATCCACTGCCACCGGTTCGAGGCCAGCTTCGCGTATTTTTTTGATTTCCTTCTCCCTCATTAACGAGGGCAAGGTAATGGCTTTTTCTTATTTGGCAAGCAACACATAGCAATCATTTGTTTCATAACGCATCATCAAATCTCGATGCGTTGATATGTACTTGCCAATACCAACAAAATAGTGAAACTTTCCCCCATGCCACAGCAAGATTGCACCAGCGAACTCGAATCAACCTTACGCGAACGAATTATGGTTCTCGATGGCGCGATGGGAACCACCATTCGCACCTACGGTTTGAGCGAATCACAGGCGCGTGGCACTCGATTTGCCAATTGTGAAAAAGATATTCTCAACAACGGCGACATTCTAACGCTCACGAATCCCGAAGTCATCGGTGACATTCATAAACGCTTCTTCGAGGCAGGATCTGACATCGTAGAGACGAATAATTTCTCCGCCACCACCATTTCGCAGTCGGAATTTTTTGTTGATGATCCGCGCGAATACGGAGGACGAAAAGACCCTGAATTTTTTCAAAAAATCATTGAAGATCCATTCTTGGTCGATCTGGCGCATGAAATCAATTTCGAGTCCGTGCGCCTCGCGCGTCACTGGGCGGACAACATCGGCTCGGACACCGGCATCAAACGCTACGTTGCGGGAGCTATTGGGCCGCTGACCGTTTCCTTAACGAACTCCCCCGATGCGAACGACTCAGGCTTCCGCGTCATCACTTTTGATCAAACACTTCACGCCTACAAACAACAAGTGCGCTCCCTCATCGCAGGCGGTGCTGATTTGCTGATGGTGGAGACCATTTTCGATTCCTTAAATGCCAAGGCCGCGCTCGTCGCCATACAAGATGTTTTTGAAGAAGACGAGGTGAAGTTACCCATCATCATCAGTGCAGCCGTCGGACGCGGGGGAGAAACGATGATTTCCGCGCAAACATCCGAAGCTCTCTGGAACGCCGTTGCCCACGTGAATCCGCTCGCCATCGGACTCAACTGCTCGCTCGGCCCCGACCTGATGAAACCATTCCTCGAAGAACTTTCCCAATGCGCCACCACTCATATTTCTTGCTACCCGAATGCGGGACTACCGAACCCTCTATCCCCCACCGGCTTTGACATGTCACCCGAAGACATGCACCGATGGCTTGGCGATTTCGCTAGCGCTGGCTTGCTCAATCTCGCCGGTGGCTGCTGCGGCAATACCCCCGAGCATGTCGCCGCCATTGCCCGCTCGGTTCACGGTATCGCCCCACGTATCGTTCCCACCCTCGCCAAATAAATTTTTGCCTAATCATGCCTACCATTCCACGCATCCTTCGCCTCTCAGGCTCTTTGCCCTACAATCACACGATAGATAAAAATTTCCTCATGATCGGCGAGCGCACCAACGTCGCAGGCTCCCCGCAATTCGCAAAATTGATCCGCGCCGGAAAACTCGAAGACGCCCTCGAAGTCGCCCGTCAACAAGTCGAAAACGGCGCCAACGTCATCGACATCTGCTTCGACGACGGCCTTATCGACGGCAAGGCCATGATGGCGCGTTTCCTCGACCTGCTCCAAGGCGAACCCAGCATCGCCAAAGTCCCGATTATGGTCGATTCCTCCAAGTGGGAAATTCTCGAAGAAGGCATCAAGCACCTCCAAGGAAAAGGCATCGTCAACTCGATTTCCCTCAAAGAAGGCGAAGAAAAATTCCGCGAATACGCCAAAATCATCAAAAAATTTGGAGCCGCCGTCGTCGTCATGGCATTCGATGAAAAAGGCCAAGCAGCCACCTTCGAGGATAAAATCCGCATCTGCCAACGCGCCTACGACATCCTCACCAAACAAGTCCATTTCCCTCCAGAAGACATCATCTTCGACCCCAACATCCTCACCGTCGCCACGGGCATCGAGGAGCATAATAACTACGCCCTCGACTTCATCAACGCCACCCGCTGGATCAAACAAAACCTCCCCTACGCAAAAATCTCCGGCGGTGTCTCGAATATTTCCTTCTCCTTCCGTGGCAACAACGTCGTCCGCGAGGCCATGCACAGCGTCTTCCTCTACCACGCCTGCAAAGCTGGGATGGACATGGGCATCGTCAACGCCGGCATGCTCGAGGTCTATGATCAGATCCAGCCCGAACTCCTCGAAAAATGCGAAGATGTCATCTTGAATCGCCGTGATGATGCCACGGAGCGACTTCTCGAACTCGCCGAAACCTTCAAAAACGTCACCGGAAAAAAAATCGAAGAAGACCTCTCATGGCGCAATGAAATCGTCGAAAAACGCCTCGAATACGCCCTGCTCAAGGGCATTGATAAATTCATCGACGAAGACACCGAAGCCGCCCGCGTCAAATACGGCATCCCCCTCCGCGTCATCGAAGGCCCACTCATGGACGGAATGGGCGTCGTCGGCGATCTTTTCGGCGCCGGAAAAATGTTCCTCCCCCAAGTGGTAAAATCCGCCCGCGTGATGAAAAAATCCGTCGCCTGGCTGGAGCCATTCATGGAGTTAGAGAAAATCGCCAAGGCGGAAACCATGCGTTTCCTCGACGAGTTAGAATCCGGTGCCACTCCCGCGCCCGTCACCTTACGCGAAGGATTTTCGTACATCCCCTACCCCGACCTCAGCGATGAAGAACGCCGCGTCGAATACGAATTCGCCGCAATGCTCGCCGGCAACCTCGCCACCACCGCCGCGCAATACGAAGCAAAATTCGGCATCATTCTCGATCGCAACAGCGCCCAAGAACTTTCCCCGCTCTACAACGAATCGCGCGAATCACGCCAACGCTGGAGCATCGCCACCCTCGAACCAGCCGGGGCATTCATCGAGTGGTTATTCCATCAAAAAATCCAACAACTCCCCGCCGAAAGCCTCATCGTTTTCAACGCAGGCGGCCAAGGCAGTGGTAAGACCACAGCCACTGCTGGCCTTGACCAAGAAGATGCCGCGCTCATCATGGATGGCACGCTGCAAAACCACACCCGCTCCCTCGCGCACATCGCCGCCACCATTGATGCAGGTCACCTCGTCAACCTACGTTACGTTTTCTGCCCATGGCAAAAAGCTGTCGAAAATATCATCCGCCGCGCCTCCGTCGAGGGTGGTCGCATCGTGCCGCTTCATCGCTCCGCCAAAGGTCATTTCCAAGCGCCCAGAACATTCCTCGATGTTTGTGAGAAATTTCAAGACCACCCACTTTTCGTATCATGCGTCATCGATAACTCCATTTTTCATCATCCCATCATGCGCGAAAACGACTGGCTGGAGAAAAAGCTTCACCCATCCATCGAATTTCTCCTTGAAAACGCTAAAAATTTCGCTATTCTCCAACTACAAACTTATGAACACCAAATTAGTCAATCCGTCAGCGACGCCTTCCTCGGCGATCTCAGCCCAGAGAGACAAGGCACAGAGCATCAACAAAAAATCGTTGAATCTCCTTCGTCAAGCAGGCGAAATCAAGGAGCAAGAGAAGACCGCTCACAAGCCAGCCAAGTAAACTCCTCCTCCGCCGGAAAATTCCTCATCGCCACCGTCAAAGGCGATGTTCACGACATCGGCAAAAACATCGTCGGCGTTGTTCTTTCATGCAACGGCTTCGAAGTCACCGACATGGGTGTCATGGTGCCATGCGATAAAATCCTCGCCAAAGCCAAAGAAATCGGCGCCGACGTCATCGGCCTTTCCGGACTCATCACCCCATCTCTCGACGAAATGGTCACTGTCGCCAAAGAAATGGAAAAAGCTGGCATGACCATACCCCTACTCATCGGCGGTGCCACCACGTCCGCCGCTCACACCGCGATCAAAATCGCCCAACACTATTCCGGTCCCGTCGTTCACGTCCTCGATGCCTCCCGTTCTGTGCCCGTCACTACCTCACTCATCTCCGCAGAACAACGCGAAGCCTTCGCCGCTGCCAACCGCGAAAAACAAGAAAAAATCCGCATCGACTTCCACAAAGGAGCCAACAAAAAGCCAACCATATCCCTCGAAAAAGCCCGCGCCAACCGCTTCACTTGCGACTGGGAAAACTACCAACCCGCCGTCCCCGCCTTTCTCGGCACCCGCGTCATCGCCGATCAATCCCTGCGTGAACTCGCCAACTACATCGACTGGACACCTTTCTTCCACGCTTGGGAAATCCGTGGCGTCTGGCAACCCGAAACGCAAACCCTCAAGACCCAGAATACCGATGGTGCTGCCGAAGCCCAAAAGCTCCATCGCGATGCCCTAGCCCTCATCGAACGCATCATCGCCGAAAAACGTTTCACCGCGCGCGGCACCTACGGCTTCTTCCCCGCCCTTGCTGATGGCGACGACATCATCGTCTATCAAGAAGATCACACCACCCCGCGCACCCGCTTCCACACCCTGCGCCAGCAAATCGAAAAAACCACCGACAAACCACATTTCGCGCTAGCGGACTACGTGATGCCCGCAACTGTGGCGGAGGCGTCTCGCCTCCCAGCCAAAAAATCCTTCAAGACCACCTACCTCAAAGACCACCAAAAAGTCACCAAAGACTACACTCATAGTCTCCCCCACTGGTATCAAGACGGCAGAACCTACGCCGTCACCTTCCGTTTACACAACTCCATTCCCGAATCCACCCTTGCCCTCTATCTTCAAGAAAAATCCCACCTCCAAGCTGTCTTACAACAAGCAGAGAAAAACAAACAAGTCTCCCTCATCCTCAAGACAAAAGCCGAAATCGCCGATCTTTACAGCAACCATATCGAAAAAATTCTCGATCAAGGCAACGGCGACGCTTACATGAAGAATACGCAAGTCGCACAAATTGTAGCCGATAGCCTAACCCACTTTGATGGCATCCGCTATGACCTCGCGGCATGGTGCGTCATGCCCAACCACGTTCACTTGCTCATCAAACCACACGACGGTTTCGAACTCCCTGAAATCCTTCAGTCGATTAAAAGTTTCTCCGCAAAAGAAGCCAACAAACACCTCAATCACACTGGTGCTTTCTGGCAGCAAGATTCCTACGACCACCTCATCCGCGACGAGGATGATTTTTGGAATCAATACCTCTACATAAAAAATAATCCGAAAAGCGCAGGGTTGGAAAATTGGGAATGGTGGGGAGCTAAGGATATTGAATCGGAATTGGCAGGGAGGCGGGACGCCTCCGCCACAGTTGCCACAGACTACATCGGCGGCTTTGTCATTGGTATCCACGGCGCGGATGAATTCGCCCTCGAACTCGAAAAAGCCAACGATCCCTACACCGCCATCATGGTCAAGGCCGTGGCGGATCGCTTTGCCGAGGCCTTTGCCGAACTACTTCACCATCGCGCCCGCGTCGAATGGGGCTACGAACGCCCCAACGAGTTCAATCACAACGAACTCATCAAAGAACTCTATCGCGGCATCCGCCCCGCCCCCGGCTACCCCGCCCAGCCCGACCACACCGAGAAGCCCATCCTCTTCGACCTGCTCGATGCCACCAACGCCTGCGGCGTTTCCCTCACCGAGTCCTGCGCCATGCACCCCGCCTCCGCCGTCAGTGGCATCTACCTCGGCCATCCCGAGAGCCACTACTTCGCCATCAGCGATCTCCAAAAAGACCAAGTCACCGACTACGCCCAACGCAAAGGCATGACTCTTGAAGCCGCCGAAAAATGGCTCGGCCCATGGCTTGGTTACTGACCGCACTCAAGGCACTTGCGTTTGCTCCAATGCCGCGCGGATCAGCACCATCGCCTCCGTGCCATCATCAGGCGTCACCCGATGCCGCATCACCGCAGGAAACAACTTCTGTACATGATCAGGATGCACTTCCTTTTCATCTTCCAGCCACGCCTTCGCCTTCGCTGCTTGCATCAAATGCAGCAACGAACGCACCGAGACACTTCCATCTCCTGCACCTAAGCGACGCAAGGCATCGCACAATTCCGTAATGTATTTCGCCACATTTTCATGGAGAAAAATCCCATCCACTAAACCCTGTAAGCGTAGGATTTCTGCTGTATCGATCAAGGGTTTCACCTCATTACGAATCTTTCCTTGCGAATGATCGAGTAACAACTGTGCCTGCACACTCGTCGATGGAATTTCCATGCGAATCGACAACAAAAACCGATCCAACTGCGGTTCCGGCAACGGAAAAGTGCCCGTGCTATGTAAATCATTTTGCGTAGCAATCACCAAAAACGGCTGCGGCAGCTCCCGCGTCACCCCGTCCAAGGTGACCCGCGCATCATTCATGCACTCAAGCAATGCGGATTGCACCCGTGGCGACGTGCGATTGATCTCATCAGCCAGCACACAATTCGCAAAAATCGGCCCTGGAATAAACTGAAAATCCCCCTGATTCAGACGATACAACGAATACCCCAGCAAATCAGACGGCAACAAATCTGGCGTAAATTGTACTCGTTTAAAAACCCCACCGATCGACTGAGCCAAGGTCGCCGCCAGCGAGGTCTTGCCAATCCCCGGTGCACCTTCCACCAAAACATGGCCTCGAGCCAAAAGTGCGGTAATCAATAACTCCGCGGCATCATCGGAGCCAAGAACAGTAGAACGAAGACGTTGACGCAAAAGTTCAAGTGACATGCTCGCGCAGGCTACGCCACCACCCCGCCCCGCGCAAGAATTCCTTTTCTCAAAAAAAACCGTTGCGGAGGTGTCCTTGCCTCCCTGCCATTTTTAAAGTAAGAAGGCTGGGAGGCGAGGACGCCTCCGCCACGATCCTTAGACACCAGCGGCAAAATCGGTAAAAAGCTGATAAATGCGTTACAAACATCCTGCTAGCCATTGCCACGCCTGTTTTCACGTTAAAAACATACGTCACAACGGTTGCCGCGCCTGTTTCTCATTTGAAACAGGCATCCTACTGACTCAGACGCTTGTTTTCAGATGAAAAACAGATGTCCGAACGGCTACCGTGCTTATTTCCCATTTTAAACAGAAATCCGAGTGTATCGGGCACATGTTTTCACGTTAAAAACAGATGTCCGAGTGATTGCCGAGCTTGTTTATCATTTTAAACAAGCATCCGAGTGATTCCGGTGCTTGTTTTCAAAGTAAAAACAACCGTCCCAATGAGAGGAATCATAAAAACCACCTAATTTTCCACTTTGATTTATAAATTTTTGCCTAATTTTTCGACGGTTTTGCTAAAATAACCAGAAATTTTAAAATTTTAGACTTGATGAGTATTTAGATATGCGATTTATCTTCACCTGTCCCCTGTGGTGATTGCCTACGTCCCAATCCGGTAATCTTCGCAGATCAAATATAAATACAATCAGCCATGAAATTAGTTCACAACGTGAATACGGGCTCTGCTGTACAAGCGGAAGCGGATCGTCTCGCAGACTTTGTGTTGTTCACTCAACGCAGCTGCATACTCAACCTCTCAGGAGAATTAAGCAAAGGAAACATTTCCTATCCGCAGTTCTTCTTGTTAGCTTATTTATCAAGCGAGGAATATCTAACGATGACGGACATCGCGAAAAAAATGGGCCATTCCACCGCAGCAGCTACGGGCTTGGTGGATCGACTCGAAAAACTCAGCTACGTGGAGCGCATCCATGCAGCGGAAGATCGTCGCAAGATCATGGTACGCATCACGCAAAAGGGTGTGGAACTCGTATCGCGCATGCGTCGTGAAATCGCCTCCGATCTCGC
>CAMAYN010000140.1 GCA_945862285.1 Akkermansia muciniphila | reverse complement strand
CTTCTGGATCGCAGTTTCGACTGTTGCAGTGTCACTCATAGTTCAGGACAAAAAATGGTTTGTTAGCGCCTAATATTCGTATTCGGCGCGCCAATGTAATCGACTCTCGCCACAGAGCAAGCCTACTTTGTGAAATTTTTCACAAGCGACTTTCCACGCTGATTGGATGCCGTTTTTCGCGATCCATCCCAGTGCGCTATTTCGCCCCGTTCATGGAGTTCTTACCGATGGTCGCTTTAGAGTCCGAGCTTCCGGAACCAGCATCAACGAGGCCAGAAAAATGGCACCTAGGGACCACCAAGCAAGATCCCTCATGTCAAACCAATCAATGAGATAAAATCCTAATAGCGGTGCTAGCAATCCCCTTACTCCTGTTAGAAAACTATGAACACCCATGTAATCTGCCACCAATTCTGGTTTTGCCACTTTCGTGACCCACAAGCTCCACGCCACATTTCCACCAGATGTGGCCATACCGAAGAAAAACCCTCCTAAAATAAATCCGTTCATACCACCAAAAAGAAAAAATGACGAGATCGCGGCGACGAAAAACCCATTCAGAATAATGCGCAGCAAAAAGAAATTCATCTGGTCAAATAATCTCCCCCACAGCCGCGCAAACAATAAATTCGTCACGTTAGGAATCATGCTCACCACCAGCGCAATCAAGGCAGGTGATAGCGCGATTTGATAGCGCGGGTTTGCCAAAAACTCCACCCGCAACGGTAACATCAGCAAGTTGCCGAAACCCATTAACATCCAACTCGAAAGCAACCATCGGAAAACTTTATCTGTCCGCACGTGTCGCATGCCATGAAGAGGATTTCCTGAACCTGTTTCATGCAATGGTTGCGATGGGCACTTTTTCATCCAGAAACCTCCCATGGCAGCGGCAAAGGCGAAGGCCAAAAGTAAGATCCAATAGCTTCGCAGATCGACATCGAGTAAATAGCCAGCTCCCCAAGCAAAAAAGGCAGAAGACAGCACCCGCACCATGACAGCCTTGGAAAATAAATCACCTCGCTCAGTCGATGGGTAATTTTCCTGATAGATCTGAGTCATCATCGGAATCCCTACCGACAAGCTCATCACCCCTACCATGCATCCTGCCACGTAAACTTTTAGATCGTCGCATAGACCCGCGAGCAGGAAGCCCAAGGCACCCAACCAACTCACCATCGACACCCCTTTCGCCGCCGTCCAAGCCATCCGGCGAGTGAGCGCAATGGCAAGCGGGCTCATCAACAAACCCAGCGGACCACCCATGACTAACAAGGCCTTTGCCGCAGCACCGGTTTGGAAATACTGCACCGCTATAAGCAACAAAAACGTGGATGCTGAGGTCTCTAGAATACCAGCGGTCACTGCACGCCGCAGTTCTAACCGAAACGTTTGATCGCGGCGTTCTTGCAAACTTGCAACAAACGCATTTTTCTCCACCTGCACTCGTTCATCCTCACATGATGAAAAGCGAAGTCAAGCCACCTATCAAAAATGAAGAGAATGATCCAACGATAGATTTCAACTCAAAATTTCCATTGCGCGAATCGCCTTATGGTTGATACTGCCTTTGTTATGTTACGCAAAAATATTGCCAGCGCCTTTCTTTTTTTGAGTCAAATGGTTATGTCAGCTCATCCCGTTCCAGAAAATCCGCTATGGCTCAATTACCCCGCCGCTGAAGGCGCAGGGAAAGGCAAGCTCATCGTGCTCATTTCTGCCGATCAAGAATACCGCAGTGAGCAATCCATGCCCATGCTCGCCAATCTCCTTTCGCAACGTTACGGCTTCGACTGCACAGTGCTTTTTGGCGTGAATGAGCAGGGACTCGTCGATCCCACCGCTCCAGTCTATCCAGAAAAAGGCAAAGAAAAAGAATTTAAACCTCATAACATTCCCGGCCTAGAACATCTTGCAAAAGCCGACCTAATGATCTTCGCCACCCGCCTGCAAACTCTGCCGGAGCAACAGATGAAATATTTTGCCGAATACTATGACTCTGGTAAACCGTTCATCGCTGTTCGCACTGCCAATCATGGATTCCGCAGTCCCCTACCCTATGAAATTGAGGGAAAACGCGTCACCCTCTCGCAAATCCTTGGCGGCACTTTCCTCAATCATCACGGCGAATGGTCGCAGGATTCCACCCGGGGCGACATCGTTCCCGCGCAAAAAAATCATCCGATTTTGACGGGTGTGAAGGATATTTGGGGCCTCACAGATGTTTACCGAACCTACCCCGAAGGCGAATCCCTACCCGCCGATTGCACCGCGCTCGTCATGGGGCAACCACTGATCGGGCGTGTGCAAGGAGGAGCGAACAATCCCGATAAAGAACCCCTTCCCGTCGTGTGGACAAAGCTGTGGACAACCAGTAAAGGCGCAAAAGCACGGGTCATACACAACACCATGGGCAGTGCCAAGGACTTTGAGAATCCTGGACTGCGCCGCCTGATGGTCAATGGTGTTTTTTGGGCGCTCGCCATGGAAGACCAAATCAAGGCTGACAGTTCCGTGGAGCCGATCAAGGAATACAACCCGCTTTCCAGCGGTTTCCATTATGAAAAACTCGGCGTCAAACCACAGCCTCCCTCGGCCTATCGTTAATTTTACCATTCATCATTTCAATCATGCCTTCCCATCAATGCCCAGACAGCCCCAAAGTCACCTCTGTCCACGAAGTTTCCTCGAAGGAAATTTCTGAGCAAGACTCCTACGAACTCGAACACTCTGAACGAACCTTTCTCGCAGGGCCGCGCTCACGTATTTCCGATCTAACGACGCTTTTTCGTGTATCGTGGGATTTTATTAAGGCATTTCGCGTACTCCATTTCGCCGGGCCATGCGTGACCATCTTCGGTTCTGCGCGAGTCAAAGAAGGCACTACCTACTACGAAATGACCCGTGCAGTCGCCAAACGCATGGCGGAATTAGGCTTTACCATCATGACTGGCGGTGGCCCCGGCATCATGGAAGCGGGAAATCGCGGTGCATTCGAAAACGGCGGGCGCTCGGTGGGCGTTAATATCAAACTCCCTTTCGAGCAAGCAGGAAATCCCTACGTCCAGCGCGAAGTCACCATGCGGTATTTTTTCACTAGAAAAACCGTTCTGGTAAAATACTCCTATGCCTTCATCGTTATGCCCGGCGGCGCTGGAACTCTCGATGAAATGTTCGAGACCATGACCCTTATCCAGACAGGGAAAATTCGTAACTTCCCCATCGTGCTCATGGGACGCGACTACTGGCAGCCACTCATGGACTTTATTTATAAAATGGCCGACGATGGGATGATCAGCCCAGAAGATCCTGATTTGATCTTTTTCACCGATGACATTGAGGATGCCGTAGCCCACATTCAGCGCCACGCCATCCGCCAATTCGGCTTACGCCAAAAACGTTTACCTCGTCGCATCTCCTTACTCGGCGAAAAAGACCTCTTGCAGCATAACAAATGAAAATCACTTTTGTCCACCGTCTGTTCCTTTACAGCGCGGTTCTTGGTTATATCATTTTAGATATGAATGTCATCCATGGCCCCTTGCGGCGCGCGGCGGATGATCGACGCATCGATAGCGCAAAGTCGATTGAAAAAGCCCGTCAAGCGGGTATCGCCGCCTTAGTCCTAGGGCGTCCGATCACCTTGGCGCAGATCGAATACGAATGCCGCGAATATGCGTGGGCGCAGGGAAAATCATGGGAACAAATTCCCAAAGACGCGCGAAAAATTTACCGCACGAAGGCGTTAAACGAACTGATCGACCACCAAATCATCCGCAGTAAAATCAAAGCCAACTCCTCGAACATTTCCCTAGATCCAGCAAGCGTGGAACAGCGTTGGCAGGAATTCCTCGCCAGATTCCCCTCCAAGGAAGAAATGCTTACTATCGCTCACAACCACGGCGTCCTAAGTGAAAAAGAAATGCGCTTACGCATCGAGGCCACCCTGCAACAAGAACTTTACCTCGCCAGACAATTTGAGCAATGGGTCAAAGTCACCGACGAGCAAATCCAAGAATTTTTTCTAAAGCACCAAGCCGAACTCGCCATCCCCGAGCGCATTCACGTCCGCCATGTCTATTGGGCGACCTTGGATAAAGACCTCGCCACCGTCAAAGAATCTGCCGAACGCGCCCTCGCCGCACTTTCGGCGAAAGAAATCACTTTTGAAAAACTCGCCACCGAACAAAGCGAAGATGAAAATAGCAAGCAGCGAGCAGGCGACATCGGCTGGCTCACCGCCCAACGAACGGCTGCGGATTTCTACATTCCCGCTCTCGCTCTCCCTCTTTCACAACCAACGCTGCTGCAAACCAAGCTCGGATGGCACATCGTGGAAGTTCTGGAAAAAAGCCCTGCTACGCCACGCACTCTCGAGGAATGCCGCAAGGAAATTCGCTCCACCTTGATCGATCTGGAACGCAAACCGTATTTCGAGAGTCTCCGGCAATCCATGCGCCGCGATCACAAACTCCACATCTATATTTACCAAAGCGTCATCGACGAAATGCCATGAGCTACCCAAAAAACGTCCGACCGCTCCTCGAAAAATGCCACCAACGCGCCCTCGCCGCCGCCGCACGCATTCACCTCCCCCTCGGCAGACGTATCTGGAAAGGCCAAGCGGGCGAATTTGCCGGCGCAGGCTCCGGGTCATCACTCGACTTCCAAGACCATCGCCTTTACGTCCCCGGCGATGATCCACGCCACATCAACTGGCAAGCCTATGCCCGCACCGGACAATACTCCATGAAGCTCTATCGCGAAGAAGTGCGTCCCGTCGTCGATGTCATCGTGGATGTCTCATCATCGCTGTATTTCGACCTCACCAAGGCCGAGCGCAGTGCCGATTTACTTTATCTCATCGTCGAGTCCGCGAATCGGAGTGGTGCATCACTCGCCATTCACTTGATCCACGGCGATCAAACGCGACACCTTCCCTACGAAGCCATCGCCACCCATGCCTGGTGGGAGCAGGCCATCGCCCTAAACCCCAAAGAAGCCGGCATGCCTCCTGAATTGATCCGCGTGCCACTTCGCGCCAATGCCATCCGCATTTTTCTCTCCGATTTGCTTTTCCCCGGCGATCCCGAACCACTGCTACGTACCCTCACGCAACGCCAAGGCAGCGGCATCATTTTTTCTCCATTTCTCGATGCCGAGGCCAAACCCGAATGGGCGGGCAACTACGAATTCGTCGATGTAGAGAGGCAAACGGAACATCCGCATCGCATCGAACCTGCCACGTTAAAACGCTACCTCGATGCCTATTCGCAGCATTTTAGCTTGTGGAAAAATGCCTGCCAACGGCAGCAAATCCTTCTCGCTCGCGTCCCATCCGACCTTGATTTGCAACGCTCTTTGCAAGCGGAAGCATTACTCATCGGCGCGCTGGTCAGCCAGTAACGAGGCAAAAAACTATCGCCACAAATACGAACGCTTCTCCGCCAGCACCTGCTCCCCCTCCATCACCCGCACCCGCCACGTCAACACGCGGCCATTTTTTGCGTAATCCTCTCCCACCACAGCAAATTCCACCTCCTGCTCATCGGTGCAACTCACCGACTTCTCCATGCGCTTGATGGCACTCGCCGTGACGGCTTGTTGGTATTCAAAAATGATTTTCACCGGTGCTGCATTTGCTTGGCTCTCCTCGCGGCTTCTGCAATACGATACCGTATAATACTGACCAATCTTCTCACGTCGTTCCGCCAAAGTGATCGCCCCATGCAAGCGTCGTTGTACTTCACCCCGGACCATCGGGTCATTATTTTCCTGAAACATCGACTCCCGCAAATGATACTGCTGCACCTGCAACGAATCCTTCGGCGTCGAGCAGGACGCGACAAAGATTGTGGTCAGCAAGGCAAGCAATTGTTTCATAGACAATCTTTGGCACATTCCCCGATTACGGACAACAGGAAATATTTCATTCGCGAATCAATTCAGAAAAAAAAGCTAGCTTTTACGTCACTCGCAAGGCACACCAACGCCAAGAAATCATCCCATGGATTACAGCAATCTCATCGCCCAACGCAAACAACGCTTTCTCGAATTGGAGCACCGCATCACGGATCCGGAACTCTTTGCCGACCCGAAACGCGCCACTGAAACCCTGCGCGAACATCGCCGACTCAAGGAAACTCTGTCAATTGCCGACCGGCTCGAAAATGCTCAACGACAATTAGAAGAAAACATCGAACTCGCCAAAATCGATGACGAGGAAATCGCTGCCATGGCCAGCGCGGAAATTCCTATCCTCGAAGCAGAAATCCCCCAACTTCGCAGCGACCTCCAATACGCCCTCCTCCCCGCCGATCCCAATGAAGACCGCGATGCCCTCATCGAAATCCGTGCAGGTGCCGGCGGCGATGAAGCATCCCTGTTCGCCGCCGAACTCTTGCGCATGTACCAACGTTACGCCGAACGCCGCGAATGGAAAACCGAACACCTTGAGTCATCGCCTTCCGAAGTCGGCGGCTTTAAGGAAGTCATCCTCCGCGTCACCGGCGAAGAAGTTTTTCGATATTTAAAATACGAATCCGGCGTTCACCGCGTGCAGCGCGTACCAGAAACCGAAGCCCAAGGCCGCGTCCACACATCTACCGTGACCGTCGCCGTCTTGCCTGAGGCCGAGGAAGTCGATGTGCAACTCAACCCGAACGATCTCCGCATCGAAGTTTGCCGCTCCGGCGGCGCGGGTGGTCAGCACGTCAACCGCACCGAATCCGCCGTGCAGGTATTTCACCTTCCCACCGGCCTCTACGTTCGTTGTGAAGACGGCAGATCACAGGGAAAAAATAAGGAAAAAGCCCTGCAAATCATGCGCACCAAGCTCTATGAAATGAAACAGCGTGAAGTCTCCGAGCAATACTCCGAACACCGCCGCTCCCTCATCGGCTCTGGCGACCGCTCGGAAAAAATCCGCACTTACAATTTCCCACAATCGCGCATCACCGACCACCGCATCGGCTACACCGCACATAATTTAAGTGCCATCATGGACGGCGACGTCTTCGACCTCACCGCCGCTTTACAAAAAGAAGAAATGGCCGAACGCCTCGCCGAAGCCGTGCGTTAATCCGCATCATGTTCCTTACAAAATTTCGCCCACAAGTCTGGCCGATTTTTCTGCGTCCGCAAACGCGCTTGCTCCTTGTGCCAACGCTGGATTTTTTCGTGATGTCCGGAAAGCAACACATCCGGTACCCGCAACCCACGAAATTCTGCTGGCTTCGTGTAGGCCGGAGCCTCTAACAAATTTGCATCGCGGAACGATTCCTCCACGCTCGACATCTCATCCCCTAGTGCCCCCGGCAACAAGCGCACCACCGCATCCGCCACCACCACCGCCGCAATCGCTCCGTTCGTCAGCACGTAGTCGCCGATCGATAACTCCACATCCACCAATTCCTCGATCACTCGATGATCCACGCCCTCGTAATGCCCACAAACGAACAATAAATGTTTCTCATTCGCAAAATCCCGCGCCATCTGTTGCCGAAATACCGTCCCCTGCGGCGTCAGCAAAATCACCTTCGTATCCGCCCCGCGCAGTTCTTCAATCGCTGCAAATAAGGGCTCTGGCTTCAGCAACATCCCCGGCCCACCGCCACACAAGGTATCGTCGGTTTTGCGATGTTTATTCGCCGCCCAATCGCGTAAATTGTGCGCATGAATCTCCACAATCCCCGCCGCCTGCGCGCGCTTCATGATGCTCTCACTCAAGGGCGCAAGGGCGATCTCAGGAAAAAGGGTAAGAAAATCAATTCGCATCAACTCAGGTTCATAAAGGTTTGAAAATTCCGCTCCACCACCGCCGCGAAGTCCTCCACAGTCACATCCCGCCTCGCCTCATCGGCCACGCAAGTCATCTCTACTCCATCAATCCCACACGGCGTAATAAACGCAAACGCCGCCAAACATTCCCGCGTCACATTGATCGCAAATCCATGCATGCTAATCCATTTCCTCACACCCACCCCGATTGATGCCAGCTTTTTCCCGCCAACCCACACGCCCGTAAATCCCTCCCGTTGCTCCGCCGCAATCCCGAAGTCTCGACACGAACGAATCAATACCTCCTCGATCATCCGCAAGTGCGCATGCAAATCTTGCCCGCGATTCCGCAAATCAAAAATCGGATATCCAACCAATTGCCCTGGCCCATGGTAGGTGGCCTTGCCACCGCGATTGGTCTCCACTGCCACATGCGGCAACGCACTCGCATCCTGCAGCGACGATTGATCCCTCAACCTCCCAATCGTATAAACGGGCTCATGCTCTAACAAAAGCAGCACCTCGCCCCCCTGCCCTGCCAACAAGGCATCCACCGCCGCCTGCTGCATCGCCAAGCCTTCATCATAGCTGATCTTTCGAGAAATCAATGGCATATCATTTTGATAAAAATTCTCATACCTGATGCCGATCCAGCAACCTCGCCCGCATCGGATCATCCGCCTGCAAATGCGCCATCGCGATCGCCAAGGCATCCGCCGCATCCGCTGGCGGCGTCTCGCGCAACTGCAACAAGGCCCGCACCATAAACGCCACCTGATCCTTCGTCGCCGTCCCCTTCCCCACCACCGCCATCTTCACTTTCCGGGGCGCATATTCGTAAATTTTCAAACCATTGTCCGCCGCCGCAATCAAGGCCGCTGCCCGCGCCGCCCCCATCGCAATCGCCGTTTTGTGCGATTGCACATAAATAATCCCTTCCACCGCCATCTCCTCTGGCTCCCATTTTTTGATCAAATGAAACAAGTGACTACGAATCGCCGATAGCGCCGCCGATTGAGCCTGCTCCTTCGGCACATGAATCACCCCAAAGTCCAACACCGTCGGTTGACGTGCCTCGCCCTCCAATACCGCATAGCCAGTATTGCGCACGGCAGGATCTACAGCGAGCACGCGCATGGGAAAAATCAAAATCCATTACCGACGCTTCTTCCCCACTGATTTCCGGCGCACCGCCCGCGGCGCATCTTCATCGAGCAATGCGGTGTACATGTAATCAAAATTTTCTAATTTCCGCCGTTTGATCGTCTGGTTGGTAAATACCTCCACCGACTTCGCGTAATCCAGTTCATCCGCTGTCAAAATCGTAAACGCATCGCCCTCCGCCGCCGCGCGACCCGTCCGCCCAATGCGGTGCACATAGTCCTCCGCATTTTCCGGAACCCGATAGTTAATCACATGGGAAACCCCACTAATATCAAT
>CAMAYN010000139.1 GCA_945862285.1 Akkermansia muciniphila | reverse complement strand
TCTTCGTCATCAAGCTCATCATGGGAGTTCGAGTTGACGAACAAGAAGAGCTTGAAGGTCTTGACGTTGCCGAGCACGGTTCTCCTGCTTACAACGATAGCAGCAAATAATCTGCGCCAATAAATATTCTTCCGGAAAGAGCGGGTCTTAAGGGACTCGCTCTTTTTTTTATTTTTCCTGATCCTCGGTAATGGCTAATGACGTATTCTATGCGAGGAGGATTGCCTAATCTTGCAATTTTCGCCTCGCTGAGTCAGACTTCGTCGCATTCGTCACAATTATCAAAACAATCAATGAAAGTTTTTATGAGCCCAATGAAATTTTTTTGTCAGCAACTGATTCTTCTCGTTGTTGTGCCCGTTCTGCTGTTGTTGGCTCAGCCGACCTATGGCCAAGAGGGGGGACGTATGCTTTTGAGTATGGAAATGTCCGCTGATCGCCGATCTGCCGAGGTTTTTGTTCCGTCAGGATATAGTAAAGTGATATTGATGCGCTTTGATCCCAGAAGCGGTTGGCGCAATGTGGTGACGAGAAATGTTTCAACGGATAAAATCGTATTTGCGTTGCCGCGTACACCGAAGACGACGCAATGGCGGGCGATGGGGATTTTTCCAGCAAAATTACCTCAGCGGAAGTTTCCCGATTCTTTCTACAAAGGCAAAAGATCGTTTGGAAATTCCATTGCGACACAGAAATCCGGCCCACGATCCGCTGCGCCCGATGGCTTGATGCTCGGAAATGCGAGTGTGCAGACTGGTACAGGAGTCGAGTCTGTCAATAGTCAACCAGTGGAGGCTGATATTTGGAAAGTGGACGGAACAAAAATCTATTATTTCAATCAATTACGCGGCTTACAAGTCATCGATGTGGCTAATCCGCGTGCCCCGCGTCTGCTCGCATCCCTGCGCTTACCGGCCATGGGTGAAGATCTTTATCTTCTTCCTGGAACGGGTGATGTACGTGAATTGATCTTAATCACACAAGCCACGAATGCCGATTATTCTGCGAAAACACTGGTTCGTGTGGTTCGATTTGCCGATGAAAAGCTAGAAATCGTCCACGAAATGGAGGTGCCTGGTTACACCCGTGACTCGCGCATGATGGGAGATCGTTTGATTTTAGCGACGACCGAATGGGTTGCTAACAATGAAAATCAAGTCTGGCAGGGGTATCGATCCCGTTGTTTACTGAGCCAGTGGATCATACGTCCCGGTGCTGTGCCCGCCGCCGGAGAAAAATTTGAGCTATCTGGTAGCCAACCGATCATCGCGGCGGGGAGCGATTGGCTTGCCGCTGCTGTAACGCCCGATGGAAATTGGTCTGAATCGGAGGTGTCCGTTTTTTCCTTTGGTCAAAATGGATTAGTTCGCATGCAAGGTGCGCCGATTCGTACCGCGGGTGGAATCCGCGATAAGTTTAAGATGCAGTGGAAAAATCATGTTCTTACAACGATTTCTGAGCGTCGCGATCAAGATACATCATGGCGACCCGTTACGACGTTAGAAAATTTCCGCGTTTGGAGTCCTGATGCCATCGTTCCTGCAGCGCTTGCAGAGCCTCTCCTTAGTTCACTAGAATTAGCCGCAGGAGAAAGTCTCTATGCTACCAGATTTGCGGGAGAAAAAGCCTACATTGTTACGTTTTTGCAAACCGATCCATTGTGGGTTGTCGATTTGCGGGATGAAAATCAGCCCGTTGTAGCGGGACATATTGAAGTGCCTGGTTGGTCCACTTATTTAGAAACGATAGGGGATTTATTGTTTTCGGTGGGATGGGAATCTAACACCGTTGCGGCATCATTATTCGATGTGGCAGATCCCGCTGAGCCAAAGTTACTCCGGCGCATCAATCTCGGAACTGAGGGTTCCTACAGCGAGGCGGCTTGGAATGAAAAAGCCTTAAAATTACTGCCTGATGCGGGGCTAGCGATGATTCCACTTTCCTATTACGATTCGACAACGAACCAGCAAAAATCACAGGTGCAGCTCCTTGACGTGGATCTAACGAAACGAGATCTCGTGAGTCGTGGTGTGATCGATCATGAATTCGATGCGCGTCGCTCCGAAGCGTTGGGGGACTCGGTCATTTCCATTTCACAACGGTCATTCATCGCTGCCGATATTTCGAATCGCGATCAGCCAGAAATTCTTTCCGAATTGAAACTCGCATGGCCCGTGGATGAGATTTTGGAAGCAGGATCCTATTTAATTCACATTGAGAAAGGAAACTCCTGGAGTGCAGAGCGCCCTACGGCAAGAGTCACGTTAGCGAATCACACAGAAGAGATATTAGCCGAAGTGGATCTGGGCGATGGACGGGTAAATCGGGCAGAATTGCGCGATGGCAAACTCTATATTCTTCGCGAATCGGGAGGATTCAACAATTGGTTTTACCGCTCGATTATCCCAGGCTTCCATTCTTCAGCGAGGAAAATTCAACTTGATGTATTCGATGCCAGCGCACTCCCTCGTGTGAGTCGCTTAGGGAGTCATGAAGTGGAAATTGGCGGGCAATACCAAGTTTCTCGCTCCGGATTGTTGTGGCCGCAGCCGCATCGTCCCGCTGTATTGCTTGAACCACAATTTTTCTACTATCGTCCCTATTTCCCCATCGTGATCGACATGCCCCTTCTGATCAATGGGGGAGTGGTTGGCACCGCCTCAGCGAACGCCATCAATGCATCCGTAAAACCGTTGTCGCCAGCGCGTGAATTGCCCCAAGTGCTCGCCTTTGATGTCAGCGATCCTGCCGCCATTACCGCAACGCCACTGGTGCCGATTGGCACAAGCGAAACGATCTTAAATGGCGTAGCCAGTGCCGCCGACGGTTTGATCGTGGCAGGTGCTTCCGATAACGGCACATATTGGTTCCGTGGTAATACTGCAATGAAGGAAAATATTCATTCCATGCATGTCATCCAAGTTGCGAGTTCTGGACTGCCTGCTGTGCGTCCGGCCATCGATTTACCTAGCGACCTAGTTGCCGTAACGGAACTCGATCAAGCAGGATTTCTCGCCTGGACGCGCTCATCCCATTGGTCTGGCGAAACCGAAAGCCAAATCACCGTGTCAGCCAGCGATGGCTTCGATGCCTACGAGATCACATCGCAAACCTTCAAAGCACTTGGCCAATTCAGCGTATGGGGTAGAAATTTCGTGGCGAGTCACGAGGCGGAAGTAAAACAATTTTCGCTCGATCCAAACGGGAAATTCATTGCCGGAAATTCCGTAACGTTTCCGTATCACGTAAGTCATCTTCGCGTTGAGAGAAATGTCCTCGTCGCAGCTACATGGAATTCAGTCAGTGCGGTGAATCTAGGCGAAACTGTGCCAGACACATGGAATTTTCAGGCTTGGGGATTGAATGCGGAAATGATTCGCGTCGCTCAAGATGGAGATCTGCTTGTCCCCTTTGGTCGCTACGGCGCGGAACGCATCGATCGCTGATTGACTCGCAACATTCTAACGGTAGCAAGTTCCTAGAACCCCACATCGTTTGAGAAAGATGCGAGAAAATCGTGGCGGCACTTTTCAAGAGCCTTGCCAAAAAACCAAAGAAAATCACATTCCAGTTGCCACCAAAATGATGATTCGTTAGCTTTTCAGAAATGCTTATTGCTCCGTCGCTTAAAGAAACGCTCAAGCACACGATTTCTCGTTGTCCTGTGTGCCATCGAGATGTTTCTGCGGAGGTATGGAAAACCCAGGGAAGTAGCGTTAAGGTTTATCTCTCGCGGAGTTGTCCTGAGCACGGTTCATTTGATACTGTCATTTCCTCTGATGCACGTTTTTACTGGCTGGCAAAAGGAAATCCTAAAAACTCTTGCGGCGCAGGTTGTGCATGTTCGGCGGGCGGTGGTTACGATGGCACCCTGGGGAAAAACGCCGCTGTTGCTAGCAATCATGTGGAAGTGCTTTCGACCTGCTTAGC
This sequence comes from Akkermansia muciniphila, assembly GCA_945862285.1. GTDB lineage: Bacteria > Verrucomicrobiota > Verrucomicrobiia > Verrucomicrobiales > Akkermansiaceae > UBA956. The sequence continues at coordinate 5,300 of CAMAYN010000139.1, read as the reverse complement.
CTTGATCGAGATCGTCGATTCTTGCAATCTCGCCTGCCCCACATGTTTTGCGGATTCCCCCGTTGGTGCCACAGGGGCGGGCCTCAAATATCACCCCCTCGAAAATCTGTTAGAAAGGATTGTCGGGGTGTTAGATCGTAAGGGGAAAATCGAAATTCTTCAACTTTCCGGCGGCGAACCCACGTTACATCCGCAGTTTTTTGATTTGCTCGATTGGATTCACGATGAGCCACGCATCGATTACTGCCTCGTAAATACCAATGGCGTGCGTCTGGCGAAAGATGAAGCATTTTTACAAGAGGTGGGATCTCGCGCACGCCGTGGAAATTTCCAACTCTATCTTCAATATGACGGGCCACAACTTGATGGACAAAAAGCTCTGCGTGGTGTTGATTTGCGAAGTATGAAAACTGCGGTGATGCATGCTTGTGAACGCGAGTCCATCCCTTATACACTCGCAATGACAGTGACGCACGATAACCTCGCATACCTTGGTGCGACCATCGATGAAGGATTACAATTCAGTGCCTGCCGTGGTGTTTCGTTTCAGCCGATGTTTCATAGTGGTCGCAATTCGTTTCGAAATGGTGCAACGCTGAATGAGACCCCGCTCAACACGGCTGATGTGATTCTAGGATGTGTGGCACAAGGGCAGGGGAAACTGCGTTTCGAAGACTTTACTCCCTTGCCTTGCGGTGATCCGAACTGCGCTACGATCGGCTATTTACTCAGGACACCTATAGGTGTGCATAGTATCTCGGAGTTTATCGATTTTGCCTCCGTGCAAGGATTTTTGCGTGACAAAGTGCGCTATGAGTTAGCTGATTTAATCCAGTGCGGCTGTGAAAACACAGAGCTTGGAGAAATCTTACATCGATTTGAAATGAAAGAAAAAGACGCGTTTCGCATTTTCATCAAGCCCTTCATGGATTCGTTTACATGGGATCAAGATCGGATTGATCGTTGTTGCACCCACGTGATCCGGCCAGATGGGGCGCTAGATTCTTTTTGCCGCTATTACGCGACACAACCTACATGAGTATGCTGCCACAACCGCCACCTGATCTCGCCGAGGATGAGATAAAAATCTATGCGAAGCAACAACCAACAAATAACTATGGTTGTGTAAGGGTGCTTTTATGGTTTTTCACTCCATTCATTGTGTGTGTTGCCGCTATTTTGGTAGCGCAGGTATTTTTCAATTTATTTGGCAGTGCATGGGACACAGGGTTCTTTCTACTTGGATTTTTAATCTCGATTCCGCTGGGGTTCGTCGATGCCGCGATGACAGACAAGGTCAGATTGGCAGATTCTCAAAGTAAGACTTCCGCATACCGAAAGCAGGTGATTTTTTTCTGTTCGATGCAATTCCTGATTCTCTTGGCTCTTGTGACTGTGGTAATGGGAATGTGTGGCATGTAATTTTTTCGTCACCGATGCATCGCAACCTTTTCCAGTTTGGTTCACCGATTTACTCAGTAATGATGCTCATCGGCATCGGTGGAGGACTATTTTTTTGGGTGAAAATGGGCAAGCGCGACAAACGTTTGCCTTTCATCTACTTGATTGGTCTGTTAGGCGGCTTTTTTGGCGCGAAGTTGGCATTCCTGTTTTCCGAGGGATGGCTTTATTGGCATCATGAAAATCGTTGGTTTTTTTGGATTTCTGGGAAATCAATCATGGGCTCATTCCTCGGTGGCTGGGCGGCAGTAGAAATCGCAAAACGCTACATGAGATATAGGCACCCTACTGGCGATGCTTTTGCACTAACCCTGCCGTTGCCTCTGCTATTCGGGCGCGTGGGTTGCCTCAGTGCCGGCTGCTGTGCCGGCATAAATGGTTGGCCGGCCGTGCCAGTAGAAATGTTCTTTCTTGGGATCATGGGTTGCATTCTACTTACCTTGCGCCATGCGAGCTGTCTGCATGGGCAGCATTTTCACTTATTTTTGATTTGCTACTCATTCTTTCGTTTTTTGCATGAATTCAAGCGCGCGACACCAAAGATCTATGCAGGATTTTCAGGCTACCAAATCATTGCCTGTATCACGCTTGTTGCTGCGATCATCGCATGGACAAAACGGGCGAAAAGTATTTTATCATCCTAGTGGTTTTCTCGGTAGACTATCGTCTTGGCCCTTGTCGATAGGATGCACGACCTTTTGATCCGTTGCTGTTGAGACTGCGCTTTTATAACCAATAGGTATTCTTTGTTGTCTCAAGTCAGGTGCTACTTCCCTCCCATGAAACAAAAATCATCTTTGTTCTGGATGGGAGTGAAATTTCTTGAATAATTCCCTCGTAAACGCGTTATTAGAGAAGATTATGAAATTACTTTTGGCTATATTGGGAATTGTGGGATCTGGCCTGCTCGGCTACATTCTGGAACCTCAACTGCGTCCTGCCATCACTGGCAAGTCATCGAAGTCCTCCAAGGAAAAAACATCCTCGCAAGATTCCGACAAAACAGACGCTAATGGAACTACTACAGCGGACGCTGAGCCTGTTGCGCCTGCAAAAACATTCGATTATTCTTCGTTACAACCGAGTCAATTGCCAGAAAAGGTAACACTGAAAGTTGCCGCCACAGCGAGCACGGCCGATCAGTCAGAGTCGATCAGTGTGGAAGCAGGGAAAAAAGTTTCTTCTGTTCGTATCGAGTCAGACATTCTTGTTTTCCGACTCATCGGCGCCGTAGAGGGGAAAATTCCCGTAGATCAAACCAACTTAGTGGAACTCTTACTGGCAAACCCGCCGCCGCCACCAACGGAAGTGCCAGAAATGCCCGTCAAGCCAGAACCGGAGCCGACACCTGAACCAGAAGCACCGGAACCTGCGCCAGCGCCCGAACCCGCGCCCGAGCCAGTTCAGCCTGACCCTGAGCCAGTAGCATCAGTCGGTCTTTCGTCCGCCGAGATCATCGCGCTGATGAAAACGGAAATCAGCCAAGGGAAAATCAAACAATTTACTAAAGAGCAAGTTACGGAAGCAAAATCGGCGGAGGATGAGACGATCGATGGTCAAAAATATCAAATTGGTTTGGTTTCCTACACGGCAGATAGCATTTTTGGCACTCGCACCTTTCAAGCGAAAGCGCTGATTAAAGAAGGCGCGATCAGTCGCTGGGTCTCGCCAACGAGCGGGCTTGAAATTGAATAAAACGGCGAAAAAATCCATCCATCCCCTAACACATTTATGAGCCGCAGCAGACGTCGCCAACAATCTAAGTCTTCGTCTTCCTCAACGAAAAAATCGAAGAAAAATAACCTTTCTACGTGGGTTTTGCGCTTCATTTTTGTGGCGTTACTCGTGGTCGCCGGAGCATCTGTTACGGGGTATTTCTGGCTGAGAAATTTCTTAGCTAGCGAGAAATTTCGGCAGCAGATCATTGCAGAATCGAGCAAGCTCCTCAAAGCGGATGTGTCGGTAAGTCCTTTGCGATGGGATGGATTTCGCGTGAATTCGGATTCCATCGAGGCGACTGGGACGCAGCAATGCAAGAGTATGAAATTTGACGGGATTCGCACGGGAATCGAGATCGGTAGTGTCACGCAAGGCATTTGGAAAGTTTCCCCAACCAGGATCGGCAGAGTCTCCATGGTGTGGGATGCAACGGTGAAGGAGTCGCCGGCTGAAGTGGCAACGGAACCACAAGTTCTACCTACAACTCCCCAAGTGCAACCGTGGTATCAGTCCTGGATTCCCAAGAAATATGCCACTCATTCGATCATCGTCGATGATACCGATATCCGAGCGATTTTAGCAAACGGCAACGTGCGGCTTACCGACATGCGTTTAGAAATTGACCCGTCGGACGATCTTCCGCAAGCGAAGATGAGCATGAGCGGCGGCCAGCTCACTCTTCCGTATCCTGCCGTGCCTGAAATCCGCATCAACAAAGCGGCGGCCTCCTATCGAAATGGTTTCGTTTATTTATCCAACTTGGATGCGTATGCCTACAAGAATGGTCATCTGCAACTCAGCGGGGAGTGGGAACAAGCGACAAAGAGCTTACAACTCGCGGGTGAAGTAGATGAAGTGCAATGTGATGAATTTTTGCCCTATGATTGGAAGCAAAAGCTGATGGGCACGGTGCATGCCACTACCAGCATGAAATATGCCGACAATAAAATTACTGCAGATGGTCATCTGGAAATCAAAAATGGTGTGCTTACGGCACTGCGTATTCTTGATGAACTGGCAGCTTATTCGCAGTCCGTGCGCTTCCGCACCCTCACGCTGCATTCTGCCGAATGTGACTTTCGCTATGAAAACGATGTCATTTCACTCACGAATATTCAGATTGGTTCTGAGGGATTAGCGCGGCTCGAAGGCTCATGCAAATTCACTCCTCTGGCGAATGGCGATACAGCTATTGATGGGAGTTTTCGTCTAGGATTAGCTCCGGGCACACTTTCCATCATTCCAGGTGCGGAAGAGGAAGTGTTTTTACCCGGTCCGCGTGGTTTGCGATGGGCTCCTATGCGTCTAACTGGCACCGTGCAATCACCGAAAGAAGATCTCGGGGATCGACTTTTGGCCGTAGCGAGTGCAAGGATGTTTGACATTATTCCTGGCACCGGAAATAAAGTGCTGAAATACACGCAGGATGTTTTCTCTGATAAGACAAATCCCCTTACGACAGGTGGTGCGATCATAGAGAAAGGGACAAACATCGCGAAAGATGGTATTGGGAAAACCACGGGAGTCGCCGGTGAGGTGCTTGATACCGTGACGAGTGGTGCAGAAACCGCAGTTACGGGAGCCGTCAATGGATTGTTGGGAGGCGTATTAGGTGAAAAAGAAGAAACGCCGCAACCGCCTAAGCGTAAGCTTGAACCTGAGAAGTAGAGAAATTTTTCTTATGAATAGGGACAGACGCTTGATCTGCCACAGCCTGAACTACACCTACCAAGGCACAACGGGCAGACTCCACACTATCAACAACGATGGCCACCACCCCTAGCCACCTACGGCTATGAAAACGGCTTCTCCACCACCACCCTGCGCGATGCCGCCCGGCGAGTCATCAGCCACAGCACCGCCGCAGGTAGCAACGTGAAAAGCGGTGTCGCTCACGGCTACGATGCCGCAGGCCGCCGCACCTACGCCACTTACGAAGATGCCCTCGGCCAAGCCTACGGCTACGACAACGCCGGACAGGTGAAAAACGTCATCGTCAACACCGCAAACCCCGCCACCGTCAACCCCACGGCAAGCCCCACCCACGCGTATAATTACGATCCCGCAGGAAATCGCACTTCCTCGCTTGACGCAGGCATCACTACCAACTACACAACCAA
>CAMAYN010000138.1 GCA_945862285.1 Akkermansia muciniphila | reverse complement strand
TCGGGCCGAGGGTGACGGCTTGCCCGCTGGTGAAGGATTTTTTGAAAAGCCGCATCGGCAGGGAATCGGAGAATCGCCGTGCGCCGGTGTTCATGACGAGGTCTTCGCCGGTGTCGGTCCAGCCGCTGAGCCACGCGGGCTTGTTGGTGATGCGGGAATCGTGGGCGATGTGGACTTCGGCATCGCGGGTGAGCGTGAAGGTGGCGAGGGTGGCACCGGTGAAGGTGCGCGAGGCCTCGTTCGGGCGGATCCACTCGCTGCCGGCGAGCGAGGCGGGCAGGGAATCGATGCGCGAGCCGTGGGCGGCGACGTTGGGCATGTCGGTCACCTTGAGATTGGCGCAGACTTTCCATGCGGCCTCGCCGCTGGTGCCGCCGGCCTGATTGGCGGGGTGTATGGTGCTGTTCGCGGAGTCGAGGATCGTGAGGGCATCGACCGAGCTGGGCACCACTAGCGGCTGGGCGGGGATGCGCCAGGGATGGCCGATGACGTAGGCGGCCCAGGCGTTGGCGCTGGTTTCGTCGGGCAGCCAGGTGGCGCGGTCGCGGTCGCCGGTGAAGGTGGCCCAGGGGGCGACTTCCTTCGTGACGTTGTCGCCGAGCCAGCCGGTGGCGGGGTCGATTGGAAGCAGCGTCGGGCTTTGGTTGGCCGGCCAGTTGGCGACGGGCAGGCGGCGGTTGATGAGCGACTCTAACAGGGTGGTCACCAGCGCGGCGGGCATCGGGGTGCCGGTGTGGGTGATGTCCGGCTCGGTGATGAAGGCCCAGGGGGCACCGTGGGCGCGGCCCCACTCGAAGTTTCCGAGGGGCATGATGATGCCGCTGAGGTTGTCGCGCTCGCCGGCGACGAAGATTGCCGGCACCGGGTAGGCGGGGGTGGAATCGAAGAGCGTGTCGGCGGCCACCGAACCGTCGAGGCGGTTGAAATTGAAGCCCTCGTTGCCGATGGCGAACATGCGGCCGGGGTGGTGCGGCATGACGGCGATGCAGCGGGCCGGACTGGCCACGGCGGTCTGCATGGCGCGGCGTCCGTTGGCAGACAGGCCGTAGGGAACGAAGGGAGCGACGTTGACTTCGGGACGACCGGTGCTGGTGGCCAGCGTCGGCAGCGAGGTGAGCGGATTGTCACCCGCCTCGGCGAGCAGGGTCGAGGTGCGCGCTGCGAAACCCTGCCAGGTGGGATCAGTGAGCGCGCTGGTTTCCACGGAGACCACGCCCCGGACGAAGGTGGTGCCCGGTGCGAGGTAGAATGTCTGCGCGTGGATGGGTGAAAGCGCCACGAGGAAAAAAAGTAGCTTTTTCATCTTACTAAAGGACAGTGGTAGGCTAGCACATTCGTTTACCTATACAATGTCCTTTTCCTAGATATGGAGAATTCGAATTACTCCATGTGCAGAGTAAAATATTAGCGTCAGGAAGGACCTTTTTTGATTTCGATTGATGCGCGATGTCGATGCTTGGGCTTTTTCGATGAGTTGATTAGCGTTGGTTGTAATATTCTGCGTAGAGTTTTTGGGAATATTCTTGGGCGCGATGGCGGCTGCGGAGGCGGATGAGTTGGTAAGTGAGCATGAGGCGGATGATCAGAGTGAAGCGGCGGGTGAAGGTACCTTGCCATTTTTTGGCGGAGACTTGCCATTCCTGGCCTAGGTAGATGATTTCGCCGTGGGCTTGGAGGGTCATGCTGGCTTCGACATCTTCCATCAGGGGTTGGGCGGGGAAGCCGCCGCTTTGCTCAAGGGCGCGGCGGCGGATCACCATGGTTTGATCGCCAAAGGCGACGCCGCCAAAGACGACGCGCAGTTCGTTGAGAGCCTCGATGAAGAGGGTGGGCCAGGATGGGGGCAGGAATCGCTGGCCGAGGACGAGCATAGCGGCTTGCGGGTGTTGGAGTATGGCTTGTTGGAGGAGATCATGCCAGCGGACGGCGGGTTGCGTATCGGCGTGGGCGATGAGGAGCCAATCGCCAGTGGCGGCGACGATGCCTGCGGCGATTTGTTGGCCACGTCCTGGTGGGGAGTGGATAATGGTTTCGCGGATGGTGGCGAGAGAGCCATCGGTGGAGCCGCCGTCGGCGAGGATGATTTGGGTTTCTGCCGGGGATGTTTCGCGGAGGTGTGCGATGAAGGATGCCAGTTCGGTTCCGGCATTGAGGGTGGGGATGATGATGCTGAGTGACGATGGTATTTCCGTTTGTTGTGGTTTGCGGAGATGCGGGTGGAAAAGGATTTTCCATGGTCGGTGTTGGGCGAGGAAGGCGAGAACAGGCAGTAGCCAGATGAGCACGGCAGTGTGGTGGCCGTAGCCCCACCAGCCTTGGACGTGCTGGGTTTGCCAAGCGAGAAAGTATCCGGCGATGGTGATCGAGGCGGTGCTGAGCGCCAAGGACGGGCGCAGGGCGGCGATGGGTAGCAGCCAGGCGAAGTACCAGAAGTGGACGATGGGCGAGCAGATCAGCAGTGTGCCGAGGACGATGGCGGCGGCGTTTGTAAGAGGAAGTCCGCGTTGCGATTTCAGAAAAACGATACCACTCATGATGAGGAAGATGCCGTATCCAGTGATGCGAGCGGTGTCCTGGGAGAAACCGCAGAGTCGCATGGCACTGAAGAGCGGGCTGTTGAAGGCGCCGCCGCCAGCGAAGCGTGTGACACCTTCCCACCAGAGAGGGATGTCGGCGAGAAAGGGTAGAGTGGGAATGATGAGGATGGGTAAGATCGCCCAGGCGCCGCGAAGGTTACGACGGGTGAGTAACAGGAGGGCGAGGACGATGGCAATGAGTTTGATCTGGATGGCGAGGCCGAGGAAAAGCCATGTGAGTGAGGGGCGTTTGAGATGATCGCAGAGCAACATGGCGAGCAGGGCCGCGAGCATCAGGCTATCGAAGTGGGCTTCTGCAACAAAGGCGATGAGGGTGATGGGATTGAAGGCATAGAAGCCGGCCCAGCGCAGGGGAGCGGCGCGTTTTTTCAGCAAAATCAGGATAAGCCAGAGGGAGGTGAAATCGCCGAGTAGGGCTAGCATTTTCATGCCAAAGGGATGGTAGGCGATGGCGACGGTGGCGGCCATGATCCACTGGATGCCGGGCGGGTAGGCAGTGGGTTGATCGCGGTGATTCATCGCGTCCCAGTAGTCATCGCGATAGGGCGCGCGGACGGGATCATCGGCGATGGCGGCGAAGGGATTTTCCCCAGCAAGGGTGAGTCGGCCTTCCCAGAGGTAGCGGTTCACGTCATCGGAAACGGGTGCGGGCAGCAGGACGAGGCGGAGCAGCACGGCGCCGATTACGAGGGTCATCGTAGATCGGCGGTGATTGGCATCGGGAAAAAGGAAACACAGCGGTAGCGAGAGCAAGCCAAGAGCGGCGAACAAGGCGACGCGCAGCAACGGTGCGCTATCGAGAAGAGGCAGTTGCCCCCAGGCGGCGCAGAGGGCGAGGGCAAGGAGAAAACATGCGCTCCAGATGATGGATCGGCTGCTCATGGTTCATGCGGGACGAAGTTGTTCGCGCATGCTGGAGAGCCCTACGGTAAGGAATCCGAGGATGTAGAGGACGAGAAATGGCGCGATACCGAAGTAGCCCGCACGCATGAAACCAACGAGGCTGATGATGCAGTAGAGTCCAGCGCAAATTTCCAGCAATGGAATGGCATTTGGGCGGGCGCGATAGGTTTTGGATTGCTTGCCGCCGGACTTCGGAGTGCGCACGAAACCGCTTTTCACGCCCATGATCGCCTCGAGCACCGCGCGGGTGTTGGAGAGGCAGATGCCGAAGCCAACGACCATCAGCACGGGCAGCAAGGCGATACGCCCAAACCAATCCTGCGGATAAAGGTAGCGCTGGCTGATCGAGTAAAGCACTGCTGGCCCGAAGGTGGATGCCAACAGCGGGATGGAGCATGCGATGAGCCATGATTGATGGATCGTGCCGCCGAAGTGATGCAAAGATGGCAAGGCCAGCAGCGCGACAACGAGCATCAGCGGGTGGGCAAAATAATGGCAGAGGTGAAAAATGGATTGCAGCTTGGTGATTCGACTGCGCTCGGAGACGAAGACTTGCGGCAGCAGCTTGACCGCCGTCTGAATGGAACCTTTTGCCCAGCGGAATTGCTGGCTCTTGAAGGCAGAGTAGGTGCCGGGCAGCTCGGCGGGGACAACAACATGCGGCACGTATTCGAGGTGCCAGCCCTTGAGCTGGGCGCGGTAGGAGAGATCGAGGTCTTCGGTGAGGGTGTCCGCCGTCCAACCGCCCGCGTCTTCGATGGTACTGCGCCGCCAAATACCGGCGGTGCCGTTGAAGTTGAGGAAAAGGTGATTCGCGCTGCGGGCGGTTTGTTCGATGGCGAAGTGGCCGTCGATGCCAACCGATTGGGCGCGGGTGAGCAGGGATTCCTCGCGATTAAGATGCCCCCAACGCGCCTGGACGAGTCCGGTTTTTTCCTCGGAAAAATGCGGCAACAGACGGCGTAAAAAATCGGGTGATGGCACAAAATCGCTGTCAAAAATCGCGATGAACTCACCATGCGCGGCGGGCATGGCATCGCTGAGCGCACCGGCTTTATACCCATGGCGCACTTCACGGCGCACTACATCGATCCAGATGCCGCTGGCTCTCAATTCCGTAGCGATGCGATCGACGAGTTCGCACGTTTCATCCGTGGAATCATCGAGCACTTGGATCTGGTGGAGACGCTTCGGGTAGTCGAAAGCGGCGATGGCACGGATCGCGCGCTCGGCGACGTTGAGTTCGTTGTAGAGAGGGAGCTGTGTGGTGATTTTCGGTAGCCCCGCTTCACTGCTTAGAGGATGCGCCTCGTTCCATGTTTGTTCTAATTTCCGCTGGCGCTGCTGCGTTGCCTTCACTTGGCGCTGGAAAAACAAAAGCATCACATAACAATTCAACCCGTAAAACAAAAGTCCTGCGCTGGCAGTGAGGTAGAGGTAAAAGGCGATGTCGAGTAGCCAATGGAACATGATCAATGATGGGAAGATGACTTGCGGCGCTCCGCCAACTGGACCAGCGATGCGGGCAGAGTATCAAAGATTTTTTCAAATCCGTCATCCGTTTTTTTCCCCAGTCTTCCAAAGTTCAACACACCCGTCGGGCACCCCTGCACACAAGCCGAGCAACGCACGCATTCCGGGTCTTCCATCGGCTTGCCCTTGTTGGCAAAGGCCATCACATCGATGCCCTGATGGCACACCGAGGTGCAGACATTGCAGGAAATGCACTTATCCTTATCCGCAAAAATCCGGAACCGCGTGAAGCGGGCATAAATGTGCATCAACGCAGCCAGCGGGCAGGCAAAGCGACACCACACCCGTCCAGAAAAATGGAAGTAAAACGCCACCCCTAGCACCCCGGCCAGCCATAGATCGACGAGGTACGAATAGTTCGCGATCGGCAGAGTATAGAGCAAGGTTTTGAAAAGCTCATTCAGCCCCGTTCCGGGAAACACCCAACCGATGATGCGCACGGCTAGGATCACAAACGCAAAGCCCAACACCACTTGCCCCACCATGTTCAGCTTGTTCCAAAATGGCCCGTGCGGCATCTTCTGGCGGTGCGCATCGCCCAGCGTTTCTGCAAGCGCCCCGCACGAGCAGATCCAGCCGCAATACGCGCCTTTCCCCCATCGCCACACGATCAGCGGAATGATCACAAAGGTCTGGATGAAACCCAAAATCAGCCAACCCCACAACGGCGCATCCGTAAATAAATTGAACACAAACAACGGCCACGCCAGAATGAAACCAAACGCCCGCCAGTATTGATCCGGCGCCGTGCCAGGCCCATTCGAGAGAAATGTCTCCCCAAACCACTGCCCTACGCCGCCGCTAGTGAATGATCCATTTGCCCCCAGATATGGCAGCACAAAATACGGCAGGATGAACAACGGAATCCACTGGATCAATGCCAGCACCGATGTCTGCAATTTCACGTAAGGCGTCTTCCTCCGCCGGATGCGCCGAATGCCAAACACCAACACACACACGCAATACGCTAACGAGTAATAAAACCCCGGCTCCGCAATCGCGCCCTTGATAATATTTCCCCACGTCCCTGCCGTGTCCCACCAGCCCTGAAGGCCCGTGAACCACGAGCCCGGCTGCGGATTCAACCACGTCGGCAGCTTGCTATCAAAAGGCAACTTCCCGCCTTTTTTCCAATGGTACATCCAAATGCAAAAGATCAACGATGCCACCATCGTCAGCCAAAACTGCGGCGTGCGCTCACCGCTAATGTGGATGCCCGAACGACGGAAAAAATCCAACGGTGCCTCCCGCCCGATCAGCACAAAGACGTAGTCGTTAGGGATGACATTGTCACAGCCGCTTTCGCCGCACAAAGTGACTTGGGTTTCATCGATGTCCTGCACATTTGTGCCCAGATGCAGCCGCAACTTGCCTTCCTTCGCAAAGGCCTCCAGCTTTTCCAAATTGCCCGCCTTCGGACGCGAAAATTCCTTTTTCCGATAGCTCAAATCCACACTCGCGCCCGCCTCCGCCAGCGAAATGGCCGCCTCCAGCGCCGAGTCCCCGCCACCCACCACTAACACCCGCTTGCCCGCATAGCCCTTCGCATCGATCAAGCGATTGCTCACTTTATCCAACCCCTCGCCCGGCACATTGAGTTTGCGGAAATTTCCCGTCCGCCCGATTGCGACGATCACCCGCCGCGCCAGCACGGCCTCGCCTTTGACAAAATGCACCTTCAGCCCGCCGCCCGTGCGCTCGATCTTATCAATGTGTGCCGCCAATGGCTCGATGCCATGCGCGGCCTGTTGCGCCGTCAGTTCGGTGAGCAGTTCTTCCTTCACCGTCGCGCGGAAACGCATCTCCCCCTCCGGCACCATATCGGTGGGATAGGTAAAAATCGGTTTCTTGCGCGGGAAATTCCGAATCGTCGAGAACGCCTCCGCCGACTCATAAAGGCGGAAATTCAGCCCCGCCTTCTGCGCCTCGATGGCGGCGGAAATGCCAGAAACGCCCGCCCCGATGATCACCAAATCCAGCACCGCGTCTCCCACCCCGCCTTTCGCGAAGCTGGGCTCAGCAAGAATCTCCCGCACCGCCCGTGCTCCGGTATCGGCCGAGAATTTTAATAACGGCACACCCGTCAGGTCGCCCACGATGCGGATGCCTGGCACATTGCACGTTCCGTCATCGCGCACGGCAGGAGATTTTTCCACCGCGCCCGAAGGCCATTTTCCATGAAGCCAATGAAAGTATTGAGAGATCATATCGCCGAGTATTAATTGAACAATGGCTAGTCGTAATGAGAACGTGAAATCTTAACAAAGAAAATCGGAAAAATAATTCACAGCGCAGACAGTATGCTTGAAAGCCGCTTTGATCTAGTGGAAAATCCCTCTGTGAAATATCTCATTACCTTGGCGTGTATCGTGCACCTCATCGGCTGCGGACAATCTCCCACCGCACCGGAACTGGGCACCATCTATAACGCGGCAGCTCGCCAGAGCCATGTGGATCGCAATCCCATCATCGTCATTCCCGGCATCCTCGGCTCGCGGCTGATGGAGAGCAAAAGCGGCCAGGTCGTCTGGGGGCGCTTCGGTTCGGGTGCCATCGATCACAACTCCGCAGACGGCATGCGCAGCATTGCCTTGCCGCTGTCCGCCAGCGGTTGGCCGCGCGATGATGTGCAAGCCGATGGTGTTCTGAGCGAACTCGAACTCGCCTGGGGTTTCCATTTCCGCTTCAAGGCCTACTCGCAAATGCTGGCGGCCTTTGGCGCGGGTGGATACCTCGATCCGGCTCTCGCCGGACGGAATGGAATCGATTACGGCAAGGAGCATTTTACCTGCTTTCAGTTCGCTTACGACTGGCGGCGCTCCTGTGCAGAAAACGCGGCATTATTAGGGAAATTCATCGAGGAAAAACGCCGCTACGTCGCCAAAGAACGCCTGCGCCTTTACAATTCCACCGCACCCGTAAAGTTTGACATCTGCGCTCATTCCATGGGCGGGCTTATCGCTCGTTATCACCTCATGTATGGAGATCGCCCGCTTGCCACCGATGGCGAAAATCCCGTCACCTGGGCAGGGGCGCGGCATGTGGAAAAACTCATCGTCGTGGGCACACCCAACGGCGGCTCGGTCTATCCGATGCATGACATCATCAAGGGCTTTCGCCTCAGCCCTCTCGTGCCGGGATTTACCGCCGCGAGCATCGGCACAATGCCCTCGGTTTACGAATTACTGCCGCCCGAAACCGATGGAGCAATCATCGATGAACACAGCCGCCCGATTCCTTATTACGATCCCGACGAGTGGCAACGCCGCAGATGGGGTTTGATGAATCCTGCCTACGCCGCCGACCTCGCCACCCTCATGCCAGACATCGCCGACCCTGCCGAGCACCAACAACGCGCCCGCGCCCACCTCGCCAAACTCCTTCGCAATGCCCGTGCCTTTCACCGCGCCATCAATCGCGATGCCCGCCTGCCGCGCGGCTTGCAGTTCCATAGTTTCGCCGGAGACGCGGTGAAAACCAGCAGTCGCGTCCAAGTTTCCGCCTCTGGTGAAATGGAAATGATTGATTGGATCCCCGGTGATGGCTCCGTCACCCGCGCCTCCGTCTTGCGCGATGTCAGGAAACCACACCAATCTGCCCAAAAATTGCGTAGCCCCATTCCGTGGACTCATTCCTATTTTGTCTTCACGGATCACATCGCCATGACAGCAGACCCCGCCTTCGTGGACAACGTGTTACACTTGTTGCTGGAGCGTCCGCAGTGAGCATTTTCTCTCGTGCAATGCCCGACGGCAAAAAAATTCGGCTGCGGTGCTTCCTGCAAGTTGCAGGACGATAATCTTTGCGGGAAATGGCTTCCTGCAAGTTGCAGGGCGATAATCTCTGCGGGGAATGGCCTCCTGCAAGTTGCAGGGCGATAATCTTTGCAGGGAATGGCTTCCTGCAAGTTGCAGGGCGATAATCTCTGCGGGGAATGGCTTCCTGCAAGTTGCAGGGCGATAATCTCTGTGGAAATCAGAATTAGGTGAAAATGTGCGGGGGAGATATTACAGAAGAAAACCAAGGGGGGATTGGGAACGGTGCGTTCTCTGCTTTGTTTTCTTTGTTTGCTTCTGTGGTGAATGGCTTTGCGCTGGGGGAGAGGGGATTTTACAGAAGGTAACGAAGGAAACGAAGGGATTAGGAAAGGTGTGTTCTTTGCTTTGTTTTCTTTGTTTGCTTCTGTGATGAATGGGTTTGCGCTGGGGGAACCGGGGATTTTACAGAAGGTAACGAAGGAAACG
>CAMAYN010000137.1 GCA_945862285.1 Akkermansia muciniphila | reverse complement strand
GCAAACTAACGAAAAACCATCAGGCGAGTAAAGCGGAAATGCGGTTCATGGTGAGAAGCGTGCGAGCAGTGGTGAGATTTCGCAGGGCGGATCGGGTGGTGGAAAATCACCGCTTGTGTCGGACGATTATATTATGCAATCGATTGTATTTTCATAGCAATCATGGATACACGCCGAGAGAAATCTTGATCCGATTGGAAAAAATTCGTAACATTTTTGGCGCCCGTAACGTAGGGGCAATGCGGGATTTTCCTGTTTGTAAGTCTTTTTTACTCACGCATCTATCATGCTTCGATCTTTCATATCATTCGCTTTGGCCTTCGTGCCATTTCTCGCCTGCTCAGAGCCCACTCGCCCGAATTTTATTTTCCTCATCGCCGATGACCATCGCTGGGATGCGATGAGCACTGTGCAAAAGGAACATGGCGAAAAAGGCCGTTACCCGTGGTTTGAGACGCCTCAACTCGATCGCCTTGCGGCAGGCGGCGTACGTTTTCGCAATGCTTTCATCACGCACTCGATTTGCTCGCCCGGTCGCGCGGGGTTCCTTACGGGGCAATACACCCACGTGAATGGCGTGATGGACAATGAAACGCCCTTCCCCGAAAATGCAGTGACCCACGCGACACTGTTGCGCGATGCAGGATACCAGACCGCTTATTTCGGCAAATGGCACATGGGCAACCAAGTCGCCCGCCCGGGATTCACTTACGCCGCCAGCTTCGTCGATCAAGGCATTTACCAAGATTGCCCCTTTGTCATCAACGGCAATGATACTCCGAGCACAGGATGGGTCGATGATGTGAGCACAGACTTCACGATTGATTGGTTGAAAAAGAATCACACCAAGCCCTTTTCTCTTATTCTTGGATTCAAAAGTCCGCACAATCGACGCGGCGGTGAAAACCTCCCGGAACGCCTGCGTGGTCTGTACGAGGGCAAAACTACCCGCCGCACGCCGAATTGCGACCTTGCCGCTATCTATCACAAGCCGCTCACCGAAGAAGACAAAGGCAAGGAACGCGGCCTCTCGGCAAACTCTGTTCACCTTGATTACCTGCGCCACGTGAAAGGCATCGATGACAACGTAGGACGGATTTTAGATTCCCTCGAAGAACTTAAACTGACAGAAAACACCGTCGTCGTTTATTCCAGTGACAATGGCTACTTTCTCGGCGAGCGCGGTCTCGGCGACAAACGTGCGCTTTACGAAGAAGGCCTGCGCATCCCCTTTATCGTTCGCTACCCGCGGCTTTTCCCGAAAGGCAAACTCGTGGATGAACTCGTCATCAACCAAGACCTCGCGCCCACATTTCTGGATCTTGCAGGATTACCGAAAAACCCCGCCATGCATGGCACCAGCTTAAAAGAGCTCGCCCAAGGAAACAAACCTGCCGATTGGCGCACCTCCTTCCTCGCCATCTATCGCAAGGAACTTGGTGATACTCCCACTTGTCACGGCATCCGCACAGAAAAAGCAAAACTGATTCTCTATCCACACAAACCAGAATGGACTGAAGTTTTTGATCTCACGAATGATCCCTACGAACTCAATCATCTCCCCATCGACGGCCCCCTAGCCAAAGAACTCATGCAAGAGATCGAAAAGCAAATGAAAGCCGTAAATTTCAATCCGATCGGTAAGCGCAAATAAAATCCTTAGTCCATGAAAAAACTCTTCGCCTTGCTACTCTCCCTACCCGTCCTTGCCATCGCAGCAGAAAAAACGCCAAATGCTCATTTGCCCAAGGTTCTCGTCATCGGTGACTCCATCAGCATGAACTACCACGAGGCCGCCAAAGCCGCACTCGCAGGCATCGCGGATTACCAACGCATCAACGAAAACGCTGGCCCCAGCACCAATGGAATCGCGAAGGTAGAAAAATGGATCGGATCGACCAAATGGGACATCATTCAATTTAACCATGGTCTCCACGATCTCAAAACCAGCTACGACGCCAATACAAAAACTTGGGGACCAAATATGGTTTCCCTCGAAGATTACAAAATCAATCTCGGCAAAGAAATCGACATCCTGAAAAAAACCGGTGCGCGCTTGATCTGGTGCACTACCACTCCCGTGCCGAACGACAACACCACCTTTGCTCCCCGACAAAAAGGTTCATCCGAAAAATACAATGCCGCCGCTCTCGAAGTCCTAAAACTTCATCCAGAAATCACCATCACCGATCTTCACGCGACCGTTTCTCAATCACCCGTCTTCGACCAATGGCGCACCACCCAAGATGTCCATTTTTACAAAAAAGAGGAACAGAAAATGCTCGGTGATACCGTAGCCTCGACCATTCGCAGCCTCATCGACAAGCCGAAAAAGAATCTCCCTATGCCCGGCGAAGTATTTCTCGTCGAGGGTCACACCGCTTTCGTCATTCTCCCTCCTCAACGCGATCCTGCCAAGCCCACCCCATGGATTTGGTATGCCCCTACACTACAAGGTCTCCCGTCCAACGCAGAAAAATGGATGTTTGAAAAATTCCTTGCGGCAGGTGTCGGCATCGGCGGTGTTGATGTGGGCGAATCCATGGGCAATCCCAAAGGAAGAGCAGGATTCACGGCGTATTATAACGTCATGACCAGCAAATACAATATGTCGAAGAAGCCTTGCATGGTTGGTCGCAGTCGTGGCGGGCTGATGAATGTGAACTGGGCTTCCGAAACCCCAAAATCGATAGCGGCCATTGGCGGCATTTATCCCGTATGTAACCTCGCCAGTTGGCCCGGCCTTGGCCAAGCCTGTAATGCTTACGGCGTAACAGAAAAAGAACTTTCCGCGCAACTCGGCCAACATAACCCCATCGAGCGCCTCGCCCCACTCGCCGCAGCGGGCATCCCGATCATGCACATCCACGGTGATAAAGATCATCTCGTGCCATTGGAAAAAAATTCTGGCCTCATCAAAGAGCGCTACGATAAGCTCGGCGGCACTATGATTTTAGAAATCATTCCCGGCGGCGGCCACGACCTGAACAAACACTGGTTTCAGAACCAAAATCTCATCGATTTTCTTATCAAACACGCCACCGCCCAACCATAACCTTCTCCTCACAACTGATTATTTATACTTATGAAATCCACACACCTCATCATCGCATTGCTTAGCTCCACTATCGCCATGAACGCCGCAGAAGACTTCAGCAAGCCCGTCATCACCAAAGAAATCCGCAAGGAAAAAGGCAAAGACGTGCCCTACATGTTCATCGACGGCGTGAAAGTGCATGAGACCGATACCACCAAACAACCTCTCCCACCGGTAGTCACCCCGGGAGAAGGTGCCGCGATGACCGCGCCGCCATCGGACGCGATTGTCCTCTTCGACGGCAGTGAAAAATCGCTTACCGAAAATTGGACCGACAATAAAGGCAACCCTAGCAAATGGAAACTCGTCAATGGCGCACTCGAATCCGTCCGCGGTGCTGGTTACATTCACAGCAAGCAAAAATTCGGCTCTTGCCAACTCCACGTCGAATGGGCTTCCCCGACAAAAGCCGAAGGCCAAGGCCAAGGGCGCGGCAACAGCGGAGTCTTCTTGATGAACAACTACGAAGTGCAGGTGCTCGATAGTTATGAAAACATCACCTACGCCGATGGCCAAGCAGGTGCTCTCTACGGTCGTAGCAAACCACTCGTTAACGCCTGCCGCAAACCTGGCGAATGGCAAAGCTACGACATTATTTTCCACCGTCCGCTCTTTGATGCAGAAGGTAAAGTCACCCGCCGCGCCACGATGACCGTCATTCACAATGGTGTCTTAATTCAAGACCACGTCGTTCTCAGCGGTGGCACTGGCTGGGACGGTCCGCACTCCGCAAGCGAATACTCCGCCCATGCCGACAAGCTACCGATTGCTTTCCAAGACCACGGCAACCCCGTGCGCTTCCGCAACGTCTGGCTACGCGAACTGCAAGACAAACCAAGCGAGAAATGAGTTTCATTCCTCAAAGGAATCGTCAGAGTACCATAGAAGTGTTTCGAACCGAAAACTGCTTTGGTGGTGTACAACCCGAATGATAACAATGCCTGATTTGACGCTCCAGCAAGCCTTTGATCTTGCGGCACAGAACCATCAGGCGGGACGATTCAAGGAAGCGGAATCGATATATCGGCAGATTTTATCCGTCGATCCACGCCATTTTGATGCACTGCACTACATGGGATTGCTTGCCCATCAGCTAGGCCGCAACGATGTGGCAATTCATCTCATCCAGCAAGCGATTTCCATCAAAGGAGATTTCCCGCAAGCCTACAATAATCTTGGCGTTTTCCTAGATGCGGCAGGTAAACCAGATCAGGCCATTACGGCGTTCCGCAAAGCAATTTTCTTCAATCCGCAAGATGCAACAACACATCACAATTTGGGTAATGCCTTGCGTCAGATGGGATGTATGGATGAAGCCATTGCCGCGTATCGCCAAGCGCTTGTCATCAAGCATGACTATGCCGAAGCGCACCGAAATCTCGGCAATGCTCTTGGCTGTGTAGGCGATCTTGCTGGTGCTGCATCCGCATGCTTGCAAGCGCTGTCATTCCAACCCGATTACCCAGAGGCAATCATCGACCTTGGCACGGCCTACAGAGAGATGGGGCGCATTGATCAGGCCATAATGGCTTTTGGCAAAGTGATTGCGAACCACCCAGACAATGCCGAGGCTCATAACAATCTGGCGATCACCTTGCGACAAGCAGGCCAACTTGATGAAGCGATTTCCTCGCATCAGCGCACGATTGAAATTTCGCCCGAATGGGCTTCCGCTCATAATGAATTGGGCATTACGTTTTATGAAAAGGGACAGCTCGACGAATCGTTTCACGCCTACCAGCGAGCGATTTCCTTGAGACCAGATTTTGCCGAGGCTCTTAGTAATCTGGGCATTCTTTTTGATGAAACAGGTAAGCTTGCCGAGGCCATCGTCATGCATCGACGTGCTGCCAGCATTCGGCCCGATTATTTTCCCGCTCATAATAATCTTGGGAATGCCCTCAGGCAGGATGGACAACTTGACGAGGCTCTTGAAGCCTACCGCAGAGCACTCGCCCTCAAACCAGGTTCCTCGGAGGTCTTCCTCAATTCCGGCAACGCTTTGAAAGACATGGGTATGATCGAAGAAGCCTTGGCAAATTATTCCAAGGCACATGCCCTGATGCCCGACTCGCCCGCGATTCACAGCAACTTGCTGTATGCGATGCATTACCTTTCTCTTTCGGAGTCCTGCACCATCGCTGAAAAACATTTTCAGTGGAACAAACAACACGGATCATCACTGCGACAGTTCATCGTCACCCATACGAATGAGAAAGATCCCAATCGTCGTCTGCGCGTAGGCTATGTCTCGCCTGATTTCCAATCTCACTCGGTAGCGTATTTTCTCGAAAGCCTTTTCGAACATCATGACCCCGCGCAAGTGGAAGTGTATTGTTACTCTCATGTGCTTCACCCTGATGCTGTGACTCATCGCTTGCAGAGCTTTGCCACACATTGGCGCAGGATCATTGGTCGATCTGATGAACAAATCGCCGACCTCATCCGCGCGGATGGCATCGACATCCTTGTTGATCTTGCCGGGCACACGGCAAACAATCGACTTCCGGTATTTGCAAGGAAACCAGCACCAGTGCAGGTGACTTGGCTGGGCTATCCTAACACGACAGGCTTGGATACGATTGATTATCGTATCACCGATGCATACGCCGACCCACCGGCAACGACGGATCACCTCCACAGCGAAACCTTGGTTCGCTTGCCGCGCAGTGCTTGGTGCTACCGGCCTTTGGAAAATGCGCCCGCAGTGAGTGATCTGCCAGCCATCGAATCCGCCGCAATCACTTTCGGTTGTTTTAATGCGATGCCGAAGATCAATACGCCACTCATAGATCTCTGGGCAAAAATCCTACATGCTGTTCCAGATTCTCGACTGCTGCTGAAAAACAATTCCTTGAGCGAACTTTCCGTGCAAAAGCGTCTCAAAAAACAGTTTGCGCAGGCCAGTATCAGCGAGGAGCGCCTGATGATGACAGGGCGAATTCCCGATCCAGTTGCTCACCTAGCAACATACTCACGAGTGGACATCACTTTGGACACGTTCCCCTATCATGGAACCACCACGACCTGTGAATCACTTTGGATGGGTGTGCCGGTAGTGACACTAGCAGGAGTGACCCACGTTTCGCGCGTAGGCGTGAGCTTGCTACATCATCTCGGGCATGCGGAGTGGATCGCTGGGAATCCCGATGACTATGTAAAAATCGCGGCGGCATTGGCCAACGACATCCCGCGTTTATCGAAAATACGTTCATCGTTGCGTGAAAAAATACAAACATCCCCGCTCATGGACGCCGTAAGTTTCTCCCGTGAAATCGAATCAGCTTACCGCAAGATGTGGCACGATTGGTGTGATCGATCTGAGTTGTAGAGGGCAATCGCATGACGATCCGAGTCTGATGATGCTTGATTCCTTGCACATCTAGTCTTGTCAGCATCTCGCATATCACGTTATTTTGCCCCATGCCCACTGGCAAAAAAAAGCGTAGCATTTGGAAATCGAAGGCGGAATATTTCCTCTTTCGTATCGTGGAAGGAGCGATTCAGCTTCTTCCGCCGCGTTTTGCCGATGCCTTGGGTGTTCTGTTAGGGAAAATCGCCTACTACCTCGTCCCGAGCCGCAGACGCATTGTAGAAAGAAATTTCCGCATCGCTTGGGAACTGCAAGGTGACGAACTCCACCACTCCACCAAACGCTGCATGGAAACCTGTGGTGCCAATCTTCTTGGCGGCGTGCGTTGTGGAAAAATGTCCGATGCTGAGATCGCGCAGTGCGTAGAAATCGAAGGCGCGGAAATTTTACAAGACGCCGCCCACGCGGGCAAAGGTGCCATCGTCGCCCTAGCGCACATGGGCAACTGGGAAATTCTCGCCCGCCTCGGTCCTCTCGTTATACCAGGCAACAAATTTGGTGCTTATTTTCGACCCTTAGATAATCCCTTCATGAATCAATTGATCGCCCGTCGCCGCACGCGCAACGGCATGACCTTATTTTCAAAAGAGAACAGTTTCGGCCAAGCGGCATCGTTCCTTCGTGAGGGGGGAATTTTAGGCATTCTTTCGGATCAAAACGCGGGAAAAGCGGGCGATTATTGCGCTTTCTTTAGCAGAAATACCTCATGCTCTCCACTACCTGCTTTACTCCATCGACGCACCGAATCTCCGGTTTTCTTTGCCAGCCTTTCACGCATTTCCACGGCAAAATGGAAAATCGTCATTCACCGCCATCAGTCGCAATCCGACACACCGAGCATCATGTTGGGACTGGAAAATGCCATGCGTATCAGTCCCGTTGACGGATTTTGGTTACAAGATCGCTGGAAAATCGTCACTCGCTGGCCATTGCTGCCCATGAGCCGAAAATCATGTTTCACACCTGCAACCAAGCATGGCATGGTCTATATTCATCTTTCGAGTAACAAAGGAATCTGTGATGCTGCGATTCCTGCCCTAAAAGGTCTCATTCAAGGAATGCCGGATCTTTTGTTTTTCACAAATTTTCCAAACGTCTTACCTGAACAGGTGCATCTTGAGAAAAATCCAGAAAACTGGGATCTCCATCACATACAACCACTCGATGTCGTTATTTGGTGCGATGAACCACCAAACAAAAAACCGAAATATCCATGTTTGGCCTTCACGGGCTGCGGATCGCGGAAAATCTTTACCAATGGCCTAACCACTCCCGTAAACCTTGCTGATCCAGAATCGTGGCTGTTGTTGATCAAAACCTTAGGCTATCCACCTCCCTACTCGAAATGAATTGCATTTGGATCATCTCCGATGGCAAGCCTGGCCATGTCAACCAATCACTCGGACTAGCCGAGGCGATCGTCCGTCAGCGTGGCGGGGAATTTCATCTCATCCCGATAGAAAATCTCCGATTCATCAAAAAACCATTTCAAGTAATACAGCTAGCGGAAAAACTCCCTAAACCGGAAGTAATCATCGCCTGCGGCCATGCCACTCACGTCGCACTATTGCTCTTGAAGTGGAAATATCGAGTGCCCGGAGTGGTTCTCATGAAACCATCGTTACCGCGTTTTTTGTTCGATCTTTGCATCATCCCCCAACACGATGAACCCGACGAAGAGAATCAAAAAATCATCATTTCGCGAGGAGCTTTGAATCGTGTCGTCAGTGAATCAAACGCGAAACATAACGGACTCATTCTCATTGGCGGCTCATCGCATCATCATGGTTGGGATGAAAAAACATTGAAAAGCTGCCTTGATGAAATTCTCACGAGCAGTAGATGCGATTGGAGCATCACCGATTCACGCCGCACACCAAGCGGATTTCTTGATGCAGTGAATCATCCTCGTCTGACGAAATTTCCTCATCAACAGACGGATCATCAATGGCTGAAAGCTCAAATGGCACAAGCAGCAGAAATCTGGGTCACCGAGGATAGCGTTTCAATGATTTTCGAAGCGGCGAGCAGTGGTGCCAAGGTAGGATTGTTACCCATGAAGGCCCTTAAGAAAAATGGAAAGATCGAAAAAGCGATCGAAGATTTAGCGGCAAAGGGATACATCACACGCTTCATTGACTGGCAAAGCTCGCACGCTCTCACTCCTCCTCCCTACCCACTACAAGAGGCTGCAAGATGCGCTGCCATTGTTATAAAAAAACTCCATCTCACATGAAAGTTATCCAGATCGTTCCCGAACTCAACAGTGGTGGCGTTGAATTATGTGTTCTTGAAATCGCCGCTTGCCTCGTGCGGCAAGGGCATACATCCATCGTTATTTCCAACGGTGGCAGACTGGTGGAGCAACTCGAAAGTGCTGGATCTCGGCATATAACTCTCCCTGTTCATCGTAAACACCCTTCTTCTTTATGGCAGATCCCAAGTCTCCGTCGTATTTTTCTCGATGAAAAACCCGACATCATTCATCCACAATCACGCCTACCCGCATGGCTTTCCTACCTGACATGGAAATCGATGCCGTCATCGTGCCGGCCAAGATTCATCACCACAGTTCACGGCTTTCATTCGGTAAATGCTTATTCTACCATCATGAGTAAAGGTGAAAAAGTCATTTGCGTATCCCGCGCGATTCAAGACCATATCCTTCGCGATTATCCTCGAGTTGACCCAAGAAAACTGGAAGTGATTTACTGTGGAGTGGATCCAGCAATTTATCATCCAGGCTACCACGTGCCGGATGCATGGATGAGTCAATGGCAGGTGGATTTTCCGCAATTCATGGGCAAAAAAACACTCGTTCTGCCAGGACGTATTACTCGCCTGAAAGGGCATCAAGAATTTCTCTCATTGATTCACAAGCTACGTGCCATGGATTTGCCCGTTCATGGCCTGATTGTCGGTGATACACACCCGAAAAAACGCAGCTAC
>CAMAYN010000136.1 GCA_945862285.1 Akkermansia muciniphila | reverse complement strand
AGACCAATTAAAGAAAATCGGCTCGCCAGTCCGCCTATGGTGGTGCTTACATCTTCGATTTTATTTTGCAATGATTGCCAGCCTTGCTGCCCTTGCTCTATGGCTTGATGTGCCATTTGTTTGATTTTTTCGTTCATGCTTGGGCGGCTTTCAAGTTCATGTAAATATCTTCTAATGATCGACGATACGGGGAAAATGACTTCACTTTCACCCCCGCCAAAATAATCGCACGAATCACCTCCGCTGGATCGCAATCATCCGGCAAAAGCACCCGCGTTGGCGATTCCATAACGCCGTCAAATGCCGCAAGTAAAGCAGGCAGAAGAGCAGTGGGCTCGGCGATGATCTCGTAGCGCATGCCGTCTTCCAGAAGCGAATGCAGCGTGCCATGGTGCACGAGATTTCCGCGTTTGATGACGGTTATGTGATCGCACATTTGCTCCACCTCCGCGAGCATGTGGGAGTTAAATAAAACAGTCATTCCGCGTTCGTCACGCAGGCGGAGAATGAAGTCGCGAAACCAACGAATGCCTTCCGGATCAAGCCCGTCCGTCGGCTCATCTAACAACAATAGTTGTGGCTCGGGCAAGAGTGCTTGCGCTAAAGCAAGACGTTGCCGCATGCCATGGCTGTACGTCCGCACTTTACTGTGAATCCGCTCCGACAAATCCACTTGCTCTATGACATCACGCGCCGCAGCTTCATCAAACTTGCCCGAGTAATTGACGAAAAGCCGTAAATTTTCCCAGCCACTCAAGTAGTCAAAAAACGCGGGCGATTCAAAGATGGCACCGACGTGCCGCAGGGCTTTGGCGCGATGGCGAATGACCGAAATCCCATTGATGGTAATTTCCCCCGCATCAGGTGCCACCATGCCGAGAATGGCACCCATGGTCGTGCTTTTTCCCGCCCCATTATGTCCTAATAATCCATGGATGGAACCTTTTTTGACAGAGAATGAAACATCGCGTAAAGCGGGCGATTTGCCGAAGGATTTCGAGAGATTGTGGATTTCCAACATGGGCGAATTCGTGGGTTAGTGGGATGTGCTAAAAGTAAATTTTCCAGAAGCGGCGTAGTCGGCATACAGCATATTCACGCCATCTTCTTCGCCATGCCAAGACTCTTTATCAGTCACCAAAGGAATGCGCGATGCCTCCGTAGCTCCAAAGAACGATAGCTGCGTTTTGTGGCGACCATTCTGTGTGGTATTCCATAAATAACTCGAGCCCGATTGGGTGAACAACTCACGATCTTCCGGACAGCGAAACACATCGGGCGATGACACATAATCCACCAACAGCGTATCCAGCACCGGCACATTCTCGGTTTTGTTCGATCGGCCAGCGGCCAACTCTGGCATGACGTTGTTGTGATCTTGCAACCATGATTCCAGCCCTACGCCGATTTGCCGTAAATTCCCAAGACATGCCGATTTTCTTGAACTACGCAACGCACGATTTCCCACCGGAATAGCGATGGCCGTCAATGCCACAATGATACCCACCACAACCAACATTTCGGTTAGAGTGAAGCCCGGCGAGTTTTTACTACGTTTACTGATCATCGTGGTGGGCCGAATTGTTGACCGCGCATCCCTTGCATGATGTCGTTCATCGCCTCCATTAAAGGAGCCAAATCCATCTTGGTTTCCGAACTGGCTTTTTCAAAATACGCCTTGATGCCCTCTTTGGTGATTCTCTCCATGACATCATCACCTAATTCCCGAGTGCGCTTGATTTCCTCCTCCGTTCGACCATCAACGATTTCTTCCAGCCCCCGTTTGACGAAACTCTTACGTTCCTTCGGCGGCATTTTATCTAAGGCCTGCATGAACTGACTCATGCTTTCCGCCACCGTCAGTTCGATAAACATCGTCCGCTCACTGGGGGACATCTTGCGGAATAATCCTTCGAGCGTGCGATTTTCCCGACTTTTCTCGCGCTCGCGGAAGTCCAGCCGATTCGTGATTTCGGCAATTTCGCGAATTTTCTTTTCGCGGGATGCAGCATCGTTTGTCGAACCTAGCTGTTCCGACCAATCGGCAAATTGCGCCTTATCGATGGTTTTCTGCAAAACCTCGGCGGAAATCTTTTGATCGCTCGCCCATCGTCGCACAAAAAAAACCGCCAGCCAAATACCAGCGATCAGCAAAATAGCGCGGATGATAAAAATGTTTCGATTCATTGATGCCGCAAAGGTAGCAAGCAAACCGTTCTCCGCAAGCGGCAAATTCATGACGCGATTCCTTGAGTCATTCGCTAGATCCGCCATTTTTTTCGCTTCCCTTTTTTTCATATCGTTGTTTACTCTCCTTTGCAGCAACCATGGCAATTACAAAAGAACTAACTATTTTGAATAAGCTCGGCATTCACGCGAGACCCGCAGCGCAGTTCGTGAAAATTGCGAATCGATTTATCTGTGATGTTCGCGTCGATAAAGACGGGGAAGAAGTCGATGGAAAAAGCATCATGGGCTTGATGATGCTGGCGGCTGGTAACGGCTCAATCATCGAAGTAACGACCGACGGCAACGATGAACAAGCATGCATGGATGCACTAACCGAGCTGATCCTCCGCAAGTTTGAGGAGGAGTGATATACTAGATTCTTCACACGTGACGGCAGATTTTTTGATCATTGGCAGCGGGATTGCTGGCCTTTCCTTGGCGATACGCGCGGCGCAGCATGGATCAGTGATTTGCCTCAGCAAAGGGG
The DNA here is from genome assembly GCA_945862285.1 of Akkermansia muciniphila. Lineage (GTDB taxonomy): Bacteria > Verrucomicrobiota > Verrucomicrobiia > Verrucomicrobiales > Akkermansiaceae > UBA956. The sequence continues at coordinate 6,707 of CAMAYN010000136.1, read as the reverse complement.
AATTCATGGAATCGAATACCGCCTGGGCACAAGGCGGCATCGCCGCAGTCATTCCCGAGGGCCTGCGCGATCCAGGCGATACGACGGAAAACCATATTGCCGATACCTTGGATGCCGGTGCGGGATTATGCAAAGAGGCCGTGGTGCGTAGCATCATTCAGGAAGCGGCAAACACCATCGATGACCTCGTTCATTACGGTGTGGCATTTGATCATGAAAACGGAGCATTTTCTCTGTGTAAAGAAGGCGGACACTCGCATCGGCGCATCTTGCACACGCGCGATACCACTGGGTATGCCATCGCCACGGCACTACTCGAAACAGCCCGCAAGACGCCGAATCTGACCTTGTTAGAAAACCATTTTGCCATTGATCTTATTACTACGGGCAAGCTCGGCATGGTCACCGATGATCGGGTGCTGGGTGCTTATGTTTTGCATCGGGAAACCGGCGAAGTGGAGGTCTATCGCTCCGATCGGGTCATCCTCGCCTCAGGTGGTTGTGGCAAGGTTTATCTCTACACGACCAATCCTGACTCCGCTACGGGCGATGGTGTGGCGATGGCATGGCGGGCTGGTGCCGACATCGCCAACATGGAATTTGTGCAATTTCACCCGACCTGTTTCTACAATCCTGCCGCCAGTGGCCCTGAGGCGCGATCCTTTCTCGTATCGGAAGCCGTTCGCGGTGAAGGGGCGATTCTGATCAATCATAAAGGTGAGGACTTTACCTTACGCCATGACCCACGCGGTTCACTAGCGCCGCGGGACATTGTCGCACGTGCCATCGACTACGAGATCAAACGTACAGGTGCCCCCTGCGTTTATCTTGATGTCCGCCACAAGCCCCCAGGTTTCATGGCAGAGCGGTTTCCATTCATCTACTCCACCCTTCTGAAATTCGGCTTGGATTGCGAAAAACAGCCCATCCCCGTGGTTCCGGCGGCGCATTATCACTGCGGCGGTGTTGTGGCAGACGTGAGTGGTCGCACAACGCTTCGCGGACTTTATGCCATTGGCGAAGTAGCATGCACGGGGCTTCATGGGGCGAATCGACTCGCCTCCAATTCTCTCCTCGAAGGCAATGTCATGGCACGCCGCTGCCTCGATGAAATGCTCGCACATGCCAATCCCTCTCGCGGAGTCATGGAAGAAATCGACATCCCCGCCTGGGAATATGGCGATACCGCCGCCCCTGATGAATTGGTGGTGATCTATCACAATTGGGATGAAATTCGCCGCTTAATGTGGGATTACGTCTCCATTGTCCGCACGGACAATCGCTTACGACGCGCGGCGACTCGTTTGAAAAACTTAAAAAAAGAAGTGCGAGAATTTTATTGGGGGCATCGGGTAAATGCTGACATCCTGGAACTGCGCAACCTTGTCGCCGTCGCCTCGCTCATCGTCGATTGTGCCTTGCGCCGCCGGGAATCCCGTGGGCTTCATTACACCACTGACCATCCTGGACTCAAACCAAAACCTGTGGATACCATTCTGCGAAAATTCTAGCAGACCATGAAAACAAATCTCTTAATCGCCCTCGGGCTCGTCATTTTACTAAGCGTCATTGCTACGGCGTTTGGGATCTGGTACATGAGTCAGACAGCAGAATTTTCGCGCAAAGAACCAACTGCAACTCCAACAACTACCGCATCGCCATGAAAGAACTGATCGCACTGATGATCGCGTTTCTGATCGGCGCACTTTGTGGACGCTACAAAATCCCACTGCCCGCCCCTCCGGATGGGAAAGGCGTTTTGCTCATCATCGCGATTTGGGGTGGGTATGTGATTTTTCGCCGCTAGGGGGCATTTTGATCACCCCAGCAACGCCACGAATTTTGCCATGTCGTAGGCATCTGCCGATGAAGCCGATGGCTCAAGCAGCGTGCCTTCCGCACATCGGCAGGCGAGTGATTGCATTTCCGTCATGCTTTTTCCATCCGTCACTGCACCGAGAATCGCGGCACCGAGCGCGGCGGAATTGGCAATTTCTAATCGCTCCACTGGTGCTTGAAAAACATCGGCAACGATCTGCGCAATGCCATTGTTCCGCGATGCACCGCCGGTGAGACGAATCGATTGCGGCTGAATCCCGATCCAATCGGTATGATGTTTCATGTTCACAAATTGCCCTTCTAGCAAGCCACGAATTTGCGCTGCGGGATTTTCCCCCGCCATAAATGCAGTGCTACCTCGCCGAACAGGCCCAGAAAAATCCCGCCGTGGGGTGATTTCAGCACCATAAAATGGCAACATGATATTTCCTTCATTTCCCGGCGGCATCGCCTGCAACGATTCCACATCAAAGGCCTCCCAACCGACACCTAATTCATCGCGCATCGCCTCGCGAGCCAATGAGCCATTGCGGAAACAGACCAAGCACATAAACCCACCACCAGGGTTGCCAAAAACATGTCCAAATCCACGCGGGTCGGTGTGGGGCTCGGTCATACCAGCAAAAAATGTATCGCTCGTGCCCAATGAAATCACCACTTGCCCCGGCGTGGTCGCCCCCATGCCGACTAAGGAAGCAGGATTATCTCCCGTAAACACCCCCACTTTGCAATCGCTCGCAAAGCCATATTTCTCGACGAAATAAGAGGAAATCCCTCCCACGACCGTTCCTGCTGGTGCCACACTCGGCAATTTTTCCTGTAAGCCATCCGCCGTGGCCGCGCAGAGATTTTCATCCCATGCGAGCTTCGATAAATTCAGCAAATTCATGCCCGCACCGTCGCCAAAATCAATCGCCGCCGATTTCCCCGCTAGCACCGAACACAAAAACGAACTGACCAAATGAATGTGCGCCGTCTTTCCATACGCGGCGGGGTTATTTTTGAAAAATCGCCGAATTTGCGAGCCTGTGAACCTCTCCACAGCCACCGATCCCGTGCGACGGCAGACCTCCGCATTTCCGCCAACGGCGGCGGCCATTTCAGCACATTCTTCGCCCGTTGAGGTATCCATCCAAATCGGCGACGACGCCCGCGTCAATGCGGGTGCCAACTGCTCGCGCAAGCCCTGCGAAGCCTGTAATCCCGACAAGCGCGCTGCGAATGTTTCATCCAGATACACCGAGCCGTGCTGTTGCCCGCTGCCCCCGATGGCGCGAATCGCAGCAAGATCGGTTTTTCCCGCCAACTCGGCCAGCAACAAATCCAATGCCGCCAGCCACATTTGTGGATCGGCGTGAACCTCGCCCTTTTCGCCACCGGGAATAAACCCACTCGGTGCCGCAAACTCGGGCAAACGCGCCCCAAAATTCACACTATGCTCCGCCACAATTTCTCCCAGTGCCGAAAGAATAATCGCGGAAATTGACTGCGTAGAACTATCGAATCCTAAATACATGCGCAAAACCTAGTCATACTCGCCAGAAGTGAAAAGGGAAAATTCAAACATTTCCGCCATCGCTCAGGACCAGTCGCCTGCCCAAAACAAGGCGCACAAAAAAGTCCACACATTTGACTTGTGAGAAAAAGCACGGAAGCTCATTTTTTCTGTCTATTAAAATGCACCCACGCGATCTGATGCGCGACCCCTTTTACGCCCAACTCATGTTCCAAATCGAGAAAGCCATTTGTGTTTTTGATCGGAATTGTAGTTCCCAAGGCATCACCCTCAAAGACTCACAAATTCAATCCGCGCTCATCAAGGCCTCCGCCATCGCAGAAGGGAAAACGCCAAAAATCGAGGAAAAAACGCCGACCGATGAATTGCTCAAAACCTTCATCCATGAAATGGCCTCCTCTTACAAAATCTTGGCGAGCAGACCCGAATCCTCCGCAGAAGCAGCCGATGAAGAACCCTTAGATGCCAGCGATTGGATCATGACCATCAATGGCTTAATTCATTCGATCAAAACCCGCCGCAGCAGCGCCCCTGGCACCCGAGATTACCTCGACTTCGTCCACGGCTTCGTCGCCAAGGCGAGGAAGTAATGCAGCGTACTAAATGCACCACTCCTATTCTTTTCATAAAGATAACGACCTCGGTGGTAACCGAGGTCGTTGCAGTTAGGTTATTGTTTTCTCGAGAAAAATCAACCGTTCTTGCGGCGACGAGTCATCAGACCGAGACCAACGAGTCCGCCAATGAGAAGGTTGGAAGCTTCAGGAACAGCGGTCCAAGTCAAGGTTGTAGGACTTATGCTGAAAGAGCCTTGAGTGAGAGGGTTTGCTGTGCTAGTTACGGAAGCAAAAGAACCACTGCTAAAGGATTCCCCAAAGATCGTCGAGAGAGACCATGTCTTGGGTGATTCAATATCAGTCCAGAAGGAATTGGAGAGATCAACTCCACTGCCAAAACGCACATTATAAGTCGTGCCTGTGCCAACAGAAATATTCCCTACTGCGGTTAATGTATCGAAACCAGAAGCGGTCGAATTAGCATTCAAATCCCATTGAAAGGTGGAGCCATTGCCGAAGGCCAAGTCGCTACTAAACGCTTGAGTTCCGACACCTGCGGCAACAGCGGGAGTTCCAGCACTGTAATTTCCATTGATGGTGGTCGCACCTGAAACGGTTCCAGTCCCGCCAAATGTAGCTCCCGCCTCTACGGTAACTGCACCTGAGCCTGTCCCACTTCCCGTGGTGTTATTGACCAACAAAGTGCCAGCACTTACAGTTGTGCCACCCGAATAAGAACTTGCTCCCGTCAAGATCTGTGTGCCTGCACCTGTTTTGGCAAGAGTCATTCCAGCGGCACCATTCGCGATGACTGCATCATAAACATAAGATGCACTAGCACTAGGATTTAGAGTGAGTGCTGTTAGAGTGTTGTAAGCACCACTGCTTGTGTTAAATAGCGTACCAAATGCCTTGTTTCCCGTAAGCCCGCCTAGGGTAAGAGTTGTTACTGTAGTTGTAATACCAACGGTGGATGTGCCGGTGACACTGCTGGAAGTGTTCAGAGGACTATTTTGTAACGCTGAACTATGGCTTAAAATGAAATTTCCACCCGCCACAGTTGTCGCGCCAGTATGAGTGTTGGCGGAGGATAGTGTCCATCGGCCTGCTGACCCTTTTGTAAGAGCTAGCTGTCCAGAACCATCGCTGATGGTTCCGCTGAATACTGGAGTAGCTGTTCCAGAATTACCACCCAAAGTAAATGTTTTAAGTCCTGCAGTCTCGGTGGAGACGGTGCCACTGAGGGTGGAGTTAATGCTGGCACTGTTAAAGTAGGTCGCAGTAGCTCCTAATAAATTAAGATTTTTGTTACTCGTATTGACGGCTAAATTGTCCAAGCGGGCACCATTTTTCAAATCGAGCGTATCGTTGGTGCCAACGTTACTGCTCAAATCACCTTTGTTACCGAGAGTGTTAAATTGTAAAGCATTCCCCCCCCCAACCACGGTGCGTCCAGAGTATTGGTTGTTACCAGTAAGTGTTATGTTTCCCGTGTTATCTGTTTTTTCCAGACCGCGTGTAGTTGACCCAATATTACCCGCGAATGTTCCGTTATCCAAAGCAATGTTATTTGAACTTCCAATGGAAATACCCGCCAGACTGCCTGTGAACGTGCCTGCGAAGGCATTTACGACATCAGCACTCGTAAAACCTCCAGCACCAACCCCCAAACCTAAAACGGCACCAGTTGCGAAGGTGTGCGTAGTGCTCGCTGGCTTTGAAGCTGTCGTACGGAAAACAAGAGTTCCTTCGTTAATGGTAGTATTTCCCGTAAAGCTGTTTGTGCCACTAAGAAGCATTACTCCCCCTCCCGTCTTGGTGAAGCCAGATGCTGAGGTACCTTGGGTAATGTTTGATAAAATATTCAACGTTCGACCTGAAGCGACGGTGAAAATGCCATCGGTGATACCGAGGCGCAGCCCCATGGTCTGAGTACCTGAACCCGAATTCACATTGGCAATCGTTAGGTTCGCTTGACCAGCAACACTCACTAAAGTCTTCGCGACACTGTTGATAGTTGCCCCATTCAGTTGGAGTATGCCATTTACCGTGCCAGAACTATTGCCGATTTGCAATGATGACGTGTTGGTCTTGTTGAAATCTATTCCTCCCAGAGTCAGACCAATGCCTCCAGCCCCTGCCGTCAGTGTGTTCATGTTAATGCCAATATTCGTCGCAGTATTTGCAGCAGCTACGGACATAATATCGGTCGCAGAACCTTCCCCTGACACGGCAGCAGTTGCATCGCCAGCAAAACTGGTAGTTGGGCTCCAGTTAGTTGTGGTAAGCCACGCTCCGCCAGTATTTCCAGTCCATGTCTGCGCATGAGCAGAAAGGGAAAATAGAGCAAAAGTGGACAACATGCTTAGTGGTAAACAATTTCGGAGTAGGCTATTTTTAATGTTTTTTGGTTTCATAGTAATGTATTCAATTTTTGGTTTTTCGTTTATGGAATGGAAAGGATGTTCAAATTTTTAAAAACAGCGGATGAATTACGATCTGCAACTCAGCACTAAACGTGCCAACTTCCTTCTTTTTTTAGATTTTTGAGTAAAATCATCATCTGCTGTTACTTCGATTTTTCTTCTCAGGTGATTCAGTATTTATTGTGGTGTTGTCTTGTGGAGAATTTTTGCTTATGACGAGTTGTTAAGGGGTAGATTGTCCGATGACGCGTCCGAAAAGCTTTCCTCCACTCGCTTCACTGGCTGGAATGGTTGCGGTCACTTGATTCATGAAGCTCTCTGGAGTTGGAAGCAATTGAATATCAAATACCACGTTATTTACTGTGCTAG
>CAMAYN010000135.1 GCA_945862285.1 Akkermansia muciniphila | reverse complement strand
GGCCCAGACGACTCCGTACTAGGCCGCGCCGTGGATTCCGTCATTTGGCGCTTCAAAACAGGCTTACCCACCCGCTTCCCCATCGCCAAAGGCCCCGTCCGCCTCTGCGGCCTCATCGCCGACCTCGACCCCGAAACCGGCCGCTGCCTGCACCTCGAGCGCTACGACCACCTCCTGCCCATCATCTAACTTCTTTTTCACAAAAAAATCTCCCCCCATCCGTACCGATCAACGCTCCGACCGTACCGATTGCCGCTGCACCCGTACCGATTGCTACTGCACTCGTACGGATTGGCGCTGCTACCGTACCGATTGCCGCTTCACCCGTACCGATTGCCGCTGCACTCGTACCGATTGACGCTGCACTCGTACCGATTGACACTTCACCCGTACCGATTGACACTTCACCCGTACCGATTGGCGCTGCACTCGTACCGATTGGCGCTGCACTCGTACCGATTGGTGCTGCACTCGTACCGATTAACCTTCCGACCGTCCCGATTCGCCCTCCGAGCTTACGCCCCAGACTGGAATGGCAATGCGCCTTTGGTGCGGAAATCTTGCGGGCCAAAGGCCCAATTCCATACCAGCCTAGGCCAACGGCCTAGGTTTTCGGTTCCGTTTCCATTGAGCCCTGTAGGGGCGGCACATCGGGCGGCGGCGGACGAGTGGGTCGCCCCTTCAGGGCTCAGGGGATTCGTTGGGGGCGGTCTTCCTAGGGCGTTGCCCTAGGCTGGTATGATGCCGGGCCTTTGACCCTTATAATCCCCCCGCGCAGCCACCATCCTTACTGATCAACCCTCTGACCTTACCGACGAACACATTAATCGCGTTTTCCCATGACAAATGTCATGGTCTCTGCATTGATTCGTTCCGTTGCAACGAGCGTCTTGCGTCACAACGTGACGATTCCATCGCGAGCCCACGATTTCAATCGTGGTCATCGCCCCATCCCCCCACATCTTCCGCGTCACAACGTGACGCATCAAGGTGCTTGGACTTCTTCACCGCCTACGAAACCGACCGCGTCATCATCGACCGCCCCGGCAACCAAGACGACGAAGTACAACACCCAGCCCCGTAACACAAATCAACCAACCCCAACTCCCCACGCCCGCAAGTCACACCTTGCGGGCGTTTTTTTGGTGGAATGGAGTAATGGTGGCATGAGTCAATCCTTCGTTGTGAGTTCGGCGATGTTCCTAGCGCGGAAACCTTGCGGTATGGCAATGCGCCTTTGGCGCGGAAATCTTGCGGGCCAACGGCTCAATACCATACCAGCCTAGGCCAACGGCCTAGGTTGGCATCCGCGTAAAGCATCGAGGGCTGAAGGCCCGATTCATTTTGCTCGATCATGGCATTTCCTTTTCGCCCCAGATAGGAGCTTGGACGGTCTTGCGTTCGGTGGGTGTGGGCATCTTGACTACGTGGCGGTCTTTGCGAGCAAACCTTCGTACATCGCGCCCTTGATCTCCACATCCATGCTGAACCAATCCTCGTCGCTATCCAACAGTCGTTGAAGTCGGTAAAATACTCGAACTAACTATGTCCGTCGCGCTGACACCAGGTTTCATGAGTTTCGGACATAGTTGGCTCAATGGATCGCGGCTTCGACGAGGGTGTCGGCCAGATGGAGTTGGGTGGCTTGGGCGCTTTGCAGGCGCGCTTTGAGGCGGTCGCACAGGGCCATCAGCTCATCGACTTTGGCGACGATGCGGTGTTGCTCTTTTTTTGGAGGCACACAGAACAAAAAATTCTTAATGCTTTCCTGAGTAATACTGGCTTGGTTTGCCGTGCCCTGGGCTTCTTGGACTAAATAGCGTCGAAATGCTGGAGCATTGATACAGTAATATAAATATTTAGAATCGATTCCGTCCCATGTCCTAATCCTGACTGCGTTTTGATTTAATAACGAATTATCAAATTTTTCATTAATCAAAAATGACCTTCCTACAGCGGAAAGGGGCGCTGAGAACCAACTTCCGACTGTTGTCATGACAACATCATCACTATGAAGGAGATATTCACTGAATTCTTCTCCTCTCTCAGGATTCATATATACGGAGTTTTCGGTATGATTATCTGTTAAGTTTACAATTTTTGTGATCATCAAACCACGGTCTAAATATTCTGTCGATTTGAAAGCATATCCCTTTTGGAATTGAGCCAACTCTCCCATTTTGGACCAATGCCAGCCTGAAGGAGCATTGAAAGGAATTTCATCATCAGCTATTTTAGCAAACAGCGACTGCTTCTTCAGTCTTCCTTCTTTCACAAGCTTTGTCCTTTCTGTCGCAATTTTTTTAAGGAGGGCTGACGCCGGTTCATCCTCTGGATCCTGCTCGACGAGTTTGCCCATGACGGCGAGTTGGAGGATGGTTTGTTTGAGTTGGTCGATGCTGGATTCGGTGGTGAAGAGGGTGTCGAAGTGGGAGGCGATGCGCTGCCAGGCTTCGGCAAAGGCGCCGCGTTCGCTTGCGGCCGTCAAGGCACCGAGGAGCGTTTCCACCAAGGAGGCGTGCGTGCGCACGCTGTCCTCTTGCTGCTGCTCCAGCTGATCGCACAGCGCCATCAGCTCATCCACTTTCGCCACGATGCGGTGTTGCTCGGCGAGGGGCGGGAGGGGCAATGGGTTGTCCGCAAAATAGCTTGATGGAATCCGCCTCTGACCTGCAGAGCCCGTCATCTTTGGCTTTCCTTTCTCAAGAAACATCGGTGCCTTCAAATAGAGCAAGATGAATCTTGAGCTCACATAATCGCCAACAAGCCGAGCAACATGTAACTCGGTAGTTCCAGCTCCATAACCATTTTCCAGATCTCTGAAAATCGCAGCCTTACTGTTCTCAAAGCAGGGAGTAATTTTGGCGATAGCGATATCCCCATTAGCGAAATGTGTATATCCCTTTTTGAGTTCCCCCCATGTTTTGATCTCTTGACCGTGAGCTCCATCGTAGCTTGTAGAAATTAGCGGCATCGGAACGAATCCAGCATCAATGTCATCCGGCAGTGTATTCCTTGGACCAATTTCCGAAATCTCGCCAAGAGTAGTCCTTGCCCACGTCAGGGGAATTATGAATGCCAATTCTTCGTCCGGCAGAGAGACCTTCTTCCCCATCTTTATCTTTCCAACCTTAATCAACTTAGATTTCTCTGCCGCAATTTTCTTCAGCAACTCCACAGCTGGCTCATCCTTGGCATCCTGCGGCACCAACAATCCCCGCACGGCCAATTCCAGAATCAGCTCGCGCAGTTTCTTGATGCCGTAGAATTCGTGCTTCTTACCGCTCCCGCGTCCGGCAGAGGACTTTGCCTTGATCGCCGAAGTCCAGGTGTCGAGGTGTTCGGTGATGAGTGTTTCTGCGGCGCTCATCACTGATTTCCCGCAAGGGCGGTGGCTAGAATGGATTTCAACTGGTCGCGAAGATCCTGGATTTCGCCCCGCTGTTTACCGTAGGTGGCGAGCAATTCCTCGGGATCGTGGTTGATGGTTTCGCCAACGTGGGGGTTGCTGATGTCGAGGTTGTAGTTGCGGGAGGCGATGTCCTCGATGCTGACTTTCCACGCCTGCTCGGTTTCCTTGCGCGATTTGAAGCCATTGGCCTCGGAGCCCCACCAGTCGATCTCGGTCTGGAACTCCTCGAAGCGCATGGGCTTGGTTTTGTTGTAGCTCGTGACGCCGTCCGGGTAGGTGTGCTCGTAGAACCAGACTTCCTTGGTGGCGGGTTGCTCGCTCTCGGGTTTCTTAGTGAAGAAGAGGATGTTGGTCTTAATGCCGGTGTAGGGATTGAAGACGCCATTGGGCAGGCGGACGATGGTGTGGAGGTGGCATTTTTCCAGTAGCTCCTGCTTGAGGCGGGTTTTCATGCCCTCGCCGAAGAGGAAGCCATCGGGCAGGACGACGGCGGCGCGGCCGTGGTTTTTCAGCAGCTTGATGATGAGTGCCATGAAGAGGTCGGCGGTCTCGCGGGTGCGGAAGGTGGCGGGGAAGTTGTTCTCGATGCCGTCCTCCTCGGTGCCGCCGAAGGGTGGGTTGGTGACGATGACGTGGACGCGGTCTTTCTCGCCATAGTTTATGTAGGGGCGGCTGAGGGTGTTGTCGTGGCGGATGTTCGTCGGCGTGTCGATGCCATGCAGGATCATGTTCGTCGTGCAGAGCATGTGTGGCAACGACTTCTTTTCCACGCCGTGGATGCTGGTAATGAGGGTTTCCTCGTCCTTGGCGGACTTGACGTAGTTTTTCCGCTTGTGGTCGATGGTGCAGGCGAGGAAGCCGCCGGTGCCGCAGGCGGGGTCGAGCACGGTCTCGGCGAGCTGGGGATCGACGCGGTTGATGATGAACTGGGTGACGGCGCGGGGGGTGTAGAACTCGCCCGCATTCCCGGCGCTCTGGAGATCCTTGAGGATTTGCTCGTAGATGCTACCGAAGGTGTGGCGGTCCTCGGTGTTGTTGAAGTTGATCTCGCTGATCTTGTTGATGACCTGCCGGATGAGGGTGCCGGACTTCATGTAGTTATAGGCATCCTCGAAGACGTTGCGGATGACCTGGGCGCGCTTGCCGTTCGGCCCTTCGAGGACGAGCTTGTCCTTGAGCGTGGGAAAGAGCTGGAGGTTAACGAAGTCGTTGAGAGCATCGCCGGTCATGCCTTCTGAGTCGGCGGCCCAGTTGCGCCAGCGCAGGTGCTCAGGGAGGGGCGACTTGTAGTTGTCCTCGAGGAGTTCGATCTCGGCCTCGCGGTCGTCGTAGATTTTAAGGAAGAACATCCAGACGAGTTGGGAGATGCGCTGGGCGTCGCCGTCGACGCCGACATCCTTGCGCATGATGTCCTGGATGGATTTGATAGTACCGCTTACGTTGCTCATGATGTCAGTGGAAAATAAAAATGTTGCATTTCGAGGAGGATGGTGATTTATTCGTGGCGCCTACTATTACTGAAAGTCGTCTCCATGACGTCGCCATGCAAGTGGCTCAGGTAATTTGTGGGCATAATTTGTTTTTAGAGGTTAGAGGATTCTTCTTGTCGTAATAGTTGCGAAAGCCTGCGTATTTTTCTGAATCATACAAATCGACAACCAATCGGATACGTTCTTGGAGGTAGTCGTAGTATCTTGTTTCGCCCTGTTCAAAAACCCGCTGCACTGCCCAACAGAGGTAATCAGCAATATTGAGAAGCGGCTCGGTGCGCGGTGTTTGGACGTTGAAAACCACTTGGCTTTTCAGGTCATCTGGGCTCCAGCGCTTTGTTGCACGCTGGTTGGCAATGGTTAATGCGTCTGTGAAAACCTTATCGCGTGTTGTGGAACCTCGTGCGGCCACGTTCAAGACCAGCTTGCGCTCGCTTTTCACTCGATTCTTGATCAGATGGGAAAGTAAGTCTGCATAGAACTCATTTTCTTTGGAGTGGTGGTTCTTTTGAAACAACGCGGGAATTTTTCTTGCGACGACAGCCTCGAGTTCGCAGGGAAGTGAGCGAATGTATTTGAGAAATGGGCTACGCACGTCAGGAGTGTCTTTGCAGGCATGGAAAAAAAAGCCCCCTTGTCCGGCACGCTTGATCACGCTCGGTAGAGTATTGAAAAGAGGATCATTTTCGATGTCTTTTTGCAATTCGATGACTTCGGCACGCACTTCAGCAAGGGGACGCATGATTTTTAGAATTCCGATGCCGAAAGAAAGAGAAACTCCTGGCTCACCGATGACAACACGCCGCCCTTTGCCAAAGAATGTAGAGTCGCCCATCTCGTCAATAAATCGGTGCTCAGTAACTGGCGGTGGATCTTGTTGCATTTCGTTGTAGGTGAATCAACTAGGCGCTGTGCCGCGAATCGAAAATTTCTCGCTCCAGTTCCTGGAGGGCGGTTTCGTAGTTCGCCTTGCCTCCGAAGACGTCGTTGATGATTTCGACAGGTGTGCCCATCTTGTCGAAGGGAGTGAGTTTGAGAACCTTGGGGCTCTCGATGGTGAGGACGCCTTCGTCGGCGTATTTATCGAGAAGGGCTTCAAGAACGGCACGGGCTTGTTCGCCATATTTGGTGAAGTAGTTGCGCTTTTTCACGTTTTCAGCCCGCTCCTTACGAGTGAGGGGCGGAGCGCCGTAGGCGACGTGGCAGATGAGATCGAAGTCACCGTAATCCTTGCCTACTTCCTCGGCGAGTTTCGGTAGCTCGATACCGTATTCTTCCAGCTCCTTGACGATGGCTTCCTTTTTCTTGGTGGTGTTCCACTTGTTGATGAACTCGTCGAGGGAGGCGTATTCCTTGCGGATATTATTCCGGCTGTAATCACAATATGACTCGGTGATCATTTTACCATCATCGCCACGGTATTCGACGGTTTTCGAGAGAATGTGAACATCTACGCCGCTGACGTGGATCTTTTTTGAGCCGTAGGGAGTGGGGTCTTCACTGACTGCCCCGCCATACGGATCGGGATTTGGCTCGGGATCGGGTGGAACGGGGTCGTCCCATGGGTCAGGCTCGTAGATGACGACAGGGTCGCCGTCGAAGTCAGGATCCTTGAAGAGTTCGGTAGCGTTCTTGAAATCCATGACGGTGAAGAAGAATTTGCCGTAATCCTCCTCGATGCGGGTGCCACGGCCAACGATCTGCTTAAAGGTGGTCATGGACTTTATGGTCTTGTCCAGGACGATGAGCTTGCAGGTCTTCGCATCGACGCCGGTGGTAAGAAGTTCGGAAGTGGTGGCGATGACTGGAAATTTCGACTCGGGGTCGATGAAGTTGTCCAGCTCGGCCTTGCCCTCGACGCTGTCGCCGGTGATGCGCATGACGTATTTGGGATTGTCGAGGGCGAGTTTGCCAGCGGCGTTGACAATGGCTACGCGCATGCGCTCGGCGTGATCGATGTCTTCGCAGAAAATGATGGTTTTCGAGAATGGGTCAGTGGCGTTGAGGAGCTGCATGACGCACTTGGCGACGAGCTTGGTGCGCTGATTGAGCACCAGAATGCGGTCCATGTCGGCCTGATTGTATTTTCGCTGCTCGATGTCCTTGCCGAGGTCGTCGGTCATGCCCGGTTCGGGTGTCCAGCCGATGAGGTCTTTGTCGATGTGATAGCGGACAACTTTGTAGGGAGCGAGGAAGCCGTCTTCGATGCCCTGCTTGAGCTTGTAGGTGTAAACGGGCTCTCCGAAGTAATTGATGTTGGAGGCGTATTTGGTTTCCTTCGGTGTGGCGGTGAGACCGATCTGGATTGCTCCATCAAAGTAGTCGAGGATTTCCCGCCATGCGGAATCTTCGGAGGCGCTGCCACGGTGGCACTCGTCGATGACGATGAGGTCAAAGAAGTCACGGGAGACGCTTTTGAAGATTTTATCCTCTTCCTCGGGCCCGGTAAGGGCTTGGTAAAGACCGAGGTAGATCTCGTAGGATGGATCGATCTTTCGGTTTTTGATCTTGGTCATGACCGAGCCGAAGGGCTTGAAGTCATTGACGAGGGTCTGGTCGGCGAGAATGTTTCTATCGACGAGGAAGAGAGTGCGTTTGACCCTTTTTGCTTTCCAAAGACGCCAGATGATTTGGAAGGTGGTGTAAGTCTTGCCAGTGCCGGTGGCCATTACCAAGAGCAGACGATTCTGACCCTTGGCGACGGCTTCGAGAGTGCGGTTGATCGCTTCGCTCTGGTAATAGCGGGGCTCTTTGCCGTAGGCGTCCAAGTGGTAGGGCTCGAGGACTAGCTTCTCCTCGGCGTCGGCAATATTTCGGTGCTTTTTGTAGCGTTTCCAGATTTCGGCTGGTGTAGGGAAGGATTCAAGAGGGAACTCGCACTCGATATCCTCACCGGGAGCAGGGACTTTATTGTGGGACGCGAAGGCATCGCCATTCGAACTGAAGGCGCAAGGGAGGTCGAGAATGGCTGCGTAGCCCAATGCCTGTTGCATCCCATGGCTGACGGTATGGCTGTTGTCCTTTGCCTCGACGATGGCAAGTGGAACCCCCGCTTCCCATTGAAGTACGTAGTCAGCGAATTTTTTCTTCTTTTTGTTTCGTGAAGACAAATTGCCACGCACAATTACGGGGCCAGGAGTTAGGGCGACTTCGCGCCGAATCTGAGTGAATTGATCCCATCCAGCACTTTTGATCGCAGGCGTGATGAAAAGATCGCAAATGTCGATTTCGCTGAGTTGCTGTTTTTCTTGTTTGGTCATGCTGCGAGTTGCCCAAAGTAAGGGTTGTTGTAGGTGAAAGGCTTAACAAGTGCTGACTCACAGCAGCGGACAGGTAGGGAGGCAAAGTTCGAAGGGAGAATTACGCATGGCGAAGTGGGGGAAACGCGGAGCGGCGTTTGCTGTTCGTCACTTGGTATTTTCAAGTCAGTCATATTGTCCTTCGTTTCTCTCACTCTCCGCATCTTGGACTTGTCAGGATGGAAGGCGCAAGGAGATGTTGCCGGGACGGGCAAGAGGGAGTGCGGGACTGGGCGTTTTTGCGGATGAAACATTTCAGGCGTGAGCGTCGCGCCGATCGCAAATGATTCCGCATGGAGATGCGACAAGAAATTCGCCTGTTTTGGGTGCGTAGCGATTGCCATATGCGGTGGCGAAATATCCGTAGATCGAAAACTTCGAATCACTGAATCCAACTGCGAAAACTAGGCGTGCCGTTCGGCGACGAGGCCGTTGTGTCCAACATCTTGTTGGACGATTGCGGAGGGTGCGGAAGGCTTAGGATTCATCGGCGCTCCTTTCATGGTTTGGAAGTTCGAGGATGTGACGGCGCTCCAGTTGACGACTGCTCCAACCTTGCTCGGCAGCTTCGCGGATGTAGTAGTCGCGGGCGGCGGGGTTTTCGACGCGCATGACCAGCCGCCAATGGGTCCAGGTCAAAAGGCTACGCAGTGCGTAGCTTTTTCCTGCGTCGGGGAAGGTGAGGTAAAACTGGCGGAAGTTTTTTAGATTGGCAATGGAGATGCCACTGCCGAATTCGTCGCCGAGCTGACGGGCGAGATTGCGGATGAGTTCGCTGCCGTAGCTGGCGCGGGCATTTCCGCCCTGCTCTTCCTGCACAATGCGCTGCCCGATGTGCCAGTAGGCATCGATCATCAAGGAGTTGACGGCTGCATAGGTCTTTTGGCGGGCATTCTGGAGGATTGTGCGAACATCTTCCAAGAGGCGAGAGGGAATGGCGGGAAGGTCAGAATCCATAGCCGAGTCCTTTCAGGTTTTGCCGGATGGCAGATTCGAGTTTCGCGGATATGCAAGCACCCTCACCCAGCCTCTCCCAAGGGGGGAGGAGCGAAGAGAACTGGGCGTGCAGTTCGGCGACGAGGCACGGCATTTTTTCCTCGAAGGGGTCGCCCTCGTCTTCGACTTCCTCGGCGCCGACGTAGCGGCCGGGTGTGAGGACGTGGCCGTGGGCGGCGATTTCGGCGGTGGAAGAAGTAGACGAGTCGTTAACTGGCTTGCTTTTCTTAGTAATGTTCACGAACA
>CAMAYN010000134.1 GCA_945862285.1 Akkermansia muciniphila | reverse complement strand
CTTGCGTAGGAAGGGAATCAATTCATCCACGCCGAAATCTGCTAGCACTTGCCCATGCCAATCCATCGTCGGTGCTTTGCTTTGACCGGAAAGCTCGACCATTTCTGCCATGGCCTCGCGATTGCCGCTGACGACTTTGGTTTGATATGCGATGTGCTCTTTTTTCAGGTAGTCGATGACTTCATCGCACCAAGGGCAACCGATTTTGATGTAGAGGATGGGTAGGGACATAAGGGAATTTCTGGTTAGACGACAACGAGATTCAGTAATCGACCTTTGACGTAGATGACTTTTTTCATGGATTTACCATCAGTGAGTTCTTTGATTTTCGGGGTGGCGAGGGCGATGGCCAGCACCTCGGCTTCGGCGGCATCGGGGGCGATGCGAATGCGGTCGCGGAGCTTGCCGTTGACTTGCACAACGAGTTCGATCTCATTTTCAATCAACGCTGTGGCATCGAAGGCTGGCCAGGGCTTGTGGTAAAGCATGCCTTTATCACCCGTGATGCGGGCGTAGAGTTCTTCACTGAGGTGAGGTGCGAAAGGGTTGAGGAGCTGGAGGAAGATCACAAATTCAGCGACGGGCACTTTTTCTGCTTGGGTAAAGGCATTGGTGCAGATCATCATTTGTGAAATGGCGGTATTAAAGGCGAGACGTTCGATGTCGTCGCCGACTTTGCGGATCGTTTCATGGACGACTTTGCGCAAGGCGGAGTCGTTGCATGAATCGTGGCTAAGTTTGGAGGAAACGCCCCACTCGCCGCTTTGGTTTTCTTCCATGGCGAGGCGCCAGACGCGAGCGAGGAAGCGGTGAACGCCCTCTACGCCTTTCATTTGCCATGGTTTGACTTGCTCCAGCGGCCCCATGAACATCTCGTAGAGGCGCAAGGAATCGGCGCCGTATTCTTTGATGACGGTATCGGGATTGACGACGTTGCCGACGGATTTTGACATTTTTTGGCCGTCTTCGCCAAGGATGAGACCTTGATTGACAAGTTTTTGAAATGGCTCGCGCGTGGAGAGGTGGCCTAGATCGAAGAGGACTTTGTGCCAGAAGCGGGCGTAGAGCAAATGCAGCACAGCATGCTCGGTACCGCCGACGTAGAGATCGACAGCGCCGGATTGGCCGTTGCCGCCGAGCCAGTATTGTTCGGCTTCTTTGGAGATGAAATTTTGTGTGTTTCTCGGATCGCAATAGCGTAGGTAATACCAGCAGGATCCGGCCCATTGCGGCATGGTATTAGTCTCGCGTTGTGCAGTCTCGGAATAGGCGATCCAGTCGGTTGCCTTGACCAGTGGGCCACGTGGGTCGCCCGTGGGCTTGAAGTCTTCCATTTCTGGTTGGAGGAGTGGCAGTTCGCTTTCGGGGATTCCTTGGTGTTGGCCGTTTTCCCAAACGATAGGAAATGGCTCGCCCCAGTAACGTTGGCGGGAGAAAAGCCAGTCACGAAGTTTATATTGGATCTTGCGCGTGCCTTTTTCGTTAGTTTCGAGCCAGGAAATCATGGACTTTTTTGCCTCGGCGGTAGGCATGCCATCCAGGAAGCTGGAATTGATGGCGATGCCAGTTTCGCAAAATGGGAGCGTCGTTCCGGCGGCGCTCCATAACGTAAAGCCATCTCTCAAATTCTCGGGATTTTTCTCAATGTATTGCAGCACCCGCTTCCAATGCATTTCATCACGAATCATCCGCTCAAAATCATCCCGTTGCCAAAACTCACCTTCACGTGAGAGAAGCTGATTGACCTCATGGGCTGTTAGCGATTTCCACGAATGAATCACATCCGCCAAATCGTTATCTGGATTCAACGTGAAAGCCACATGCACATGATTCGGCATAATCACAAACGATTCTAAAACATACCGCTCGCCATCAAAATGCCGCAAAGCCTTGGCGACGATCGCGGCGACTTTTTCATCGCGCAGTGAGCAGGAGCCATGGGCGGCATCGAGCATGTGGTCGATCTTGTCGGCAAACTCGCGGTAGTAGAATTCGTTTTGTTGGTCTGTCCATGGTTCGGGGTTGCTGGTGAGCCATGCATCGCGCTCTTTTTGCCATTTGGCGAGGGCATCGGCAGGGATGGAATCGGCAAGGAGGAAAGTAACGAAATAACGTTTTCCTAGCTGTTGCCAGTGCGGGGCAATTGAGGGCGATGCGGTATTTGAGGAAACAACTTGAATCACCGGCAAGCGCATTTTTTCGGCAAATTCGTAGTCGCGTTCATCGTGCGCAGGAACGGCCATGATCGCGCCTGTGCCGTAGCCCATCATCACGTAGTCGGCAATCCACACCGGGATGCTCTCGCCATTGACAGGATTGACGGCGTAGGCTCCGGTAAAAATACCAGATTTTTCTTTGTTTAACTCGCCGCGTTCGAGGTCGGACTTTGACGCGCAGGCTTGTTGATAGGCTTCTACTGCGGCCTTTTGCTCGGCGGTGGTGATTGACGAAACCAAGGAATGCTCGGGAGCTAAGACCATGTAGGTCGCACCGAATAATGTGTCTGGACGAGTGGTAAAAACGGTCACGGTATGCTCGCCGATGGTAAAATCCACCGTCGCGCCTTCGCTTTTGCCAATCCAGTTTTTCTGCAATAATTTAATGCCTTCTGGCCAATCGAGATCGTCTAGTTCATTCAGCAATCGTTCCGCATAGGCGGTAATGCGCAACATCCATTGGCGCAGCGGGCGACGCTCGACGATGTGGCCTTTGTTTTTCCACTCATCGACCTCCTCATTGGCCAAGACGGTGCCAAGGTCGGGAGACCAGTTGACAGGTGCTTCATGCACGAATGCCAAGCGCACGGCATCGATCTGCTCACGACTCCATCCCTTCGCCTCCAACTCGCTAACGGGTCGAGCTTGGTTGGTAGTTTCATCATAGTAGGAATGATAGAGTTGCAGGAAAATCCACTGCGTCCAGCGCACGTAGTCGGGATCCGTGGTATCGACCTCGCGATTCCAATCGTAGGAAAAACCGATATTTTGTAGCTGCTTGCGGAAATTTTTCACATTCGCCTCCGTCGTCACGCGCGGATGCTGGCCGGTCTTGATGGCGTATTGTTCTGCGGGTAACCCGAAGGCATCCCAGCCCATAGGATGAAGCACATTGAAGCCGCGCATGCGCTTGTAGCGAGCGATGATGTCCGTGGCGGTGTAGCCTTCGGGGTGACCTACGTGTAAGCCAGCTCCCGATGGATAAGGAAACATATCGAGCACATAATATTTCGGCTTCGAAGCATCAAAATCAACATCCCCTGGTCCCGGTGTGCGGAAAGTATCTTCAGCTGCCCAGCGGTCTTGCCAAGCAGGTTCAAAGGAATCAAAGGGAAATGGTTTACGACGATCAGACATGGCGGTTGGAGGCTAAAAATAGGGCTGCGAAGCTTGGCGGATTTTTCCTGAATTGCAAAGAGATTTCTTTTTCCTGGTTTCGCGTGCGACTCCGAACTCCCCTTGGCAAAAGGGGCACGTGTCGCGATGGCGAAAAAGATCGAGCGCAAAATGAAAATTGATAAAATCGATTTTTTTTCTTGTCATCTGATTAGTTATATGCAATCACACGTTGTCTGCGGTCACTCCAACCAAAGATATTACTTAGGATTTTATCGCTGAAATTCTATGTAATGTTTCATGAATCGGCGGTAATTTCTTATTAAACAATTATGGATATATACGTGGGCAACTTGCCCTTTTCGGCCTCAGAAGAGGAAATCGTCGAACTCTTCGGCACACACGGAACAGTAGATCGTGTAAAAATGGTTATGGATCGTGAAACGGGACGCCCTCGCGGATTCTGTTTTGTTACCATGTCAGATGACGCAGAAGGCAACAGTGCGATCAATGCATTGAATGGACAAGATTTTCAAGGTCGCGCATTGCGTATCAACGCGGCTGAGCAACGCGAGCCACGCACAGGTGGTGGCGGTGGCTTTAAAGGCGGCGGCGGTGGTGGTGGCTATAAAGGCGGCGGTGCTGGCGGCGGCTACAAAGGTGGCGGCGGCGGCGGTGGTGGCTATAAAGGCGGCGGCGGCGGTGGATACAAAGGCGGCGGCGGCGGTGGATACAAAGGCGGCGGCGGCGGCGGTGGCTATAAAGGCGGCGGCGGCGGTGGCTACAAAGGCGGCGGCGGCGGCTACAAAGGCGGCGGCGACGATTGGGGTTGATTCTCCTAGCACCTGATTCTCAAGACACACCTCCAAATTAGATTTGGAGGTGTTTTTTTATGGACTCCAGACCTTCGACAGATTCCGCCGAAAAACAAATCTTGCTGATGGACTCGCTTTACGACTACTTATGTTTATGAATCGCGTATGCGCTGCCGCCATCTCTCTATTCTTCTTGTGCGTAACAGCGAAAGCTTACGATCCACTCAAAGAACTGATGGCCGAAGTGGGCGATAAGCCAAAGGATGAATCTACATCTGCATTCCTCTCGGAACACAACTCCATTCAACCCGGCCAAACATTTTCCGTCGCTCTGGCATTATCACATCCAGATCAATGGCATTCCTATTATAAGAATTCAGGGGGGATTGAACTCAATCCCAGCATTACTCTGAAGCTTCCCGAGGGCTTCACTGCGGGTGAAATTCAGTGGCCGGTGCCGCATCTGAACGATCCTGGTTTTCAATTCGATGAGCAGAACCCTGTAAAAAGTTACCAATATTCCGATCAGGAAGCCTTTTTGATCATCGATGTGAAAGCTCCATCCGATGCCAAAGTAGGAACTTCCATCACAATCCAAGGCGATGCTTCGTGGCAGATCTGCAAAAAAGGAAATTGCAAAGATGAGAATGCTAGCTTTTCCCTCACTCTTCCCGTTGCAGACAAAGCACAAATCAATACGCAATTGAGCGAAGATTTTCGTGAAGCAAGATCTCGCCAAGGAAGCGAGTCCGCTATGCAATTTTCGTTTGAGTCCGAAGGCAACAAACTTCAACTTGTGATCAACGGGGCGAAAGATATTTCGAACCTTTACTACATCGCGGATCATCCAATGATCATGGCGCTTGCGCAGCAGCAATCGTGGAAAGAAGAAGACCAATGGAGAATCGATCTCAAGACGCAAAAGGAAAACGCTGCTGGGATAGAAATCGAGCCCACAAAAACACTGGGTGGATTTTTGCAATACACCGAAGGAGGTGAGAAAAAGGTGGCGGTGATATCCTCTACGGCCATCACCGCAGCAACACAAAAATTAAAAAAACCGGCGGCGGAACCTTTGTCGCTCGGTGTTTTTATGGGGGTTTTGACAGGTATGTTTTTTGGCGGATTATTGCTTAATTTGATGCCATGCGTATTCCCCGTTATCGGAATTAAAATTCTCGGTTTCGTTCAACAATCGGGGCAGGATAGGAAAAAAATCGTTCTCCATGGAGTCGTGTTCGCTTTAGGAGTGATTGTCAGCTTTTGGGCATTGAGTGGCATTTTATTCGCCGTGCGTGGGGAGAGTATCGGTTGGGGCTACCAATTGCAAAATCAATGGGTTGTTCTTGCGCTAATGATGTTGATGTTTGTGATGGCACTAAATCTATTTGGGCTATTTGAAATGGGCACCTCCGCCACAAGTATCGGCGGGAATTTACAGAGCAAACAGGGCATGACAGGAACCTTCTTTTCCGGGGTTCTCGCAACAGTCGTTGCCACACCCTGTTCGGGGCCATTCCTAGGTACCGCAATAGGCGCCGCAATCGGTTTGCCGGCGACACAATTTTTTATCGCATTTACCGTGATGGCAATGGGTCTATCCTTGCCATATCTCATTCTAAGTGTTTTTCCGGAACTTGTCGATTATCTTCCCCGCCCAGGCCCTTGGATGGAGACGTTCAAGCAGGGTATGTCTTTTCTTTTATTTGCTACCGCAGGTTATCTCCTCTGGGTGTATGGAGGCATCATTGACTTTGATAACCTTCTCAACCCTATCATCGGCCTCACTCTCGTCGCACTCGGATTATGGATCTATGGTCGTTGGTCTGGATTGATGTTTACGAAACAAACGCGCGTCATTTCAACGATCGTCGCTTTGATTGCAGTCATAGGTGGTATTTATTACTCAGGGAATATTAAGAAGGGTCTTGATTGGCAACCGTGGTCTGAAGTTGCAGTGGAACAATCCCTCGCCGAAGGGAAACCTGTGTATGTCGATTTTACCGCCAAGTGGTGCCTCACTTGCCAATTGAATAAAAAAGTCGCCTACACAGAAGAAGTAATCGAACTTTTCAATCAACACGGCATAGTCCCGATGAAAGCGGATAAAACGAAGCCGTCTCCTCAAATTGAAAAGGCATTGAATGAACTAAAACGGACTGCCATTCCCGTGAATGTTCTCTACATTCCAGGTAAAGATCCGATCATTACTCCCGAGACCTTAACACCTGGCTACATGAAAGAGTTGATCGAAAAGAACGTGCCTAAAAAGGACACGAAATAATCCATCTGCCATCCCCTCGCTACGACTTCATTTGTGTCAAAACCGTCACACTTTAAGACTTCATGATTTTTTGATAATGTTCACATTGTGTGCGTAACCATCTTTACGATCATGAGAATTGACATCGTTACCGATACGTATTTTCCCGATATCAATGGCGTTGCCATGACATTAGGTAGGCTCGTCAAAGGGCTGAGTGGAAATGGTCACCGTGTGCGCATCATTCGATCAGGCAATGATGCCGATGGTTCCGCGCGCATCGCCGCCATCAAGCTCCCAGGCTACAAAGAAGTAAGCATTGGCCTCCCCGGTCCCATCAAGTTTCGCAAACGCTGGAAGAAAAAGCGCCCCGATGTGATTTACGTCGCCACAGAAAGTCCCATGGGCCTGTCTGCGGTGAGCGTTGCTTGCGGCCTAGGCATTCCCATCACTACGGGCTTTCATACCAACTTCCATCAATACATGGAACAATATCACTTGAAGGGACTACAAGGCGCGGCGATGGGATATTTGAAACAACTCCATACCCGCGCACTTGCTACCTTTGCTCCTAGCAAGGAGGTCGTGGAAATGTTAAAAAACGAAGGAATCGCTCATGCCGAATTGTTAGGCCGCGGTGTTGACACAGAACTCTATCATCCAAGTCGCCGCTGCGAAGAATTGCGCCAATCGTGGCAAGCATCTTCCGAATCCACCGTTTATATGGTCGTCGGTAGAGTCGCTGCGGAGAAAAATATTCCCCTGGCCATCGATGCTGTGCAGCTTGTTCGCCAAGAAAAACCTGATGCACAACTGGTCATTGTAGGCGATGGTCCGTTGCGCGCGGAATTGGAAGCAAAGCACCCATGGGTCATCTTTGCCGGCACCAAGCGCGATGAAGAACTCGCCACCTACTACGCCTCGGCAGACGTGCTGTTATTTCCAAGCGAGACAGAAACCTTTGGCAATGTGGTACTTGAAGGACTCGCCAGTGGCTTGCACGTCATTTCCTACGACTACGCTGCCGCGGCTGAAACGATCGTGCATGGGAGCAATGGCAGCAAATGCCGCAAAGGTGATCGCCTAGCATTCAAAGAATGCGCACGCCTTGCTGCCGATGGACAAAATGCCCACCTTCGCGAAGCTGCACCTGCCTCCGTGCAACAAAGATCGTGGACGAAAATTGTTGATCATTTCGAGAGCAAACTTGCTCAAGCCGCACGACATAAAGATCCCCTCATCAATACCAAAGGACAACGCGTGATCCCGGAACAGTTTGATTGCCGCACGGTATTTTTATCAGACATCCATCTCGGCACTGCCGATAGCAAGACGGAAGAAGTTGTCTCATTTCTCAAACACATCCGCTGCAAAAAACTAGTCCTCAATGGCGACATCATCGACGGCTGGGCCCTGCGGCGAGGAACGCGGTGGCAAAATCGCCACAGCCGCGTGATTCGCACCATTTTGAAAAAAATGGAAAAAGAGTACACCGAGGTTCTTTACTTACGCGGCAATCACGATGACATCCTGGATCGCTTTTTGCCCTTTGCTTTCGGAAGCCTACGCTTGATTAAAGAACACATCCACACTACGCCCACAGGAGAGCGCTACCTCGTCGTCCATGGCGATGGCTTCGATAGCGTTGCCACGAACCATCGCTGGCTTGCACTGCTCGGCGCCATCGGCTATGACACGTTGCTCAAGCTTAATCGCTTCTATAACTACTATCGCTCGTTCCTAGGCAAAGAATATTTCTCCCTCAGCAAGGCCGTCAAAGGCAAAGTAAAATCTGCCGTATCGTTCATCGATAAATACGAGGAACAGCTCCAAAACCTCGCTCATAAACGCGAGTGCAAAGGCATTATCTGTGGGCACATTCATACACCTGCTGATAAAATGGTCGGCGATGTTCATTACCTCAATTCGGGCGATTGGGTAGAGAGTCTCACGGCAATTATCGAACATCACGACGGACGCATGGAA
Organism: Akkermansia muciniphila; assembly: GCA_945862285.1. Taxonomy (GTDB): domain Bacteria; phylum Verrucomicrobiota; class Verrucomicrobiia; order Verrucomicrobiales; family Akkermansiaceae; genus UBA956. Next base: position 1,064 of record CAMAYN010000134.1, on the reverse strand, counting down.
TTGGTGAACTATCAAGACTTTATTCGCCAATGTTCCCAGCGCATGTTGGAAAGACAAAGCGCAGAGGAAAATATCGACTGCGTGGTATAAAAAATCCCGCACTTCTCGCCATTCTGTTCAGCAGCACTACCGACGCTACTCGTATTTTGCTTCGTTCTCACTTTGCTGATTGAAAAAATCCGACAGTTCACTAAAAGAATTTCATTCACCAGCACTTATGAGGATGAATCACGCGAACCAAAAACCAATGAGCAATGCCATGAGAAAAATGCTCGCAAGCATTCTGCTATTTCTCGCGCATCACCCGAGTCGTGGCGAGCGAGTCACGCTCGAATACACCGCGCAAGCGAGTACGGTTACCGGACAACCATTCGGCATGACCGTTCCGCGACTCACCGTGGTCAAAGGCTACATGACTTACGAAACCAACACCCCAGACCTTAGGCCAGCCGATGTCATGCGTGGCGAATTTGTTATGCTTGGCACCTGGGATTTTCGTGCGGAATTTCTCGGGAAAGTCATCCGCGGTTCTGGCACAGCCGCTTCTGCCACCAACTTGTTTGGCTCACCAACGCTTAGATTTGATGACGGAGATAATAGCCCGAAAGCCGGCATCATGTCCTTTGACGGCGCGCCCGATGAAACCATCGGCTTAGGCTTCAGCATATCTGGCCAAGCCAAAGACCTGCCCACAGACCAACTGCCTGTTCGCTTTACCTTTAATCCGCCGCCCGAAGGTGCCTCCCATACCTTTGTCTTAAAAAATCAAGCGGGTAGCATGCTGTTGCAATTTACCTCATTTCGGCAAATCGATCTGAAAATCATCTCCATTCGCCGCATCGGTGATCAGGCAGAAATCACCTGGGCTTCTTCGGAGGGGAAACGCTATGGGCTAGAGTTCTCCCAAGACTTACAGAATTGGACAAGAATCCGCAGCGACCTGATTGGCGCAGCACTGCAATCCACTGTCATTGATCCACTGGCTACGCGCTATCCCAGTGGAATCCCCAGCAAAGGATTTTATCGCATCATTGACTTGCCGATTTAGGATCGAAGAAAAGCAG
>CAMAYN010000133.1 GCA_945862285.1 Akkermansia muciniphila | reverse complement strand
TGATGCTCGACGATGATATTTCCGCATGCGTGTGCATGGTATCTTTGCGCTGTCGAAAACTCTCGATTGCCGAAACTCTCGCCATGCTGGAAAACTCAGCGTGGTGTGCTCGTGGGGCAGGGGCACGATTGTTTGGTTGGCACCAAAGAAGCGATCCACGGCTTTTGCAACGCAATGATCCCTTTGGTGTGAACCACTGGGTTGGTGGTGCGGTCGGCGTGGTGCGCGATGAAACTGGTGGTGTGCCCAAGTGGGACGAACTTCTCAAATGCAAGTGCGACATCGATGCCACGCTTCAGGAACTCATGGACAATCGTCTGGTGTGGAACGAGGCGCGGTTTTGTTTTGTGCAAGAACGTGACAAGAACCTCGGCGGCAATAGCTTGTTTCGCAGTGAGGAACGCATCGCCACCGAGAAGCGCTATCTCAAGCGCAAATGGAAGGCGCACATCCGCCTTGAAACCTACAAGAGTCAGGACCGTGTGGCGATGGATGCACCGCGTCGTCAATCCGTGAAGCTCTGAAAAATGGTGATCAAAACTGCTTTCACGTCGTGTGCCCAACTGACATTCTAACAGACGATGAGTTATCACTTACACACCAAGCGCGGATATTCCTTCCCAGGAGTGTCCAGCGCGATGCAGAAGGCAATCCGGCGCGGTGACGCAAAGCTGGCTGGATATTGGGCACTTGAACTTTGGGCCAGCGGATTTGGTTCCTATGTCTGGCGGCGTTTGCTCACCGTGAGCGCGGAGGACTGCTGGGGGATTCTTACGGCGGAGGTCAAAGCACTGCATGACAGCTACATCGAGATCAACCGCAACACGCCTGCAAAATCTCCCAAGGGACGCATCTTTGTTTCCAAGGCGGTGATCCTGCTCTGCCTCGCCAAGAAAAGCCGCGATCCTGACCACCTGCAAAACTTCGTCTATGACCAGCAGGCGGGACTTGATGCGCAGACGCTCATCGATGAACTCGCAGCATCTAGCGACTACGTTCCCATCCCCGATTACGCCTACGATTGCCACACGCCACAAGGACGCGCGATGGGCAAAACCAAAGCCGAGTTTTTCAAGGCTGAGCAAGAAGCGCTCAACCCATTCATCCCCGGACTATTCGACAACCTGATTGATTCCTAATTCACCAACAACCACTGAGATCACCATGGGCATAAACCTAATGCAACCACGCTTCCCGTTAGGGAAGATCTACGCCACGCCGGGAGCGATTGCTCTCGATGTGGATCTGGCAAAATTCCTCCAACGCCATCATTGCGGCGACTGGGGAGACGAACTCTGCGCCGATGATAAGCAGGCCAATGAAGATGCGCTCACGTATGGCGCACGCTTGCTGAGTCGCTATGCCACGGCTGGTGGTTCGATCTACATCATCACCGAACATGACCGTAGCGTGACGACGATTTTGCTGCCGAGCGAGTATTGATTCGGCTTCTGTTCAATCCGTATGCCAACGGCGCGGAAAACCGTCAAATGGCAGTCTAACACATGCGGATGGTGCATGTGAGGGCTGACTATATCGCCATACCTTGTTAGGGTGGTGTGTGCTCTTTCGGCTGATTACGCGGCATTCCAGAGGGTGCAAGGTGATCGATCATTTCAAGAGCAGTGGATGGCCTGTTCAATCCGCATGCCAACGGAGTCTAACGGGCAAAAATGGTGAAAAATATGGTGCGCATTGGCGTGCGGATGGTGCGCGACAAACGACGCGGTTGGCTGGCAGGAAGGATGATGTCGGAACGCGGGCACTCCTGCCCCCACCGGCCTCATATCCTAACGAGATCCACCAATGAAAGCACAAGATCCCAAAGCCGAAATCATCACCTTCGGCGTCGAACTGGAAACCACCATTCCCATCACCTCCGGCGTCGTTGTCGGTGCCTATCATGTCGGCACCACCGTGCGCACAGGCGCGGATGCCCAAACCAACATGCTGCTCAACGCGCCCACCTATCAGGGTCAGCACTGGAAAGCCGAACGCGATGGTTCCATCATGACCCGCCTTGACCGCTTGGCCTGTGAATTTGTCTCACCCATCTTGTCGGGAAGCGAGGGCATTGAGCATCTCATTGAATTCGCCGAGTGGGCACGCGCCATCGGGGCGAACGTGAACGCCTCGTGCGGATGCCACATTACCGTCGGCGTCAAATCGATCATCGGCACGGACGACCCGCAAGCCATGAGCGAATTTGGTCGCAAGCTTGCTCACCTCGCACGGTGGCATTCCATGAGCCTCTATGGCCAAACGGGCACTGGACGCCACCTGAATCGCTACAGCCACATACTTGACAATGATGTTGGTGCTCTGGTTCGCCAGATGGAGCGCAACAGCAACCCAGCTAGGAAAGCCGACGCCGCCAATCGCTGCGGACGCGGGATGATTAATTTCAAAAAGCTCTTCTCCCATGGCGTGATCGAATTTCGCGTGTTTGCTGGCACACTCAATCGCCACAAGCTCATGCACCACCTTGCCACGGTGTTAGGGCTTTGCCGCCGCGCTGCCGAAGTCGAATGCCTTGGAGCCTTCTCCAAAAACAAAGCGCAGGCGAAACGCACGGCCACCGCCAAGGACGCCCTGCGCTTCCTGTGGGACTACCTCGGATGGACGGGCTCCAAGCGCCCTGTTGCCCTCGGGCTGATTGGTCCACTGCACACGGAATTCAAGCACTACCAGAAAATTGCTGACCGTATGTGCCGCCGCTTCGATGCCCGCTTCCCTTACGCCAATCTCTAACCCCAACGAAAACCATGTGTGTGATTCTTGTATGCCCTGAGAACGTGCGCCCAGATCGCGCGACCATCGATGCCTGCCATCAAGCCAACCCTCACGGTGCCGGTGTGGCATGGCGTGAAGACGGAGTGGTGCGCTGGCTCAAAGGACTCGAGCCCGATGAACTCGAACGCTGGGTCAATGAACTGCCAGGGGAAATCGTGATCCATTTCCGTTGGGCGAGCGTGGGGGAGGTGACGCCCAAGCTCTGCCATCCATTTCCCATCTCTTCCAAAGCGACCACGCGCCTGTCCGGTCACGCGCGCGCCGTGCTCTTTCACAATGGCACGTGGAGCCAGTGGCGCGAAACCATGCAACGGATGCCACGACATCGCATGCCCGAGGGTCTGCTGTCCGATACACGCGTCGCGGCCTCCTTGGTCGATCTCTGCGGCATGGACACGCTCGACCGATTGCCTGGTCGGTGGGTCTTCTTTGACCGCGACTTCACCGAGCTCTTCGGCGACTGGCGCAAGTGGCGCGGCATGATCGTGAGCAACCTGCACTTCACCTCTGGCCTGATTCAGTCGAGCCCCCGATGGCAGCAACCCTACTTCAACTTTTTGAACGACTGCGACCACTCGGACTTCTGAGCCAGTCGCATGCGTTCACTCCAACGAAACCATGAACCAAAAATAATGAACCAATGAAACAAACCTATAAAATGATCGCCAGTCGTGGCGGAGAAATCGTCTTTGATGATCGCCTGCAAGCAGATAGCCCGCGCGATGCACGTCGGACCTTGAAGAAGCTCCTCGGCCTGCAAAGCCTGAGTGGCATCGTCTACTCGATCACCGAAATTCCCGTGGATTTGATCCGCGAGATTGTGGACGCAAGAATGGCCGAACTTGCTGGTGGAGCTCCGCTTCAAGCACCCGTCCCCGCCGATGTGGAGGCACTCGTGATGGAGCGTCTGAGGCCCATCCTGCGACGACTCGCGGAACTGGAGCAATCACCGCCGCAAGCACAACAAACGACCCGCTTTGATCCGCTCGCCATGATACCAAGCACGGCAACGGAACCGGATTGGAATCTCGTGAAACGCCATTACCGGCGCTACGGAGATCCGCAAAAGACAGCAGAGAAATACGGGCTAGCTCTCCGAGAATTGAACGCACGTGCCAGAAGGGAGGGATGGTTGTCATGATCGAAGTCAAACCCTACCTCAAGGCAGATGGCTACCGCACCCGATACTGGGCCGTGTATGTTGATGGCGAGTTGCTTGCTGTGGTGCTCTACCGCAAAGGTGCTCAAGCGATTGCCGATATGCTCACGCGTATCTATTGCAGAAAGGAGGCAGAAGGTGCCGCGTAAGCCCATCATCGCACCCACCTGCTTCGTTCCATCATGCCCTACAGATTTCGTGGGGCAGGCGGGCAAGGTGGCGGAAGTGCTACTGCGCAAGGCTGAGCGACTGCGAACCAATCCCGACCAGCCACTCAAGCTCCTAATCACTGGAGCACCCGGCATCGGCAAGACGAGCTTGGTCAATCTGATCGCCCGCACACTCGCTAGTCACCCTGTGGCGATTGAGGACGTGAATGGAAAGGAAGTGGGGCTTGAACTCGCACGCGAATGGACACGCTCGCTCGCCTATGGATCGATCTTCGGCTCGTGGTCGGTCAAAGTTGTGAACGAACTGGATCGATGCTCGAAGGACGCGCAGGACATGCTCCTCACCTATCTTGACCGAATGAAGCCAGGCCACGCATTCCTCGGCACGACGAACCTCGACCTTGGTAGCCTGACGGAACGCTTCCAAACTCGGTTCCAATCAGTCCGCCTCCAGCCCCCGGAAAACGAGGTTCTCGCGGCATTCCTCGCGAAACGATGGCGCGTCCCCATCACTATCACCCGTCAGATTGCCGAGGGCTCCCAAGGGAACATCAGGGCAGCTCTGGCGGATTTGGAGATGTGGATGGGATAATTTCAGCTTCTTGATTTGTTCTACTTTCAGTTGAATTCATCCTGAATTTTGTTCGTGCGACTTGAAGGATACAACATACTGCATATGCGCCTAACCAGACGACAGCTATTTCCGCAAGCAAATGGATCCAAGAAATACGCAAATACACAATTTTCGGATTAGCAAATTCAAAATTTTTCCCATCATTTTCCGGTTCAATCCTAATATTTAATTGAGATGTAAATAGAAACTTGTGTGAAAAGTATGTCCAGGGAACTTTTTCCACATCACTAATTTTCGGAAATGTAGGAGGCATCAAATCTTTAGTTGATATTTGGGATTTTACCGATGCATCAAAAAGCTGTCTGTAAATTTTACTATCTTCAGTGAAATATTTTATATCATTTTTTGATGGAGCCGACCGAAATTCATCATATCCCCACGGCGGAAAAATAATTAGTCCACAACATATTAATGAAGCAAAAAAAAGCAATATTGATAAGTGGTTCGACGGTGAATTATTACGCTTCATATTTTGTATTTTTAGTTAGCTAGTTCAGTTCTGGTCGGTTCCTGTTAGCAAATACGTGCCCGCCTTGGGAAGACATTTCACCGAAAATGTTGTCGAGATCAGGATCATCCAGTGCCACCTTTTTTAGCCCGGCATCCAACGCGAATGCGGTTGCGAGAAGACGATGGGTCTCCTTCACTTCTCCCAATACGCAGGCATAGCACGCTAGGTTGTATTGAATCAAGGCCACTCTTGGATGGCGTATTACCGCCTGCTGTAAAACCTCACGTGCCTCGCCGATCGATTTCTCCCGACGCAATGAGTATGCCCACGCAATCCACCAGTTTGGATTCTCCGGGTCTTGTTTAGCCATCGACTCGGCCAGCACACGCGCAGACTCCCATTTCCCCATTGCTTGGTAGATTTCAAGCCGAAGCTCGATTACATCCACGTTAGCTCTGAGTTCAGGAGGAATACTCTCCAACTCATTCCACGCGTCCTCGTACATCCCCAAAGTGATATACCCGCTACATGCTTCAAGATGTCGTATGATTTCATTCATCGCACGGCAGCCATGACTCGCTGTAACCCAGCCTCCGATAGTAAGCCTGCCGCATGGAATTTTTTTGCCACATCGATCTGACGGGCAGTCACCTTGTCATTCTTGCTCATGTTCATTGACAGAGGCATGAGCTCAAGATTCGCAATGACGTTATCCAGCTCTGGCACTACCGATCTTGGGATAATGTGATCTACGGACAGCAATTGTCCGGCGTATGGCCCATTTCTGACATCCCCAGTTTTCCCTTTCGACATGTCATCAATGTCCTGAGGTGTGGTCGCACCGAGCTTCTCAGCAATCGAAAGATTGCGAACCATAGCCGCCGCAGTGAGTTGTCCTTTTGGTGTATTTGCCCAACCAATCAATCCCACAGCCTTGTCTGCGACTTTCGCTGGATCCTGTCCTGCCTGTTTCGCCTTCCATAGGATTGCCGTAATCTTCTGAACGCGCTGATTGGCACCCCGCTCTTTTAGAGTAGCCAATTTGACAGGGTCAATCAGAGGCTTGATTAAATCTGCGGGATCGACCTGCGATTGCGCGAACGAGCACAGGCAAATCATCCAGACCAATACAAATAATTTACGCATTAGGTTCATCGTGGCTGAGGATACACAAGACTGATTTGCTTGCAACCCATCTCATGGACTAGACAGAATAATTTACGAATTCAGCGATACACAAGTATGATGTCACAGCATAGATGTCGTCTAACCTTTGAGGTTCAAAAGACTGCAGCCGATCCAAATCTGCGAGAGATGCGATTGCAGAACGCATGTCAACTGAGCAGATAGCCGAGGCTCAGAAAATGAGTCGTGAGTGGCCACAGAAAATGGAGAAGTATGAGTAGGTAGAAGGCAAAAATTGCTATTTGCCTATCCAACCGCTGATCAACCACGAGTCAACCGTCGTCTAGTCATTGAATGGCAGTCGGCGTTTAGAATACTGCTGAATTTTTCTTCCATCAAGTCTCGCAAGAAGGTAGAAGCATAGGCATGAGAAGTTTGCGACACATCCTAGCCTGCGGCGCTGGCGTCATAGCCTTGGTTTTTTTTAGCATCGCGCTCACAAATTGCGAAACACGCAAGAAAGCAGCGCAGAGAGACACGGAGACTTTCGAGGAAACGCTCGCTAAAGCCGAGCTAGTCGAGAAAGATACCGAAGAGAAACCAAATGGCAAAGCCGAGGAGAGCAAGGAAGAAACATTCGAGGAAATTCGCGCCAAAGCCGAACAAGGGGATGCTATAGCGCAAAACAAACTTGGAGTAAGCTACGACAAAGGCGAAGGCGTTGTGAAAAATGAAGCTGAAGCAGTGAAGTGGTATCGAAAAGCTGCCGAGCAGGGTAATGCAAAAGCTCAGTTCAATCTTGGCATGAGCTACTACTTTGGTGGAGGCGTGGTGAAAAACTACACCGAAAGCTTACAGTGGCTGCGAAAAGCCGCCGTGCAGGACAATTCAGATGCACAATTTGTTCTCGGCGTTTACTACTTAGAGGGTTTCGAATTGGAGAAAAATGAAGCTGAAGCTGTCGCGTGGTTGCGTAAGGCTGCCGAGCAGGGTGAAGCAGATGCTCAATACCTTCTTGGACGTTGCTACGCCAACGGAACAGGCGTTGATAAAAAAGAGGCCGAAGCCGTGAAGTGGTATCGTAAGGCTGCCGAGCAGGGAAAGAGTCATGCTCAATACAATATAGGTTTGTGCTACAGCAAAGGCAAAGGACTGGTCAAAAACGAAGTAGAAGCGATTAAGTGGTATCGAAAAGCTGCCGTGCAGGGACACTCGGAGGCTCTGTTATGTCTGGGTTTGTCCTACGATTCTCACGACAAACGCGAAGGCGACGTAAAGAACGATTTACTCGCATACCAGTGGTATCTTTTGGCATCGGCTAAGGGCAATGAGACAGCTAGGGAAAACTTACCCAAACTAGAACAAAAGCTCACCGCCGAGCAGCGAGCAGAAGGTCAGCGACTCGCTACGGAATGGCAGGCAGCTTTTGAAAAAAAGCAGGAGAATGTCAAATAGCGGTTCGCTTACCCACGACCATGCCCCTCTATATTCTACAGGCGGTTGTTTTTTGCTATGCAGAGTAAAACGCAAGTGGTAGACTTTAGTTTCATTCAAAGCAACACAAAACCATGTGCAAAATACTCAAATTTTTTAATTCCTTCGTATGCGCGCTGCTAATTTCAAATTGCGCCCCTCATTACACAGTATGTGTAGATTCAATTGGTTCCGGATATGGTAACGGAGTCAAATACTTCCTGATCCCAGGAAAAAAAAGAGAACCAAGTGATGATCTCAAATACAAGGAGTTCTCTTCATATGTGCATCACGCGCTTCAGCAAAAAGGTTATGTGAAATCATCGAATTCAAAAGATGCTGATATATGCGTGGTGATCAATTACATCATGTCTGCACCTTGGTCGCATGATTATAGCTATTCCTCTCCGGTCTATGGGCAAACGGGAGTTTCTTCATCTTATACTACCGGCTCTCTATATAACTATGGAAATAGGACTGCATACTCTGGAATAACGACCTACACCCCTACCTATGGAGTTGTAGGGTCGCGGCAGAATTCTGGAACGATGATACGTTTTACAAGTGTTATTAAGGTTACAGCAATTGATTTGAATGTTTACCGCAGAACAAATAAAGAAGAGCCGCTGTGGACAACTACCATAGCCAGCACGGATGCTGAGGGCGACTCTCGGCAAGCTTTTCCTGTGATGGTCGCGGCCGCAGCTCCATACTTTGGCGTAAATACAGGTCGTGAAGTGTCAGTATCGATATCTGAGAGGGATAAGAGAGTTGCCGCAGTAAAAGGTGCATCTCCTTAATCGGCTATCTGCGCTTGACCTTTTATTACATGCTGCATAGGAACACACATGTGGATTGAACTACGTGAAAATTTGATTGTGTTTTGCCAAAAGATCGAAGATTTCAACGCTGGCAAAAGAAGTGAAAAACAAAAAAATAAGACTATATACCAACGATCGTTAGCCAAAGAGAGGAGATTTGCAAATGACGCTATGAGAGCTGAAGCAAAGCAAAAAAAAGCATTTTCGAGGGAATTACAATCCATACATGGACAGCTACAATCAGGCAATGCCCCACCGCTACCGCAGCAACAAGCACCAACTCAGAATATCGGTGTCTGGTCAGGCGTGAAACTTGGCTGCGGTATGTTTATCGTGTTACCGCTGATTTTGCTTGGAGTCGTTTTGCTATGCATAATGCTGGTCCCAACATGCATAAGAATCAGAAATGAAAAACAGAATACGGAACAAAAAGCATCCTCTGGAATTTCTGAAAAAAACGAAAAAATTCTTGCTGTTGCAGACACAGACGGAAACGGGACGATCACGCGAGACGAATACTTAGCGGCCAAAGAAGCTATTAAGCAGAGCGATAAAGCCGCAGAAGATAGCAAATAAAATCATCCCACCGCTTGCTCTACGGCCGCAATTCCCGCCGCGCTTATCGGATGGGCCGGAAACGAAACGCCCCGCCGGATTGACTCGACGAGGGCGAACTGTATCACATGGCTTTGGAATTTGATGGCAAACCCTAGTAGATTTTTCGTTAGAATTGGTGACAAATGAAATTTTGTTAGACGCGCAAACCGTTGATAATCAACAGGAAATCTATTTACGATGATGACAAAGTTCTTGGGTCCCTCCACCCCTATCCAAATCCTATGAAAGGTGACATTTTTCGTTTTACAC
>CAMAYN010000132.1 GCA_945862285.1 Akkermansia muciniphila | reverse complement strand
TCGCGTAGAATCGGGGCAAGATCAAAGCGGCGCGCACTGGCATCTTTCCCCCGTTCAAGGATGATGGGCTTTATTCCTTTTTCTAGGCAGCGCAGCGCAGCAAACATGCCCGCGGGGCCACAGCCAATGATAATGACACGGCGTGGATGGGCAGATAGGGGTGGGGATGACCATGTGGGGGTGGGCTCGGGGGGAAGTGGCGTGCCGATGCCGGCTTCGATGCGGAGTTGGACTTTGACTTGGCGTTGGCGGGCATCGATGCTGTGTTTGCGGATGCGCATGTCGCGAACGCGGCTGGGAGGGATGTGGAGTTTTTTGGCAATGGCATCGCGCCAAGCGTGGGAGTCCTCTGATTTTTCGAGAGGAAGGATAATGTCGATGGTTTCCACAGGAGCGTGCACGGAGGAGAGTGAAGCATATTGGAAAAAATACGCAACTTCATGCTTTGCGCAGGGTTGATTCACTGAAAGAATGGCTTCGCGCGCGATAGATACTACGATGGATGAGGATGCAGAAATGATCGGCAAGCGGGACGTGATCGTTGCGGGGAGGAGGGCTGGTGAGATTGTCGCGGAACCCCAATTGCACGATGCGCAAGATCTGATGTGGATGGAGCAAGTGGCGCGCGGTGACGAGCAGGCCTTTCGTCGATTGGTGGAACGACATCAGCATTCCGTAAAAGCGATGGTGGTGAGGATGCTAGGAGATGTGCACGAGGCAGAGGACATTGCGCAGCAGGTTTTTGTTCGAGTGTGGCAAGCGGCGGCGAAGTGGCGTCCAGAGGCGAAGTTTACTACGTGGTTATTTACGATTGTGAGGAATCAAGTGTTTAACGAAGGGCGCAGACGCAGCAAGCGCAAGGAATCATCCTTAGATGAAAGAATGGAGAATCACCCGGAATTGCTTGAGGCCGACGAGCAACCTGCGCCGGATGAGGTGATGGCCAAGGGCGAATGGCATAGAAAAATCGATGCCGCGATTGCCCAACTTCCTGAGCAACAGCGCATGGCCGTGCTGTTACGTACGTTTGAGGGCAAAGACTATGATGAAATTGCCCGCGTCTTAGATACCTCGGTGTCTTCGGTAAAAAGTTTATTATTTCGGGCGAGACATAGCTTGCGGGCTTCGCTCTGCGACGAAGATGCCTGAGGGCGAGAATTTGCTCTTATTTGTCGAGCGATTTCATCCAATATTGCCACCGCTCTTTGAATGACTTTGATACGGTGGAAAATTTTGCTGCGGCAGTCTGGGCGGCGGTAGTATCGCCAGTAAGCCATTGAAAACAAATGGCGTCTTCGTATTTTTGACTGAGTTCGCTGGCATTTTTTCCGCGTATGGTTTCGCGATAGATCGAGATCATCGTGGCGGCACTAAGTTCCGACCATGGGAGACTGGCTTCTGTTTCTCCTGTCATGAGAGTGACCATGCTATCGCTGACGCTATCGACTTTTTGAAAGGAACGACCATCTTTTGTGGAAATGGCAAGATTGATGGGCTTGCTATTGATGCTGCGGGTCATGTCAGATAAAAACGAGGCAGCGCATTCGTGCATGGCAATCAGGCTGGCGCGGGCGGCAGTCTCTTGCGGAGTAGCGGGTGTGGAGGCTTTTAATATGTCGATGGCTGCGAGAAAATCGTATTGGCTATCGAGGCGTCGAATCGTATCCGAGATGGAAGAAAACGGCGCTTTATTTTTCTCTGGCTGGTCGTCTTTGGGGTTATCCGACAAAAGAGCCTCTCGGCGTTTGAGTTGAATTTGCCATTCACGGATCACAAACTTCGCACGACCACGAGTGTTGAGCTTGGTGATGACGTCATTGAGTTCCAAGGCTTTCGTTTTACATTCTTCTTCTGTATCGGGCAAGGTCGTGGGCCGATATTTCACGAGCGTCTCTGCGTCTTCAAGATAGCGAGCAGCCAATAATTTGTATGGATCGGTAAGCCCTGTGCTATCGTTAATCTTTTGATCTCTAACAATTTTAAAAAGGGGTAAAGCCTGATCGGTCATGCCAGATTCCCAATTTTTGAGTGCAGCATTCATGATGACCAGAACAGATATGGCATCCGTAACCTTTGAAGTATCTGGGGTAGATGCTTTAAGCTCGCGGAATTGGGCGAGTGCAGGTTGTAGCGCACCGCGCAAATTCGCTGCATTACCTTTGCCTAAATGAGAGGAGATGGCATTGGCTGTTTGGCGGGCTGATTTGTTGCTACCGTTGAGTTGATCACTCAGCATTGATTCGAACCCGCATAGCGTACGCGTAGGTTCTTGCACGTTAGGATCGTCGAAAATCCGGCGGAAAAATGCCGCAGATCCAGCGAAGTCTCCCAGATTCAACAAGGATCTTGCCGATGCATAGCTGGCGGCCGTATCCATGCCCTTGGGGTTTTCCTCTTCGTAGGGAGATGCTACGGCGGCAGGTTCTTGAGCTGGATTTGTGATTTGAGGTTGGGGGCGATTGCGGTATTTGATCACCGCCCATGTGCAAGCGGTAATGACGACAAGGAAGGTTGCGAGAATGGCAAATCTTTGGATGCTGCGGTTTTTTGCCATTTGCCGACGTTGTGCCGCATTTTGCTGCATGGTTGCTGCAGACGGATGTGCGGCACGATACGGACGACCTTTGGCGCGAGCCGATGCAGCGAGCAATGCAGAGTGGAGAGCAGCGAGCAATTCCTCGTAGGAAGAATAACGGGATGCGGGCTCATACGCCATGGCGCGTTCCATCACGATCGTCGTCTCCAAGGTAAGATGCGGGCAAGCGACACTCAGTGGGATGACTTTCTTTTTCGCCTCGCGGAGTTGTGTTGTGACCATGCTTTCTTCGGTGCACGGTGGAAAACCAGCGATTAGATGATAGAAAGTAGAGCCGAATGCATAAACATCCGCACGGTAATCTTCTTCAAGGCCGTCGACAGTTTCTGGCGGAACGTAAAAGGGAGTTGCCCAGAGTTCGTCCGGACGAGCAACCCCGCCTTTGGTCATAAGCGCGAGGCCAAAGTCCACAATTTTCGCACTACCAGCGGAATCTAATAAAATATTTCCCGGCTTTATATCGCGGTGAATCAGCCCAACAGAGTGCGCGGCTCGTAGTCCTTCGGCGACTTGAATGGCCAATGAAAGTGCTTCCACCTCGGGAATGGCGCCTCGTTCTTTAATCTGATGCTCCAGATGCCCACCAGTAACCATTTCCATGGCGATGTAGAAGCGTCCGAAGGCTTTTCCTGTTTTTAAAACACGAACCACGTGCGGATGCGAAATGGATGCAGTGATGCGAGCTTCTTCCTCAAATGCGGCGATCCGCCTTTCATCGGCGCTGTAATCTTCGCTGAGGATTTTGATGGCAACTTCTCGATCAAGTGTGCTGTCTTGTCCGGCAAAAACCATGCTCATGCCGCCGATCGCATGCCGCCGGAGGAGCGTGTACGGGCCAAATTCTCTTTTGACTCGGGTATGTTTTCCGCAGGCGGGGCATTCGACATTACTGAATGGTGCCACGAGAGAAACATCCATAGCCGTGCCACATGCGTGGCAGTAAGCTATTGTTTCGTCCGTAGGTTGCATGGGTAGTATTCTAGGCAAATCATTACGCCATGGGAAGAAAATTTCTCAATAAGGTTTAGTTCTATGTATCAATCTGAAATTAGCGTCACAGTTTTCCGCTACACACTGGTATCGCATGAGTGATGAATGTTTTCTTCAAGGGATCCCGCCACAGAGTTGGCATCTTTGATTTTCTTTTCCCATATGTAGCGACGGAACAGAACTTTCACGGCGGCACTGAGTGGCACAGCTAATAATGCACCCACGAATCCACCCAAGATCACTGACCAAAAGAGCATGGAAAAAATTACCGTCATCGGGTGAAGTCCTACGGAATCACCGACGATTTTTGGCGCGGTAACGAGGGAGTTAATTTGTTGCACAATGACAAAAATCGCCACCACGCCTAACATATAGGGCATCGGCTCCAGTCCGAAGGGGGCGGTGCCGTTCGCGTGAAACCATGCGATCACGCAGGCGGGGATGAGGCAAAGCAGGTTGCCGATGTAGGGAATAATACCCAAAATGGCCATGAAAATTCCGATCAAAAAGCCATAAGGCAATCCATAAAACGTCAATGCGATGCCGACGAGAATGCCATCGATGAAGCCGACGAGGACTTGTCCGCGAAAGAAGGAGATTAAATAGCCGTTGATTTCTTGAAGGGTGTCAACGAGTTCACTCTTGAAGCGGGACGCTTTTAGCGGAACATATTCGTGCCAACTCTGCTGGATGCTGGCACTGTCTTTCAGGAAGAAAAACAGATAAATGGGCACCATGGCCATGCCGATGATGAAGCCGATGAAACTCAGCACAATGTTCGTTCCCGAGGACGCAAAAGCGATGATTTTATCCTTGTAGGTGACGATGGTGCGTCCAATGCGGCTATCGATGAATTTATAGTCAGCGGGAGAATTTGAGGAAACTTCTTCGTTTTTATCGTCCACGACGGTGAGTCCCCAGCCGAGAATGTTGGCGCGATTTTCATCGAGATGCGAGTAAGCATAATGGTTAAAATTAGTGGAAAGATTCTTTTTTGCGGTATCATTTTCGGCGCTGGCTGCCGATGGCTCTTTGCCTTGCTGCGCGGCTGATGTCTTGGGAGATAGAGCGTCTGCGGCCATTTTTCTGGCTTGATTCACACCAGGTAAAATGGCGAGTAAAAGTAAAAGGCATGAAATCACAATGCCCACAAAAACGGTGACCACTGCCTTGAGTCGCGTCATTCCCCATTTTTCGAGAATGCGCACTACGGGATCGAGTAGATAAGCGACAATGCCCGCGACGATCACAGGAACCAAAACGGGTTGGAGGTAACTAAAAATGTGCCCTACCAACCAAATCAACCCGACGAGTAGCAGGCCGAGGACAAGAATGGAAACACCCGTTGCCGCATTCCATAAGGTACGGATTTGAAATAATGTTGGATATTTTCGCATGTGCGAGAGAGCCAATAGCAAATTTGCTAGAATTCTTCGATGGGAAAATTGCGGAATTTTTCTCTGCGGGTCTGTTTTGCGGTTCTACAGGCGGGCAAGAGTCGGGAATTATGATTGCGGTGAAGGGGGGACGATGTATTGTCTGGCGCAACTATGGTAGGAATTGGATATGATGTGCATCGCTTTGTCGCGGGTAGGCCTTTGATTTTAGGTGGGGTGGAAATCCCGCATTCGCAGGGATTGGAAGGGCATTCTGATGCGGATGTTCTGTGTCATGCGGTAGCGGATGCGATTTTGGGGGCTGTGGGAGAACCAGATATTGGGTATTTTTTTCCGCCAGGAGATCCGAATTGTAAGGGAATTTCTTCGTTGCTGATTTTAGAACGAGCGGCTTTGCGCTGTAGCGAACTAGGTTATAGGATCGTGCATGTGGATGCCTCGCTGATTGCCGAGGCACCGAAGGTTTTGCCGTATCGCACGGCAATGAAAGAAAATATTGGTAAGGCCCTGGGCATCTCCCCTCAACGCGTCGGCATTAAGGCGACGACGAATGAACGGATGGGCTTTGTGGGGCGAGAAGAAGGCATCGCGGCGATGGCTGTGGCGATGGTGGCGGATGTAATCCCATTTTGAATGATTTTTGTTTTTGTCAATTTTACTAGAACCGATACAACTTTTTTGTGACTGATACTCGGGAACATTTTAGACAAAGAGATGGTGTGGATTATTTACGCGCCATGTTTCATGCTATGGTGCGGGCGCGGACAATGGAGAATAAGCTATCGAGCCTATACAAAGCAGGAAAAATTGTCGGCGGTGTGTATTTAGGACGCGGGCAAGAGGCGGTGAGTGCGGCATTAGGAACAGCGTTGATTCCGGGGAGAGATATTTTTGCGCCATTGATTCGGGATCAGGCGGGGCGGACGGGTTTTGGGGAGGATTTACTTGATTGTGCAAGGGCGTATCTTGGCTCGGCACTTGGGCCGATGCGGGGACGGGATGGAAATATCCATCGGGGACGTCCGGCGGAGGGCATGTTGGCGATGATAAGTCATCTTGGCGCAGCGGTTTCGGCAGTAGCGGGCGGCTTGTTAGCGCGGCGATTGCAAGGGAAATTGGCTGGCGTGGTGGGCGCGACATGTATTGGCGATGGCGCCACTTCTACGGGAGCTTTTCATGAAGGGCTGAATGCTGCCGCAGTGGAGAAACTACCCTTGGTGGTGATCGTGGCAGATAATCAATTTGCCTACAGCACGCCGGTGACTCGGCAGTATGCTTGTGCTGATTTGCTAGATCGCGCAGTGGGCTACGGTGTGAAAGGCCACGCGGTGGATGGCACGGATTTTCTCGCTTGCGCTAAGGTCATTGGTGATGCCGTGCGCGATGCCCGTGATGGTGGTGGGCCGCAGATGGTGGTGGCGCGGCTGTTGCGCTTGTGCGGGCACGGCGAGCACGATGATGCTTTTTATGTGCCGGATTTGGTGAAGGCGGGGCATTACGGCAGAGATTGCCTCGCAGTGGCGGAGCAACAATTAGTGGAAGCGGGGATCATGAGTTTGCAGGAAATTGAGGCTTTTCGTGTGCAAGCGGCAGAGGAGGTGCAAGCGGCGGTAGCAAAGGCACAACAAGAACCATTGCCCGATCCTTTTCAGGAGGAATGGCAGGCTTTTGCGACGAAACGATTGATGGAAGGAGCGAATTAAATATGAGTGTTACCTACATTGATGCCATTCATCAGGCGATGGAAGATTTGCTGCGGGACGATCCCCGTGTTTTCCTTTACGGGCAGGATATTTCCACTTTTGGCGGTGCCTTTAAGGCAACAAAAGGTCTGAGTGAAATGTTTCCTGGGCGGGTGCTGGATTCGCCCATCAGCGAGGATGCGATGGCGGGTATGGCGGTAGGCGCGGCTCTGGAGGGAATGCGCCCGATTGTGGAAATGCAGTTTGCTGATTTTTCCTCGATTGCCTTCAATCAAATCGTCAATCATGCAGCGACTCACTTTTATCGAACCGGAGTGGCGGTGCCGTTGACCATGCGTTTGCCTTCGGGCGGCACGGCTGGCTCGGGTCCATTTCATAGCCAAAGCATGGAGTCGATCTACGCCCATTATCCCGGCGTAGTCGTGGTTACTCCGGCGACGGTGGCAGATGCCTACACCATGCTAGTAGAGGCGGTAAACATCGATGATCCGGTGATTTATTGTGAGCATAAATTTTTGTATCGCTGGCTAAAAGCGAAAGATTTTCATGGCGATGGACTCAGCATCGGCCAAGCCCGCATCACGCGGATGGGATGCCATGCCACGGTGGTCGCTTATAGCGCTATGGTGCATGAGGCGGTGAAGGCGGCGGAGAGATTACAAAAGGAATCGGGATGGGAAATCGAGGTGGTGGATTTGCGTAGCGTGAAGCCGTTAGACATCGATACGGTCTTGGCAAGTGTTGCACGCACAGGGCGTATCCTCGCGGTCGGCGAGGCCTTTCCTTGGGGCGGCGTGACCGCGGAAGTGATTTCTCGCGTTGTTGCCGATGGTTTTCATTTGTTAGATGCGCCGCCGATGCGCCTCAATGCCCGCGATACACCAGTCCCCTACCATCCGCGCCTGTGGGCCTCTCATCGACCTACGTCGGAATCGATTTGCGATTCGCTCAAAAAATTGCTCTCCTATTAACCGAAACGAATTTTATGCCAAAAGTAGCCATTATCATGCCACAGTTAGGTGAGTCGATCGCGGAAGCCACGGTGATCCGCATTCTTTCCCAGGTAGGCGATCAGGTCGTAGCAGACCAAGAAATTGTCGAAGTGGAGACGAGCAAGGCGACCATGGGAGTGACGGCATTATGCTCCGGAGTCCTCGAAGAATGGAGGGTGGAAGAAGGAGTGAGTTACGCCGTGGGCACACTTCTCGGCTATGTCTCCGCCACAGATGAAGAGATCGAGCGTACAGGAGTTGATACGTCCACTGCCATACGGTCGGACGAAGGTGTGAAAATGACTGCCGCCAAAGAAGAGAATTTGCACTTCGCCATTGATGGTGACGGCTACGAAGAATCGGCCCCGCAAGTGAATCCCACCGTGCGCGGATTAGCCGTTCCAGCAGGAAATATGGGAGCGCATTACATTTCGCCGCGGATGCGTGCGCGCATGGATGAGATGGGACTGCGCGAAGCAGATCTTTCCGCCGTGGTCGGCAGTGGCGCAGGTGGTCGGGTCACGGTAGAGGATTTAGAGAAATTTCTGAATTACATCCAAACGTGGCCAAGCAGCAATGCCTCGCCCATGCGCCTTGCGGTCGCCGATGCCATGCGGCGCAGTTGGACTCGCCCCCTAGCAACCGTCGGTTGCTACGTGGGCCTAGATGCGGTTTTGAATCATCGGAAAAAACAAGAACAAAAACCTGGCCTCACCTTGTATCTCCTTCGTGCCTTCGCTCTAGCGATCAAAGAAATGCCCGAAGTTGCTGGATTTCTGATCGGCTCGAAAATCGTTCATCCGCGCTCTTTCGACATCGGCTTGGCAGTCGCCGTGCCCGATGGCGTGCTGGTTCCGGTAGTGCGCAAGGTTGATGAAAAATCGCTCGCAGAACTCGTGGCGGAGTACGATGATTTGGTTGATCGCGCAAGGCGGCGCCGACTCATCGAAGCCGATACAAAAGGCGGCATTGCCACGGTCACCAACTTCGGAACATTTGGTTTAGCGTGGGCGACTCCTATTCCCCTACCCAATGAAACGCTGATCCTAGGCATAGGAGCTGGAGTGAAAAAGCCCGTCTGGGATGAGCAACGTGGGACTTTTATTCCAGCGATAGAAGCCGATTTAGAAATGACCTTTGATCACCGTGTCGTCGATGGCGGAGGTGCCGGATTGTTGTTGCGCCGCATCGTAGAATTATTGCAGAATCCTGAAAAACTATAGAAAAATCCCAAGCCTCAGCATGGAGGCATCACAGGGTTTGCGAAACAACTGGCGTTCGGACATTTTTCAAATCCCTTCATTCATGGCATAAGATTGATATTCATTTCTGAAATTCTTCAGCGATTTCATCATTCCGAGCATTTTTTCAACACAAGTTTGCCAATCGGCGGTTTTTCATCCACAACAATGCCTCAGCACTCATGATGGAAATTTTGCTACAACCCGCCCGACGCAGTGGACACGATGACCTAGAAGCCCTCGAAAAAATCATCGAAGACTCTTCCTCACGGCAACGATCCCCGCTCGACGACATCCTCGATGCTAATCTCCTCGACGAGGAAAAATACCTCCGTGAACTCGCTACTGACATCGCCATGCCATGGCTTGAGAGCATCCCCGCCGTGGAACACCCACTCCCACTCCGCGAAATCTGCGGCCCCCGTATCGCCCTACGCCACCGCCTTCTGCCCATCGCCATCATCGAACTCCACGGGAAAAAACGTCTCCAACTCGCCACTTTTGATCCTTTCAATCTCGTCGCCCGCCAAGCTGCTGCTCAAGAACTCGCCATCCCCGTCGATTGGTTCATGGCCTCTCGCCGCCGCAT
>CAMAYN010000131.1 GCA_945862285.1 Akkermansia muciniphila | reverse complement strand
TTCGCAGCTTTGGCGGGCTTCGCAGCTTTCGCTGGCTTCGCGGCTTTGGCTGGCTTTGTGGCTTTGGCGGGTTTCGCGGCCTTGGCGGCCTTGGCTGGTTTCGCGGCTTTGGCGGGCTTGGCCAATGGGGCTGGCTTCACAGCGGCTTTCGATTTGACTACAGATTGCTTTTTATCTGCGATTTTGCTTTGGGGCTTTGGCTGTGATTTTTTATCCGGCTTTTTCGATGCTTTTTTATTGGCCATAGTGATAGAGGTAATATTGAAACTGTATCGCGAATACAGTTATTTTCTGAGGCGGCGTTAACTAGCGATCTAATAACGTAACTGCAAGGAAAAATTTCGTATTCTTTTTGTTTTTTGTTTTTCCGTTGTAAGGATGCGTTGCGACTTGCGCAAAGCGCTGGAATCCTACTAGTGTGTGGCAGACCCATGCAACTTGCTTTAATTATCGAATCTTTATTGATTGCTTCTAGCGATCCTCTTGCTGCCGAAGAGTTAGCACGGTTGGTGCGTGCACGCGTAGCAGAGGCGGAAGATGTGCGACAAAGGGAATTTGACGAAGGTCTTGATCCAGCAGAGTTACCAGACTGGCTGTCTGCCTTGAGTGCTGTTGATGGAGCGAGCGTCGTTGCCGCGATTACTGAACTCAACCGCCAGTATAAAGAGTCGGGGCGCTCCTTTGTGCTTAGCGAGCGAGGCAAGGGCTGGAAATTTTACACCGATGCTACCTACGGGGAATTTGTTCGCCAACTTTTTCCCGGTCGTAAGCCCGAGCGTCTTAGCGGCCCTGCCATGGAAACACTCGCCATCGTCGCCTATCGCCAACCCATCACAAAAGCGGCCATCGAGGCAGTTCGCGGAGTTTCTTGTGATGGGATGTTACAAAAACTGCTCGATCGTGATCTCGTGCGTGTCGGCGGCAGGGCAGATTTGCCAGGTCGCCCGCTGCTATACGAGACGACAGAGCTGTTTTTTGAACATTTTGGTATTCGCACTATTGAAGACTTACCCAATAGCTCCGAACTGCGTCGCGTGAAACTTCCCGAACCTGTTTCGGAACAAGTCGCCGATAGTCAGTTAACGCTAGCCGCCATTGAAACTCCTGAAACGAACGATAACTAAAAATTTCTCACGACACAACGATCATGAATTTGGAAGATATTCGCAGAAAAATCGATGCCATTGACTCGCAACTCTTGGACTTACTTTCGACAAGAGCGGATTTAGTTCACGAAGTAGGTGTGGTGAAAAAAATGCAAGGGCTGCAAATTTACGCCCCTGAGCGCGAAGATGCATTGCTGCGAAAACTGTTAGAAAAAAACAGCGGGCGTCTTCCTGAGAAATCGATTCGAGCAATCTATCGCGAAATCATGTCCGCCGCCCTGGCGCTTGAGGACGATTTGAAAATTGCCTACCTCGGGCCAGAGGGTACGTGGACGCATCAAGCAGCGATCAAGAAATTTGGCCATAGCATCACATACTCACCACAGCCCAATTTTGCTGATGTATTTGACCAAGTCGCGAGACGAAAGGCGGATTACGGTGTCGTCCCTATCGAAAACAGCACCGAAGGCGCGGTATCTCATACGCTGGATTTATTTGTTGATTCCCCACTCCACATTTGCGCTCAGATTTTATTGCGTATCGAGCATTGTTTGATGTCCGCCATTCCGCGCGAAAAAATCAAAACACTTTACTCCCATCCACAAGTTTTCGGCCAGTGTCGGAATTGGCTACTGAAACATTTTCCTGAAGCTGACCTTGTCGAAGTATCTTCCACCACAAAGGCCGCCAAGCTTGCGAACGAATATGCCGATCAAGGTGCCGCAGCTCTTGGTGGGGCGCTGGCTGCGGAATTTAACCAATTGGAAATCCTCGAAAGCGGTATTCAAGATCGCGCCACAAACACCACACGCTTCCTCGTCATTGGGGAAAAAACTTGCCCGCCTACCGGACGCGATCGCACATCCATTCTCTTTTCCATTCAAGATAAACCAGGGGCACTCGTGAGCGCACTGCAATCCTTCGAGCAATGCAAAATCAACATGTCGAAAATCGAATCTCGTCCGTCGAAACAAAAAGACTGGGAATACATTTTCTACGTCGATCTCGGTGGCCATTGCGAAGACCAGCCGGTTATGCAAGCGTTGGAAGAGCTGCGCCGCCATTGTTGTTTGGTGAAATTGTTAGGCTCCTACCCTGACGCAGGCGAATAAATTCGATTCCTTCTTGCCATTGTCAATACGAGAGATGTAGTCTCACCCGACAATGGTATCGACGACGATGCAATGGGTAATTCGCGAGGATTTCCCCCACGAAAACCTCCAGGAATCCTTACAAGAATTTCCTGAAATTTTGTGCGCCCTGATCCGTCAGCGTAACATTCTCGAACACGCCAGCATCGACAAATTTCTCGATCCCAAGCTCAAAGACCTCAGCGATCCATTTCTCCTTCCTGACATGGAACACGCCGTCATGCGACTGCTCCGTGCGATTGATCAAAAAGAAGAGATTCTGATTTTCGGCGACTATGACGTGGATGGTGTCAGCTCCATCACCATCATGAACAGCATTCTGTCCGCTTACGGATTGCGGCCACAATTTTTCGTTCCTCGCCGCAGTGCCGAAGGTTACGGATTAAGCACCGCCGCGCTGCAACGCTGCTACGAAGAACACGGCACTGCGACTCTGTGGATCGCTGTCGATTGCGGCACAACATCCATTAACGAAGTAGCCGAACTTCGCGCCGCAGGCAAAGATGTCATAATCATTGACCACCACGAGCCTAGCCCGCTTGGCAGACCCGATTGCGTGGCACTGGTCAACCCGAAGTGTGGCGATGATCTGCACTACCTATGTGCCGCTGGCGTTTGCTTCAAGGTCGCCCATGCCTTACTAAAAAAACGCCCACTGCCCGATTACGATCTTAAGTCCATGTTAGAAATTGTTAGCGTTGCTACCATTTCCGATATCGTCCCCATGGTTGGGGAAAATCGACTCATCGTGCGCCACGGACTCAAACGCCTTCCTAACACCAATAACCTCGGCCTCAAAGCACTGCAAAAATCCGTGGGCATGGATCAAATCGTCACCTCCATGGACATCGGTTTCCGCATCGGCCCGCGCCTCAATGCCGCAGGCCGCATGGATCAGCCAGAAATGGCTCTCGCCACCTTGATGTGCAACGACAAAGAAGAAGCTGCCGACCTCGCAAAATTACTCGACGACTACAATCGCGAACGCCAAGCCATGGAAGAACGCGCTCGCCGCGAAGCACTCATCATGCAGGAAAAATTCCACCAAGATCCCGTCATCGTCCTCGCCTCGCGCGACTGGCATCCAGGCATCGTTGGCATCGTGGCCTCGCGCCTCATGCGGCAATTTCACAAACCTTGTTTCATTATTTCCATTGATCAAAGCGGTGTAGGCAAAGGCTCAGGCCGCTCGATTCATGGCGTTTCCCTCGTCGGCGCCATCGAACAATGCCGCCCCATTCTCCATGCGGGTGGCGGACACGAAATGGCCGCAGGCATCTCCGTAGCTGAATCGAACATTGATGCCTTCCGCCAACAATTCGGCGCCTACGTGCTGGCTCATACCACCGCCGAGCAACGACTCCCACGGCTCATTCTCGATGCCGAATTGCCGTTTCACATGCTATCGCTCGATTTCTTAAAATCCTACGAACTCTTACAACCCTTCGGCAGTGGCAATCCACAACCGGTATTTTTCTCAAAAAACATCTACCTCAGCCGCCCACCGATGCACCTGAAAAACAAGCATCTGCGCCTCTTCATGCGCCAAGGATCATCGGGCCTCAGCGAGCAATCCGCCATGTATTTCAACGGCGGAGAAAAACCACTCCCCGATCCACCGTGGGACATTGCCTTCACCATCGATCGTAATACCTTCCGCGGCGTCACCAGCCTGCAAATGATCATTCAAGATATTCGCGCGGCCAGCCCCTTGTAGAAACCTACAAGCAACCGCCGCCCGACGAGCTGATTCCTGCTGTTTCACGTATTCTAAAATTCATGCTTTTCCTGCGCCTATGCCGTGGTAAACTCTACGCATGAGCATTGACCAAATTGCACCAGAAGCCTTAAAGTTACCTGTAAGAGAGCGGGCTCTTCTTGCCGCCTCGTTGTGGGAGAGCATTGAAGATCCATTTGAGATTTCAACCGATTTTGATGAAGCCGCTGCTTTGAATCTTGCCGAAGAACGAGATCAAGACATAGAGAGCGGACGCGTTATTGCACTATCCCATGATGAATTGATGCAACGCTTGAGGCAATGAAGATCGAGTATCATCCCGCTATTGCAGCCGAGCTTGCCGAGATACGTGACCTTTACAACGAACGATCCCTTAATCTTGGTGAAGATTTTCTCAATGAATTTGAGAAGCAAGTTCTTCGTATCGCCGCTATGCCTACGCGATGGATGATCGTTCGCGGAGAGATACGCAGATCACTCATGAAGAGATTTCCCTACGTAATTTTATTTCGGATGATCGATGATGCATTGATCCGCGTCACAGTCATCAAACACGAGCGACGACATCCTTCCTATGGGATCAATCGAACCTAAATCCGACAGCTTCTAGTGGTCGCCGCGCTCACCGTTCGGGACCTATCACCCCAGCAAAGTCCCGATTCTCCGGCAAACTTCCTCCACATTCGCACGGGAATTGAATGCCGAAATCCGGAACCATCCCTCGCCCGCAGCGCCGAAGCCCGAACCTGGAGTAATCACCACCTGCACCTCATGCAGCATAAGATCAAACATCTCCCATGACGATTTCCCATCCGGGCAGCCCACCCACACATACGGCGCATTCACGCCACCGAAAACAGGCAATCCTGCCGCTAAACACGCCTCGCGCAGCAAGCTCGCATTCCCCATGTAATGTTTGATCAACTCCGCCACTTGCGCTTTTCCTTCTTCAGAAAATAACGCCGCCGCCGCCTTTTGCACGGGATACGATGCCCCATTGAACTTCGTGCTGTGCCGCCGCGACCACAATTGATGCAACGCCACACGCTCCCCATTCCCCGCCGCACCTGTCACCGTTTTAGGAATCACTGTGTAAGCACATCTTACACCAGTAAAGCCGCCGTGCTTGGAGAACGAACGAAACTCAATCGCACATCGATGCGCCCCCTCAATCTCATAAATCGAACGCGGAACCGAGGCATCTTGCACGAAGGCTTCATACGCCGAATCAAATAAAATCACCGTATCATTCGCCAACGCATACGCCACCCATGCCTCAAGCTGCGCCCGCGTTGCCACCGCCCCCGTCGGATTATTCGGAAAGCACAAGTAAACCAAATCCACTTTCTCCGCAGGCGGCGGTGCCACAAATCCATTCGCGGCATCGCATTTCAAATACACCAAGCCCTCATACGCTCCAAAAGCATCCGCATCACCCGTATTCCCTGCCATCACATTCGTATCGACATAGACAGGGTAAACCGGATCCGTGATCGCGATCTTATTTCCTTTACCAAAAATATCTAAAATATTCCCCGTGTCACACTTCGATCCATCGGAAATAAAAATTTCATCCGCCGAGATCGCCAAGCCTGCATACGCATTTTCTGCAATCGCCTCGCGCAAAAACGCATACCCTTGCTCTGGGCCATACCCCTTGAACGATGCTCGATTCGCCAATTCGTCCACGCCCTCATGCATCGCCTGAATCGATGCCGCAGGCAATGCCTCCGTCACATCGCCAATTCCGCAACGGATCAACCGCGCTGCTTTTTCCGGGTTTTCCTGCTGAAATGCCGTTACTCGACGCGCGATTTCAGGAAATAAATAACCAGCCTTTAGTTTGAGGAAGTTGTCGTTAATCAATGCCATAGCGCGACCGAAATAGGCGCGGGAACGCATCTTGTCAATGTTCCAACTTCAGCTTTTTTAACTTCGGCTCGATCACGAAGCGGCAATACGGATTCTTCGTTTTATTCTCGTTGTAATAATTCTGATGGTATTTTTCCGCCGAGTAAAACTTCGCCGCTGCTGTGATTTCCGTCACGATCGGATCTTTAAAATTCGCCTGCGCCGCGCTCTTCGATGCCTCAGCGAGCTTCTTTTGTGCCTCATTATGATAAAAAATCGCAGATCGATACTGCGGCCCCTCATCATTTCCTTGTCGGTTCAGCGTCGTAGGATCATGCAAATCCCAGAACCAAGCTAAAACGCGTTCTGCGGTAATTTTTTTCGGATCAAACACCACCTGCACCACCTCGGCATGTCCCGTCGTCTTGGTGCAAATTTGTTCATACGTCGGGTTTTCCACCGTGCCGCCCATATACCCAGAAGTGGCCGAATACACGCCATCAAGCTGCGAATACGCCGCCTCCACACACCAAAAACATCCCGCCCCTAGCGTAATCGTTTCTGCTCCATCAGGGATTTTCTTTGTTTCTTCCATCGTTTTCGTTGTTTGATTTTCATCCTTCGATTGGCAAAAAGCCAGCAAGGGAAAAAGAATAAGCGTTAGCAATTTCTTCATGAAACACCTTCTCCCACATCCCCTCCCCTGTCAAATCGAATATCGAGGAACGATGAGTGGTGGCACCGGCGAGATGAAACTCCAGTTCAACTGGCGACGTTGTCGCCGGTTGCCCCTCACGGCTTATTATCTGATGGTTTTTGTTTTTAGTTTGTTGAGCCACTTGCGATGCGCGCCAGCGCGTTGTTGCGCGACGTTTCGTTTACAATTTGCTTTGCAACCATCGTCGCTTCGGAGGTTTTGCCTTGTTTCGCCAAAGCCTCGCTGCAAATGGCACAAGTATTGTCACGGGCAGTTCCCGGATCAACCTGCGCGATCGCCTTGAGCACAGTATCCCCATCGCCCGCGTTGGCGGCATCCTCAGCCAGCTTCACCAACATGTTGTGACGGGAAGTTCCCTCTTTCATAGCGAGGGCAGCATCCAATCTGCCCGATAACTCGGTTGGGGGACTGCTCTTCGTCGCGCCTTGATCCTTGCAGCCACTGAAAAGAAACAGCAGAAGGAACATGTTTGTAATGATTATAAATCGACTTTTCATTTGTGTGTGGGTTTTTTCAGTTTGGGGAAATGGGGTTTTTTCAGATAACGTATAGCACATCCACCCCATGAACAGGTGCGTACTTGCAACGAAGAATTACGACATTGTGACGCTGGTGTCGATAAGAAACAACAGAAGTTCATGGGGTTGCATGACTCGGCTTGTTAGCGCTTTGGAGTGAGCGTAATTGTTCCAAGATCCGCTTCATAGAAATCATCGCCTGATCGTGCATGGACTGCAGGCAGACAAAGTGTTTTGAATTCTGGTGCGTGTATAATTACATCAGCCACATCACTACCGGCTCCGATAAGAAAAAACGCTTTTCTAGTGGATGGCACTCGAAAGCTACCATCATCTTTTGAATGCGCTATCGAAAACACTTCCGTCATACTAGGATGTACCGCAACGACTAAGGCTCCTTCAATAGGTTTGTTCGTGCCTCTTGCCATTACTTGTCCTCGAATCTCTGGAGTCGTATCAGCCACCACGCAACTACTCATAAAAAGAGCTAGAAATAAAGGTGTGTATTTGAGTAACATATTCTTCGGCTAACGTAGAGTGGTAGCACCGGCTACCGGGAGCGCCACTCCGCAACAGGGTTAAAGGTTATAGTCAAGAGGGTCATTTTGACTCGGGGCGGGTAGCCGGTTGTCCACCACCGCCTTGTTCGGCTTTGGGTGGCAAAGGCCGTTCTGGAGCAAATAGCTCTGGCAGCGGCTTCCAGCTTGCTCCCCTCACAATGAAGTAATCCCGCAAGTCCCGATCTGGTTTCAGAGAAACTTGGTCCAGCCTCGGAAGACGAGCTCGCTCTAGCAATCCTTCGATCTGCATTGGTCGCCAATGATTCTCGTTCGTCCATCCAGGAAGGTTCTCCATTCCTTCAACGTATAGATCCGTTCCTCGGTAGTGGAACCACCAAACTCCATTGAGGCTCTGCGCCATTCCTCTCAAACAGACCCTTCGTCCAACCTGATCTTCCAACTCGACCAATCTCCACCAGCCATCAACCAGATCAAACTTCTTACTCGCGAAATTGGAATTATCTCTCCAAGTGGCATCTGGATTGTAGATTCCGTATGATTCAATCTTCTTGCCCTCGATCTCATCTGTCCATTTTTCTCCACGTTTTAATACTACTTCCCAATTCTCACCAACCAAAGCTGAGTCGCCAGCGACCGATTTTGCAATCCCAGACAACAAGGCCTTTTCGCCAGAAAACATCCACGGCGCATACGAAATGGGCTCAGTTGGCTCAGCTTTTATTACCACGAAATGGTGGCGAAAATAGTGTCCAGTTGTTTGAATCATCAATCCCGCTTGCTCGTAAGCCTCACTTGGAATACCCACAAATCCACCAGTCTCGTATCCTTCCAATTTGTAGGTCTCCCCGACCTTCAGTTTCGGTAGAGCGTGGCCACCGGTTGTCGCTTCTTCACCCCAGTTATTAAAATATGGCTCGAGGGATATTTGAATGTCCTTCTGATAATATTTCCCTTGTATCTGCTGGACTCGCAGATTCGGACCTCCTTCATACCCTTTGAAAGGGCCTTCCACCGCTACCCCAACCACCGAAAGAACCGTGCCTAAAGGAGCGTGCAGCTTGCCGACTAGTTCGAACTCCGTCCCAAGTTTCTCAATGGGCACGTTTTGAGGCTCTTCCCCGTAAGAAGTGAACGAGCTGATGAACAGGATCAGGAATGTTGCGCGCATTGTTTTTAGCCGAACGTTGAGGCCTGGCAACCGTTACCGGGAGCGCCCCTCCGCTTCAGGTTGAGGTTTGTCGCCACCCTCCGACTTCGACTCGGGGCGGGTAGCGGGTTGCCCAGTGCCGGCTTGTTCGATCTTGGGGATTTTAAGCGTATTGCTTTGGATTAGGATCGGGATGTTGCCCTTTCCAACGGTGGGAATCACAGCTAGCCGATCCAAACTTAATGAAATCGACTTTCCTGCGATACTTTGAGGTGTCACCGGCTTATCGTCAGCCCCAGAATAAACCAATTCCTCTAGTTTTAAGGTCCACTTCATCTCCCCATTCCGTTCAAGTTCGCAGACTCCAGAAAACCAAACAGATGTCAAAAGCTTCCGCAGGTAGTCTTTATCGTAGAACTTTTCTTTATCATCGCCCTCGGTAGTAAAGCTGCCCTCTATCTCCTTGTCGTTCAGCATCAGTTCCAACTTCTCTGCTGAGGAGTTTTTAAGGGTGACGATAAGGGTACCTCCGTCAGCAACATGATAGTCTATTGCCAACGAAAGCTTCTTGGCGTAGTCCGCGCTTTCCTCAGATGCAAAGCCTCCTTGGATGAAACAAAGGATGCATAGGACTGTAATGATGCGTTTCTTCATTTTGATCGAACGTCGAAGCTCATCCACCACTAGGAGCGGGAGCGAGGCTTGAACGCGGGGTTGAGGTTGGAGTTATCATAGAGGCTGGGAAACAAGGCGGCTCCTAGTGGTTGGATGGAGCGTCTTGTTCGCGTTTCTTATTGTGATCGA